>NC_012523.1 GCF_000010805.1 Rhodococcus opacus B4 | reverse complement strand
TCGAGTCTCCTCATCTCGGACTGATTGCTTCGGAGGGGCCGAGCTTCACAGTCGGCCCCTCCGAATTTCACTCTGGCAGTTCATCCTCCGCCAACTCGGGCTGCGGTGATGCGCCTGCACGTTTATTGCGTGCGAGCTTGAGGTTTGAGGTCTGATTCGAACTCGGCATCGCCAGAAACCCGATGAACATCTTGCCCATCGGGTCTGCCGGGTGATACTTCGTGCCATCGATGTTCAGAGCCACGTTGCACTCTACGAGTCCGTCGACGATCTCGTGGAGGACGCCACTTGGTCGAGTTGCTCGGGCCGGCCTGGTGATCGGCGTGCCGTCCACGTTCCGCAGGGCGTACGGCTGGCCGGTCCGCATGCAGGCGGCGATCGCTGCGGCGGCTGGTCAAGCAGCGCTCCACCCAGATTGCTTCGCTTCGGCGAGCAGCTTCCGCAGGTCTCGCTTGCCGTAATCGTCGGACCAGCCGTTGTTGCCTGCGAAGTCGGTGGCCTCAAGAAGCTTCTCCTGCTCAGGGGGTCGATCGACAGCGTGCACCTTGCCAGCGTCGAGCAGGTTGATCGCGCCGGCCTCGTCCGTCCATGCGGCACACGAGTTGAGCTGGTCCTCGACGACGACCGGGGCGCCGTTCGCATTGCGGGGCCCAGAGCTCCAGCTCTTTGAGTGCCAGGCGACACGTGCAATGGCCCACCGCGCAGCTCAGCTCAGCTCAGCTCCGCTCAGCGGCGCGGCGCGGCGCGGCGCGGCGCGGAGCTGCGGCGCGGCCATCCTGGTCGAGCGCTAGTCTCTCAGACGTAATCGGAGGTGAATGGAGGAGACGCTTGTTCGTCAGATTGTGTGACACTCGCGTTACCGTGCAATCTGGAGACGCCGATCCCTTACCGCTGACCGGCCAGGCCGCGCTCTTCCTGCGGTTGCTGCTCCTCTGGGATGATGGTCTCGTCACCGCTGACCTGGCCGCACACGTGCTCGATGTGAGGTCGAGCCACATAGGAACCTATGTAGGGAACCTGCGGGATGCGCTTGGTGACCGCGAGGCCAAGGCGCGTTTAGAGACAATCGCCGGCAATAGTCGGTCTATCCCTCGTCAGCCAACTACCTACAAGGTCAGTCTTACAGCTGACTTCCCTGAGTTCCGGACGCTTACCGATCAAGCGCTGGAGATCGCCGGTGAGATGTGGACCGATCACCGCGACTTGACGGACAGCGCCGTGGCCGCCGCGGTGCCGCTGTTAGATAAGGCCCTTGGAATGTGGCGCGGATCCCCCGCTACGGGGCTCGACCACGCGGGAAGCAGAAACTGCAATCCGAAGAAGCTCAAAGTCGCGGACCTCAGGGATCTCGACGGACACCGTGAGCGATTGGTCGACATATTCGACGAATGGAAGAAGAGGCACGCTGATGCGGTACTACTTCGAGCTGACTGCACGCTGTTTTCGGATGACGGCAAAGCAGCCTCTA
Source organism: Rhodococcus opacus B4 (assembly GCF_000010805.1). Classification (NCBI taxonomy): domain Bacteria; kingdom Bacillati; phylum Actinomycetota; class Actinomycetes; order Mycobacteriales; family Nocardiaceae; genus Rhodococcus; species Rhodococcus opacus. The sequence continues at coordinate 109,692 of NC_012523.1, read as the reverse complement.
ACGAGGTTCTGGAGCGGGTAAGTCGGCTCGCCAAAATCGCGCCCCCGGATGATCGCATCTGGTATCGCCTACTCTTTGCAGCGGATCGCGCAGGCGACAGGAAACGACACGAAGACTTCTGGGCACGAGCTGAAAAGCACTTCGCAAAAGACGGGGAGGAGATGCCTCCCGAGGTTGAGCAGCTAAAGCCGCACAGAGGACGGCAGAACTTGGATCGAGGCAAGGCGGCGACACAGCCCGGCACCCCCGAGAGTCGAAGCGGAATCGATGCGTTGGTCCCAATCGTCGAGGCGCTGGGCATCGGGGCCCCGTCCGCCCATGCACTTGGTGAAGTCAGTCTCAGCCCGATCGAATGTACGAAGCGCGCCGAGAACGCTCTCGACTTTGCTGGGGTGCTTGCCGGGAAATGGGTTGGCACTCGCGAAGTTCACGACAGCTTCGTGGCGATGCTTCAGAAATTCCAGCGTCGGAATCCGAGGGGACGTGCCCGCTTCTTGGTCATCGACCCGAGTTCGGAGGCATACGACCGCCTGGTTCAGATTCGCGGAGGAGAGGTGTCGCCTAGCTCCGTAGAGGTGCTGCTTCGACTCCGGGAAAAGTACCCGTGTCTTGAAGTCCGCGGGACGAAACATCTGCCGGCCTTCCGTGTCCTCGTAATTGATGACGACATCGTCTCAGTCTCGCCTTACGACCTCGAAAATCAGAGTGCGCAGTCGAGTCGTCTCGGCTGGCAGGCGCCGCACATGCTGCTCGACCCATTGGCGCCGTTTCCGCTAGCGCCCGCCTTCCGGCTCTACTTTGACAGTGAGTGGGACGCGGCAAATCCCCTTCCAACTCGGTCCCGAACCTCCGGGTGACGCGGGACGTCCCGGCAGGCTGGGGTGCGCGGCAGTTTTACTCGACCTTCACCGCTTCCGCGTACGCTCTGAGCAACATTTAAGTCGGGGAGACGTCGAGAGGAGCTTTGGTGAGCGAGCCGAAGAACGGCTTGGTGCTTGGGCGCTTCCAGCCCTTTCATCTCGGTCACCTTGAGTACGTAGAGGCGGCTCGTTCGCACTGTCGCCGGTTGTTTGTCGGGATCACGAACCCGGACCCGGAGTCACGGGTTCCAAGTGGCGCCGACCCGAAGAGGTCCCTGGCGGAGAACAACCCGTTCACGTTCGCCGAGCGACGCACGATGATTGAGGAGAGCTTGTGGGACTTGGGCTGGACCGGCCGAGACTTCGCAATCGTCCCAGCACCCATCCTGCAAGCGGACCGGCTGCTTCACTACCTCCCTAGACCCGCTGAGACGACGGTCTACATGACGATCTACGACGCCTGGGGCGAGCAGAAAGTCGAGTTCATGAGCAAGCTTGGCTATCAGGTCGAGGTCCTGTGGCGCCGCGACGATGACTCTCGCGTCGCCTCGGGTACCCAGATTCGAACACTGTTGACATCGGGTGACGACTGGCGGGTGACATCGGGTGACGACTGGCGGGCCCTCGTTCCCGGTGCAGTGGCTCGGCTTCTCGGAGAGAGCAACTTCCTTGCCTCGTGAACTCACCTCCGCTGTTGAACCCGCCGTCTTCGGGTGGAAGGCGCACTATCTAGGTCGCCTGTCCGGACTTGGCTACAAGACACCGAGGGGTGTGGCATACCGCACCGATGAAACCATCACTCCTCCAGTCCTCCTGAAGGAGGCTGAGTCCTTGGCTGTGCGAAGCTCAGGCTTGTCCGAGGACTCTGTCACCTTATCGAGCGCAGGTTCGTTTCTGACGGAGCTGGGCGTGAAGTTCGACGCGGTCGAAGCCGCCGCCGCGCGGGTCCGCGCAAGTGCACGAGGCAAGCCGATGGGGGTGGTGATACAAGAGCTAGTCCCCGCAGCCGTCTCAGGCGTGGCATTCTCCGTCGATCCGACGAGTTACTCACTCGACTCGTGGGCCGTGTCCTGGGTCGAAGGCTTGGGTGACGGACTTGTCTCTGGGCGAAGCACAGGAAACGACGTCCTGGTCGCCTGGTCGAATGGGATTCCTCGCTACGGAACATGGCCCCTACGCGAGGACCTGCTGGAGCAAATCGGCACTGCACTCAAAGACCTTGCGAGAGAACTCGCCGGGCCCGTCGACGTAGAGTGGTGCGTAGATTCCGCTGGGGAACTGATTGTTCTCCAGGTCCGTCCGATCGTCCTACCCGATCCTGGCGTTCAGAACCTCGATTCCGCTGCGGCCTTCCTCGATCTGCCGTCGGTGGTCTCGGGACACCCCAAGATTTCGCTTCGCCGGAGAGCGGCGGAGCTGGGGGTCGAAATGACTCCGAGTCGGGCTACGGTCGCGACATCTCGGGAGCACCTACCCCAGCCTCCGATGACGCGGAGTCCTGCGATCGCAGGGAGCAGTGTTGTTCTATTGCACCCGTTCACCGTAGGCAGTCGAGTCATCCGTGAGTTCGCGAAGATCGACCGGTCGGATGTTGAATTCTTCACGGCTGAATGTCGGAGATACTCGATACGCGACTACCCGAGTTTCGAGAACATCACGGACACCGAAACGCGCGTGGCAACGATGGGACTTTCGAGCGCAGCGGTCGCTGTCGTACTGGAGCAGGAGATCTGGGACGCCGAAGTCACGGGGATCATCCGCGCCTCGGCGGACGGATACCTGCTGGAGGTCGGCCTGGGCCATTTCGTACCGAAGGGCTACGTCGAGACATCGGCCTACGTCGTCGACAAAGCAGGGTGGGTTCTGTCTCGACGTGAGGTGCGGCAATCTGTCGCCTTTCACTTCGTCAATGGCCATGTGATTCGCGAGGTCGACCCGCCAGAATCCCCGTGGCTCACCGCCGATGACATCGTGAAGGTCGTCGAGACCTTGGGGCCTCTCATCGAGGTTGAGCCTCAACTCGCGTTGGAGTTTGGGATAACGAAACGTGGGGAGGGGGGCATCGTGTACTTGATCGACGCTGCAGAGTCCGACCACCTTTCTGTGGACCTGGGATCCGACGATCTTGAACGAGGCATTGTCTCGCGAGGTCACGCAGGAGGTCCGATCGTTGACCTTCGTGGCAACGCGCAGGTTGAGGACCTGCATGCCCATCTGTATCAGAGCGTCGTCGGTGACGCCCCAGACGAGCCGACGATCTTCATAGCGTCAAGCGCTTCTGTAGACCTACTTCCGCTGCTCGAAGCGTGCCCACCGGGGTGCGGCTTTCTGTTCGAAGAAGCCAGTCTGCTCGCCCACTTCGCTGTCGTCCTGCGTGAGCGAGGCGTTCCGGGCGTAGTGGTCACGCGGGACGAACTAGATCGACTTGGTGGGGATGCATTCCTCGACACAGAATCGACTCCGATTCTGCGATCCGGTCGGGGGCGTTGAGATGCCAGTTTCGTTTGGCAGACTCCGAGTTTTCTTGACTGAGCAGTGCAACCTTGCCTGCTTTTATTGCCACAACGAAGGGCAGCCCAAGGGTTCCGCCTACCTCTCGGATCAACTATTTGACGCTGCTGTCTCCATGTCCCGTCAGCCCGAAGTTGAGAAGGTCATCCTCAGCGGTGGCGAGCCGTTGCTGCATCCGCGTGTCCTTGAGTTGGTCGAGGCCGTGAGTCCCAATGTGGCGCGTTCCTCGCTCATCACCAACGGGCTCCTACTGACTCCGTCGCTCGCTCGAGACCTCGCCTTTGCGGGTCTTAGCAAGATCAGGTTGGGCGTCGACTCCTTCAGGGAGGACAAACCGCGACCGTCCGTCGGGTACCTTGACGATCCATTCTCGATCGATGACACAGTTGCCGCGGTGCGTGAAGCCGGCTTGGCGGTCGAGGTCAACGTGGTGCTTACTCGATTCAATCAGCGCGAGGTTCCGCGTTTCTTGCGGTGGGCGGTTGTCAACGGAGTGAACATCAAGTTCTTCGAGCATCTTGAGGTAGGCGCCCCAGAGCCCGGAAGACTAATCAATTCTATGCGTCCGAAGCCACAAGTGAGTGAGGAGTGGTTTATGCGAACCTTGACGGACACCCTTGGTCATCGGCCAGACTTCACTGAGACTGATCAATTCGCGCCTGCCACCAGCGCAGCGCGGGTGGGCGGCGTTGAAGTTCGTTACTGCCGTTATTTGTGCACGTACCAACGTTGCGCGGCTCCAGGGACCCGGCTCGACGTGGCGGGCTTCGTCTACACGTGTATGTCTAACCGGGGTTTGGACCGAGTAGAGTCCATCTCCGTCGACGCGCTTCGCGACGTCTTCAGTCGCGCTACACAACGGGGTTGCTCCGCTGAAGTTCCGATGAAACTCGCGTGAAGAGTCGCAAACCGAACGGCTGACGCTTAACTGGTTCTTTAGCCTGAGTCCCTCGCCACTTGAATCGCTTTGAGCATCATCACTCCTATCGCCGAACCGATAGGAGTGATGAACATGCCACACCACCTCCCCCACGGCCCGGACCACCACGGCCCGGACCACTACGGGCCGCACCACCACGGGCCGCACCACCACGGGCCGCACCACCACGGGCCACACCACCCCCCCCACGGCCCGGACCACCACGGGCACGGTTGGCTTGAGCACGACAGCAGGGTGATGACCCGGGAGGAGTTCGGCCGGGAGCTCGAGGCGTTGGGAAAGTTGATCGCCGAGAACCCCGAGTTCACCTTCAAGGGTGTGTTGGTCTCGATGCCCGAGCAGGTCACCAACGAGACCGTCTTCGAGCGTAACCACCACGGTGAGTTCGTGTTCCGGGTTCACGCCGCGTGGGAGGAGTACGGGGCGAACCGCATCCCGAGCTCGGACCAGGTTCCCAAGTTCGGGACGCCGCAGCGCGACGCCGGCAAGGCGTGATCACCGTGTTGCACATTGCCAAGTTCCGGCGCGAGATCGTGTCGCTGAGCTTCACCCGTCTGGTCGCGGTCACCGGTAACAATCCGGTGACCGCGGCCGCGGCCGCGGTCCGCGAGGCTGTGGCTGCCAAGGGCATCGACGAAGACACCCTCAACGCGATGCTCCGCACCGTGCCGGCCCGAAAGACGGACGCCGACGCCATCCACTATTGCTTCAACACCGCCGCCCCGGTGCCGACTCGCGCCGCCATGCGCCGGGTCGTCGAGGCTGTAGAGGAGCTGGATCTCGGCACCTTCGAGTCGATCGATTTGATCTCGCCGGTCACCCGCCTGGTGCGGCACGTACGCGATGTCGCCGCCGGCGCCCTGTTCGCGTTCTGCCTGTACCTCGTACTCGGCGCGGTGCTGACCGGCCAGAACGCGATGGCGAACCACACGTCGACCGCGTTCGTCCTGGGCGCGCTCGCCGTCTGCCTCGGTCTCCTCGCACTTCTGGAGGCCGCTCACATCGCCGCTGTGGCGCTCTCTACAGCCGATGTCAGCCAGCTGCGCGAGTCCCACTCACGTGTGTTCAAGTTGCATCCGTTCGTCGCCACGAGCGAGCGGTTGGAGCACTATCTGGCCGGCCGACAAGCCGGCGTCGTCCTGGTAGTTTTCGGTATCGCTGAGGTGACCCGGACCGCAGGCATGACGTCTCTGCCGTTCACCAGCATCGGGATCCCGCACACCGCCGAAATATTGCTCGGCATCGGCGTGCCCGGCGCCCTCATTGTGCTCTGTATCGGCCAGGTGGCCCCGCAACTCGTTGCGGCCCGCAAGCCGGCCGGAATGATGAACACCCTCCCGATGGCCGGTGCGTTCACCGTCACCCGCTGGATCGCGAACCTCGGGCTCGCGACCCCCTCGAAGTGGCTGATGGCTGGTTTCCCAGGCACCGAGCGGATCGCCACTGCACCGCGCCAGCGCTACCTCAGTGACAGCCTCGATGCCGAGGGCTTCGGCGTCGAGTCCATCGCCCACCAGGTCATCGTCGGCGCCCAGGGCTCCATCGCCCGCAGCCTGACCACGACCGTATTCACTCAAGCCGGCCGGACGACTCACGGCACCACCGTCGCGGTGACCACGAGGATGCCGCGCACGACAGCGTCTATCACACAGCTACGTCGGGGCGCCGAGGCGCTGCCGGTTGTCGTGACCGGCGACGACAGCCATCGCACGTCGGACAGCGAGGGCTACATTTTCACCGAGACTCACGCCCCACGCATCGGCACCTTCGAGGCCAATGACGTCCTGCACACCGCCTTCAAGGCGACGTTCGACGACGCGTTGACTACCGACCGCGTCGTGATATCGGCGCCGACGCGCCTCGCCATCATCCGGGTCGTGCTCGAACACCCGTCGGCCCCGCTGCCGCCTGCACGGCTGAGTATCACCCACGTGACCAATGCCGAGATCGCCATGACCTCGCTCGTCTGCCCGACGATGCACGAGACCGACAACTCCGTCGAGTTCGTCGCGATCGTGAAGTACCCCACCGTCGGCAGTGTGATCACTCTCGACTGGTCTCGCGAGGAGTTGGCATGTACGCCCGCGTAATGCGCTCATCGGCCACCACCGAGTCGCCGCTCCATCGAATGACGGCCGGGGGCGTCGACCCCGCTCGGGACGGCATCGGCGATGCGACTCCACGACCGCGAGCACTTAGGCGCCGTGCCCTGCGCCAGACGGGCCGGCGGGTCACGACCACCGCTATGCGAAAGGCGACCAACCGATGACTTCGACTCAGCAGCTCATGCCCCAGGACTGCGACACGATCGTGCCAGCGTCGCCCGGTGGCGACGTTCGTGGCAGGCGACGTCGGCTCAGGGCCGCCGTCGCGCCCGTCAGCGCCGCGGTCACGATGTGGCGGCAGCTCGTCGCGCATCTCCCGGTACCGGATCGTCGCCGGCTCCTGCAGGCAGTACTGGCGACCGCGATCGCCAGCCTCGCCACGGCCAGCATCCCCGTCATCGTCGGTATGTTCGTCGACGCCGTCTATGACGACGGCGAGCTCGTAGGCCTCGGCCAGGCCCTCTGGCCGCTGATTACCTTGTTCATCGCCTACACGCTGATCAGCCTGATGAACGTGGTCCGACACCAGAAGGTCCACGCCGTGACAACGAGCTTCGAGGCCGGAGCACGCACCAAGATCTACGGCCACCTCATCCGCTGGCCCCTGCAGCGCTTCCATACCGGCACCGACGGCGCCATTTACGGCCGCGCAAACCGGTCAGTAGAGGGCGCAGTGCGACTGATCAAGCTCGGGTCCGCGGACCTGCTGCCCGCCGTCCTCATCGCGGTCTTCGCCATCGGCATCGCCACCGCCCGTCACGGCCTCCTCGGTCTACTCATGTCCGTGGTCATCCCGACCGGGTTCGGCCTCGTCGCCTGGCAGATCGCTTCTCAGAACGGCATCCGTGTCTCGCTCAAAAACACCAAGGAGCGCATCGACGGCTGGGTCACCTCATGCCTGACCATGCTCAAGGTCATCCGCACCAGTGGCACCGAGTCGTACTTCGACAACCGTGTCAGCGCCGAAGTCCAGGACCTCCGACGCACAGAGCTGCGTCACCACATCGTCATGAGCCTCTTCGACTGCGGCAAGGCCGCCAACGAAGTCCTCTGGCTCGTCGTCACGGTCGTCGTTGCTATCCAGTTCGACCTCGCCGATACTCCCGGTGACCTTGCCAGTGTCATCCTCCTCTACGCCGCCCTCACCAGGCCCCTCAACGAACTCCACCGCGTGATCGACGAGAGTTCCGAGGCCGCCCTCCAGGCCCGCGACCTCCTCGATGACCTCGCCGGCCCCATCGACCCGTCCTTCAAGCGCGCCGACGTATCACCCGCGCCCGACACCGACGAGGACCATGGGCTACGGCGGCGCACCGGCAGCGGCACCCCGGTCGCCGACCTGTCACACGTGTCGGCGGTGACCCTCGACAACGTCTCCTTCAGCTACCAGCAGATCGACGACCATCATGTGAGGGACGACCCGCGGGATAGTGCTGCATCGGCGCGGCAGATCTTGCGCGGGGTAACCCTGCGGGTGCCCCTCGGCCAGCGAGTCGGGCTAGTCGGCGCCAGCGGCAGCGGCAAGTCCACCATCCTCGACCTCCTTGAGCGGCTCCACCACCACTACACCGGATCAATCACCATCAATGGCCGCGACCTGTGCAGCATCGACCGCACCTACATGACCGAGAATATCGGCTACGTCGGGCAGAGGCCGACCCTGTTCCCCGGCACGATCCGTGACAACCTCGTGATGGGCCGGCCCGGGATCACCGACACGGACCTCGACACAGCCTGCCTTAGGGCCAACATCTACCACGACATCCAGCGGATCGACGGTGGCTACGAGGCCAACGTCGCTCAAAAGGGCGAGAACCTCTCCGGCGGGCAACAGCAACGTTTGTGCATCGCCCGCGCACTCCTCCACACGCCATCGATCATGCTGCTCGACGAGCCCACCTCCGCCCTCGATGGGCCGTCGCAAGCCATCGTTCAGCGCGCTATCGACGGTTTTGACGACGTAACGATGCTCGTCGTGGCACACCGGCTCAGCACTCTGAGCACTATGGACCGCATCGTCGTGCTCCACGACGGCCAAATCGTCGAAGACGGTACCTACATCGATCTCTCAGCGAGCAATGGACCGTTTGCAGCCATGCTTAAGAGTGAACCTTGGACATCTCAGTGCAATGGTTCGTTGTAGTGTGACAACACTTCAAGCGACCATCAACTCTGCGGCTGCTCTACGTCGGTCTCGACACGAACTTGCGTTGGCGGATCACCTGCGCCTCACCCTCACCGGGCTACGTTCGACACCGAGTGACTGACACCGAACTTGAGAACCTACACACATGTAGGTTTCCGCCGAATATGTCAGTCACGTGTAGTCCTGAACTGCGGGTTTCCAGAGTCCTGTCCACGACAGATTCTCATCTTCTTGTCAGAATCTTCGGCGTCCCGGACGGAGTGCGCGCCAAGCGAGTGGCCGTGAGCTGGGGAAACGTTGAAGCAATGGCTGGCCAACTGACATGAAATTGAGAAACTGACACGGCAGTGACACGAAATTTGGAAAGTGACACGAGGCCGCGAGAACCTACACACACCACTTAGGGGCACCCTCGACGTCCTGCGCCCGTTTCACTTCCTGTTTATGCGCGGTTGGCGACGAGAATTCCGCTTCCCGCACCGTCTCCCCGAAAACCGCACCTCAGCGCGTTTTTCGCGGCGAAGCCGTGTCGGAGGGTGCCGATAACATGCTCGGCATGACGATCGACCAGGGCCTACGCCCCCGCGAGCTGCCCGCGGCTGCTGTTACCGGCGACCCGGCGGTGTTTCCGGATTTGTCGGAGGCGGTGGTCGGGCGGATCGGGCGGTCGATGGCCGAGTCCCGGTCCGAGGGCACCCGCCGCACCTACGCCTCGGCGTGGCGGCGGTTCACGCACTGGTGCGCCACGCAGGGGCATGCTCCGTTGCCGGCGCACTCGGCGACGGTGGCCGCCTACCTGGTCGATGCCGCCGACACCATCGGCCCGGACGGCGTCCGGGTGTATGCGCCGGCGACCTTGACCAAGTGGGTGGCCGCGATCGCCCACCACCATTCCCGCGCCGGCCACGAGTCGCCGACCGGGCAGGAGATCGTCCGGGCCACGTTGTCCGGGATCCGCCGCGACTACGCCGCGGTGGGGGACCGGCCCCGCAACCCGCGGGCCGCCCTGCTGACGGCGGACATCGTCACCATCGTCGCCGCCGCCCGGAACGCGGTGGACGGCTGGGCGGATGCGGTCCTCGAACGCCGCGACAGCGCACTGATTCTGATGGGGTTCGCCGGTGCGTTCCGCCGCAGTGAACTCGTCGGCCTGGACGGCGGCGACGTGCGCGTGCACCGGCACGACGGTGTGCACGTGCGTCTGCGCCGGTCGAAGACCGACCAGGAAGGCGACGGGACGGTGCGGGCGCTGCCGATCACCGACCGCCACGACAGCTGCCCGCCGTGCGCGTACGTGCGGTGGGCGCAGGTCGTGGCCGCGTTCGATACTCGCGGCCGCCCCGGGGTGATCCGGCTGCTGACCACCGCGGAACCGTTCGAGACCCACGTGTGCCGCGGCGCTAGTCCGCGCATCGCGGCGCGGGTGCCGCTGTTCAGGTCGATCCGCAAGAACGGCAACCTCTCCGACACCGCGCTGTCCGGGGCGGCGGTGCACAAGGCGATCCGACGCCGCGCCGCACAGGCTGGCTACGACCCGGACCAGGTCACGCAGCTCGGCGGGCACTCGCTGCGGGCCGGTTTCGTCACCCAGGCCTTCCGCAACGGCGCCGACGCCCACGCGATCATGCGTCAGACCGGACATACCACCCCGGAAATGGTGGAAGCGTATGCGCGGGAACGTACTCCGCTGGTCGGGAACGCCGTCACCATCCTCGGGCTGTAGGCGTGTACGCCACCACACCCGGCACCGGCACCGCACCCACGCCGCGTCTGTCCGCCCGGGACCGGCACGTCTGGGCCCTGTTCGCCGACTGGTGTGCCGCGACCGACCAACCTCAGACTCCCGCCACGCCGCAGCAGCTGGCCCGTTTCCTGTGCGAGAACCCCGCCGCCCTGGCCACCCAACGCCGCCGGGTCAGCGTCATCAACACCGTCCACCGAAGGCAGGGACACCCGGCACCCGGCACCGACGAGGCGATCCGCCGCGCCCTCAACACCACCAGAGCCGCTCGCCTGCACCGCGTATCGGCTGTCGTCGCCGAGCGGATCCCGAACATCCCTACCGCCGGGTGGCCGGCCGGCTTCTTCGGCCGTCGCGACCGGTTCATCCTGGCACTGGCCGCCGCGGGCGTGGGGTTCGAGCAGCTCGCCCGGCTCCGCCGCCGCGATCTCACCGCAACCGGCGACCGCGGTGCACCCCTCCAACTGTGCATCGACGGCGACCGGATCGATCTGCCCGAGTCACCGGAGATCCCTCTGGCGGCGATCTACCGGGACTGGATCGAGGTCCTGGGATTTCTCGACCGGAACCACGCCACCACCACAATCGCGAAACACGTCAAAGCCGGCCGCGACCTCACCGGCTTCGACGCCGGCTACCGCGCCGACGACCGACCGCTGCTGACCTCGATCAACCGCTGGGGCCACACCCCGCTCGACCCGGCCCCGCCCACCGCACGTGCCATCACCGCGATCGTCCACGCCCACCTGGCCGGAACCGCACCCGCACACATCCTTCCGCCGCCGAAACCACGTCCGCGGCCGCGGCAGGCCGAGTCGCCCGACCGGTATCCGATCGACGACGGACGTGTCCTCGACCCGCACTACTACGAACGGGGAACCGCGGCCCGCCGCAGCGCCCACCACGACCTGACGAACGTCACCGACCTCCTCGACGACATCGAAGACCGCGCCGACCAACTGTTGGCCGAGCTGGACGGCATCCTCAACGACGTGCCCTGAGCGCCCCGGCCGAGCTCAGCCCGATCGATATCCTGGTCTCGACGGCCCGGAGGAACTGACTCGAACGGACGGCCCCGCATGGCGCTCAACGAGCGGTTCTACGACGACAGCTGCTTTCTACCGATCGGAACGCCGATGCCACCCCCCGGCCACTGGTGTACTGCTGTTTCAGCTGAAACTGAGCAACGCTGACCGCGCGACACAATCCGCGGGTATCGCCGAGTGGTGGCTCCGCGACCACACGCCATCGGCCGGCCTCGTCTGCGACGACACACGTCCAGAAACCGGCTTCAGGTACGGTTTGTTTACCGCGGTAACAACGTGCTTGTTGTCGCCGCCGGATCGTATTGTCCCCAAGTATGGCTCATGCTCCGAACGGAGCAGTGTTTCGTCCGGACGTAGTCGCTATAGCTCGAGAAGGTGAGATCGCAAATGAGTTCCGGTCCAGGACCCGTGCCGGACTCCATCGCGGGACCGCCGCGGCGGCCGGCGCTGTCGCCTCGCGAGCTGGAAATTCTTCGTTTGTGGCTGCGCAGCGAATCGAGGAATGTTGCCGCGTCCGAGCTGGGGATCAGTTTGGGCACGATCCAAACCCACCTGACCCGGATCCGAGCGAAGTATGCCGCCGTCGGACGCCCTGTGGCCGACAAGTCCGGATTGTTAGTGCGGGCGCTGCAGGACGGGTTGGTTTCTCTCGACGAGCTCTGACACCCAGGTGCAGCAGTCTTCAACCGGCATCCGACGATGGCGCGGTGCTCGACGCCTTTCCCGAGGCCTCGCCTGGGGGCCAAGCCGGGTCAAGCCCGTGCTGCCCGGGCATTCTCGTGATCGACGATTGCCTCCTGCCAGTCCCGATCGGTCGCGACATGATCGCAGGTAGAAGGGGGTGGAACCCCGAGTTGGGTAGCGATGTGCGCCCACGATTTGCCAGCCTTGAGGGCCTCGATCACCGCTCGGGTGAGGAGATCCTCGGTCTGGACGCCACCAGGGACCGCACCGGCGCTGTCAGCGTCCACGCGACGGCTTCCCGATCTGGCGTGCTCGATGTACGCGGGTTGGGTTTTGCATCCAAAAGACTCTAACGGTCGAACTTGAATAGTGATATACGGCGCCGGGCGAGTTCGTCGGCACGGGGGTCAGGTCAGCAGCGCGGGTTCGTGAGGTTCAGTGTGCCTACGCCCAACTTCTCGTCGACCGAGCATCGCCGGCAGGCTCGGCATCCCGCGCGGGTATGCCCAGAAGTGGTGGCCGAAGTGCCGCGGCAGGTGTCTATACCTGGGACATCATGAAGCTCCCCGGTCCAACCAAGGGTGTCTACCACGACGCCTACGTGATGTGGCCGTGGTACGGGAGGGTACCGGTCGCAAACGGTGCGGCATGAGCAACTTTGTGCGGAGTCATTTACGTGAATGACTAGGACGGATTCCAGGGGACCGTAACCGGCAGGTTAGCAGGACGCCGACTATATTCTTCCCGTCCCGCAAACTCTCTCGCGGGCCTCAGTCATCTAGGGGTCGATCGTGGTCACTTCACTGCTTCCGGGATCCAGGCGGGGCGCTCGCCGCCGAGGGATGGGGGAGGCCAAACCGAAGCAACGTCTCGACATCCAAGGTCTGCGCATGGTCGCGGTCATGCTCGTCGTGCTCTCGCATCTGTTTCACTGGCCACGAGGCGGCTTCATCGGCGTTGACGTGTTCTTCGTCATCTCCGGATTCCTCATCACCGGATCACTTCTGCACACTTTCGAGAAAACTGGCAAAATCTCCTTCTCCAACTTCTATCGCCGCCGGATTCGCCGCATCGTCCCCATAGCCACCCTGGTGCTGTTCGCGACGATCGTCGCCTCGTACTTCATCTACACCGGAGCAAGATTCAAGTCGACTGTCCTCGATGCAGTCGCCGCGTTCTTCTTCGTGTCCAACTGGCGATTCGGAATCGAAGGCACCGACTACTTCAACTCTGCCGGACCTGTGTCGCCGCTCCAGCACTATTGGTCCCTGTCTGTTGAAGAGCAGTTCTATTTCGTCTGGCCGGCGGTAATCCTCGCGACCGGGATTGTTGTCATGCGAAAGTCCTGGTCGGTGAGAGCGCGGCTCGTCCTCGCCGCCGCGGTGATGGGAACCGCTGTCCTCGTATCCTTTTGGTACTCGGTACTGAACACAGAAGGCAGCCCAACCTGGGCCTACTTCTCTACCCTCGCCCGCGTCTGGGAGCTGGGAGTCGGTGCGCTCCTCGCGATCTCGATCGGTTACTTCGAGCGCATCCCCGACTGGGCACGCCCGTATATCGCCTGGACTGGGTTGATCGCGATCGGTGCGGGTGCGTTCGCAATCACCGAAACAGGCGGAGGGTTCCCTGCACCATGGGCGGCTGTGCCTGTGCTGGGCGCCGCCCTGGTAATCGCGGCCGGCGTGTCAGGTGATCAGAAACATCTGCAGATCCTGACCAACCGGGGAAGTACTTACATTGGTGACATCTCATACTCGCTCTACCTATGGCACTGGCCTATTATTATCCTGTTGGCATCTCTAGCCGATCGAAATAACCACTATTTCGCGGCTGCGTTGTTACTGATGTTCGGTATCTCTATCGCGTCGTACCACTTCTTTGAAAATCCAATTCGGAACTCGAACTGGCTCGCCACCCGCAAAGAGAAGCAGGAACGAAACCTACTCGCCAAATCCCGCTGGCGATTGCCGACTCTGCGGATGAGTGAATCCAATCAGACACGTGGCATCGTGGCACTAGCGCTCATCACAGCCGGGCTTGTCGCGTTCACCCTCGCGCCGGTCTCCCCGGCAACCGCGCCACCGGTCAGGACAGCGGCCCCGGCAATTGCAGCCGTCACTGGAAAGGTGGTCGGTCCGGAGCAATCGAAACTCGCCCAGTCGATCGCTTCAGCGGTCCAGGCAACTTCCTGGCCGGAGCTGAACCCATCCATGGATGCTGTTATCAAGGGCCGCCAGGCACCACCTGACATCGTGCCGTGTGGCCTAGTTGATCGTCCCGAAACCACCGCCTGCATATGGGGTAACCCCTTGGCGCCACGGAGCATCTTCGTCCTCGGAGATTCAGTAGCAATGACGTATGTGGAGCCCCTGCGCAAGTTCGCGGAAAAAAGTAATGGTCAGTGGAGCGTTCGTTCTGAGGCGATGTTCGGATGTCCGTTTGTTGATCTCGAACTCCGCGCAGCTGATGACGAGATCGGCGCGGCGTGCCCCACGCGAAAGGCTTCGGCGATCCGTTCGCTGAATGAAATTCGCCCGGAAGTAGTCGTGATCGCGAACTCCTACAGCGATGGAGCAAACGACAAATGGGCCGCCGGCATTACCCGAATGACAGATCAGTTCGCTGGCAACGTCGGAAAGATCGTATTCCTCTCATCGCCTCCGGACGACGTAAACATCGGCGAGTGCTACAACCGTGTCAACAGTCCGGCCGACTGTATTAGTCGAGTCACTGGCACTTGGTTTGAACGCTTCACAACCGAGCAGTACCTTGCCGATTCTCTTAACGGAACCTTCCTGGATTCGCGGAAATGGTTCTGCACGCCAGAGGACTACTGCCCGAGCTTTGTAGGTACGACGCCTGCCAAAATGGATGCCAAACATATGACACCTGCATATGCAGACCTTATTTCTCCCGCGTTTGCAGAAGCGCTGCTGGACGCGTTGGAATAGGCAGACCCTTCCCGCCGGCGAGCATTGGTCGGCACCCATCTTTTGTGCTTCTCCGGGGTCATTCGGACGATCTACATGTATCGACAGGACGGGGCATCCTGCATAGTTCTCTGATGGGAATCCTCAAGAGCATCGGCCGGGACTTAGGTCCTGCACGTCGAGACATCGTCCTCAACCGACTGGCCGCCGGGTATGGCGTACCCGCCCAACTTCGCCGTCGAATTCTTCGGGCCGCCGGCCACGACATTCACCCGACCGCTTGGATCAATCCCCGAGGCTTCTATGGAAGCAACTCCGGACTGACGATCGGCGCTGGGTCGTTCATCAACTACGGGTGTTTCTTCGACCTTGGCGCTCCCACGACCATCGGCGAGAGGGTGGACATCGGCTATGAGGTCGTGTTCGCCACGTGCACGCACGAAGACGGCGATTCCGCCCGACGCGCCGGCACCGCAAAGGCCGCACCGATTCGTGTCGGCGACGGCGCGTGGATCGGTGCCCGCTCCGTCATCATGCCTGGTGTCAGCATTGGCGAGGGTTGCGTCATCGCTGCAGGCAGTGTCGTCACCCGCGATTGCAAGCCGAACAGCCTGTACGCGGGAGTTCCCGCGGAGTGGAAAAAGGCGCTATAAGTGCACGGTTGGAGCAATTGCCACTTCACCGGGCATTGCGACCGCCGTGGTAAGCCTGCTTGCGGCAGGCGTGGACGTTCGACCCGCATCAGGTGTGCGGGATTGTGACGGGCCGTGTGCTGGCATAAACCGGTATGACCGGTTGGAGCTGGGCGTCGCCGCCGTCGCTTGCCGGCCCTGACCTTGACGTCCCTCGCTAGACAACGCGACGAGTGCGACGAGCACCCACGTCATCGTGTTGATCAGGCCGATCGACAACGGGCGCTCGGTTGAGCTCAGCAAGGCCACGGTGAGCAAGACCGGGAGGACGGTGAACTTTCGACTTTCGTCGCCTCCGAAGACCAGGATGGCCCACCCGAGCGCGAAGACGACCGCTCCGGCCACACCTGCGAGCAGAAGCAACTCGAGCCACTGGTTGTGGGTCGAGTACGCGGCCGCAGCGCCGAACTCGCCCGCCTCGTAGAAGCGGTCCCACGCGGTCAGTCCGGCGCCGAAGAATGGTGTGTGCTCGAACTGCTCGACAGCGATTCGCCACAGGTATCCTCGCCCGGTTGCGAAGGAGTCGGACTGTCCAGTGAACGGCAGGATCATCGCGACTGCGGTCGATGTGACCACGCCGAGCGTGAGAAATGCTCGATGGCGACCGACAATGCTCCCGCCCGTGTGGGTTGGATTAGTCAGGGCGAGCACGACGAGGGTTGCGGCCGCGGCGAACATCGACGTGCGACTTCCGGTAACGACAAGGTTGGCACCTATGTAGACCAGCATCCAGAACCGGATAGGCCCTTTGAATGCCAGCCACACGAATGGGATGCCGATCGCGGTGATGAGGCCGAGAGTGTTGCTGTGGGGGGTCGCGGCCATATAGAGCTCGCCAGCCAAGCTGCATTTGTCCGTGCACGGCATGAACACCTTGTCGGGCGCATACAGCCCGAGGAAGGCTCCAGTTGCGCAGACGCTGATAGTAAAGAGTGCACCGCCTGTGATTGCCCCTTCGCGGGATGGGGTGGCGAAACTGGCTGCGACGAGGACGACCAGGAGAACCATCGGCTGTCCCTTGATGATGCTGTCGTAGGCGGACGTGTCGACCGCCATCGCGACGAACGAGGTGCCCATGACCGCGATCCCGAATAGGGAGATTCGCCATGTATCGGCGTCCCGGACAGAGCGCCACAATAGGAGCAGCGAAGCCCCGATGATCACGTACTGAAGGGCGGACTGTACCCGGGGGTCGACGGGGATAGGGACCTCGACCAGCTCACCCCAGTAGTTCCACGAGTGCATCACGCCGTCGCTCAATTTGTTCAGGACGACAGGGATTAGTGCTGCCCACCCGAGTACCAGGATGAACACCGTTCCGGCATCCCAGATGAGGTGGCGTTGCCGGAGTTGGCGGGCCACGACGAAGAGCGCAATGACGGAGACTGCCGCCAACACAGCGATGAGCACCGGTTAACCATACGTGTGCTGGATGGAGCGGACCGCATTGGAAATGGCCGCTGTCATTCACGCAGTAGATAGACCAGATCATCGGCATGCGGGAAAATGTCGAACGATCTACTTGTGAATCACTTGTGGCGCGGCGGTAGTCGGTGGACTGAATGTCGTTGTGACACCACTCACATCGTTGTAACAAACTGGTTGAAGGTGCGATTATCAACCGCGCGGCAGTAAAACGGGGGACCGGTCTGTAACCATCACCACGAAGTCATCGGACACGCTAGCCGCTCCGAAATACCAGCTGGAGGGTGTGAGGTGACCGCGTTCGACTTCTCTGTCGAGCCAACACTGACGGTCAACGGTGGGGCGGAAGGTTCGGCGCTTCCGAGAAGGACTGGCGGCCGAGAGGATTGGCAATCGAAGTACCGTCGGTGCTTGGCGGCCACCGACGCGCTGGTCATCGTTGCCGCTGTGTGTCTCGCGCAATGGATTCGCTTCGGTGATAATGGGATCCTGCATAGTTCCGAGTTGTTTGATAATTTGAGTTACACATTTATTTCTGCACTTTTGATCTTCGCGTGGCTCATCGCACTGGTGATCTTCCGGACGCGGAGCGTCAGGGTGGTTGGCAGCGGGCCCGACGAGTACCGCAGGATCTTTGAATCCACAGTTCGGCTCTTCGGGTTCATTGCAATCATGGCTTTGCTGTTCCGCCTAGACCTCGCGCGCCTCTACCTGGCCATCGCCTTCCCTGTGGGACTTGCAGGGCTCATCGTCGGCCGGTGGATGTGGCGGCAGGTAGTCGCGAGCAAGCGTGCAAGGGGCGAGTATCAAACATCGGTTCTGGTGGTCGGCAACGAGCGCTCAGTCCGCAACCTTGTGGCGTCTTTTGCGCGTGGTACCGCGGACGGATACCGGGTCGTAGGTGTATGCATCCCTGGATACACGGGAAAGTTGCCGGCAGCAGTCGATGTCGCGGGGCAGGCACTACCGATCTTCGGGGACGAGTGCAACATCGTCAGGGCGTTGGAGGTGTGCCACGCTGATACCGTTGCTGTCACGGCGACCGAACATCTTGGCGACGACGGTCTGCGCGCTCTTGCCTGGTCACTCGAGCCCCATCGCGTCGACCTTGTAGTCGCCCCAGGGATGATGGACGTGTCCGGGCCGCGACTGTCCATGAGGCCTGTCGCTGGCCTTCCTTTGATTCACATAGAGAAGCCACAATACCGAGGCGCTCAACGCTTCTCGAAGACGTCATTTGACCTCCTGTTCGCGACAGTGGCACTCATCGTGGTCTGTCCGGTCATGCTGGCTATCGCCCTTGCGATCAAATTCAGCAGTCCTGGCCCGGTCTTGTATCGGTCAGAGCGAATGGGTCTTGATGGCACTCCATTCAGCATGCTCAAGTTCCGCAGCATGGTCGTTGGTGCCGACAAGCACGTGTCACGTCTCATGTCGTCAAATGATGGCGCTGGCCTGCTCTTCAAACTGCACGAGGATCCCCGGGTGACTCGGGTGGGCCGGTTCCTTCGCAAGTACAGCCTCGACGAATTGCCTCAGTTCCTCAACGTCCTACGGCGTGAGATGAGTGTGGTCGGTCCTCGGCCGCCGCTCCGCAGAGAGGTTGAGTCGTACGACGGTACGGTGCGTCGTCGCCTGTTGGTGAAGCCGGGCATCACAGGTTTGTGGCAGGTGAGCGGAAGATCCGATTTGTCGTGGGAAGACAGTGTGCGTCTTGACCTGTCGTATGTAGAAAACTGGTCCATGGTGGGGGACGGTCTGATCATCGCGAAGACGGTTAAGGCCATCGCGGGGGGGCGAGGAGCGTACTAGCTAAGCCCCCATTCAAGGAGCAGACCTACCGTCTGTGATTGATCGTGCAGTTTGTCAAAGTTCGGCCGCTTCTGCTGGACCGTGCTAGGAGAGGTCAACAATGGTTGCACTAATTACCGGAGTAGCCGGGTTCATCGGCAGTACGCTTGCGCGTCGTCTCATCAGTGAAGGGATTGAGGTCCGTGGCGTCGACTCACTTACGGACTACTACGACCCTGATCTCAAGAAGAGTAATCTGGCGTCGATCCCAAAGAGTCGCTTCGAGTTTGTAGAGGGTGACCTCAACACGCTGGAGTTGTCTGATCTGCTCCGTGGGGTGGAGTTCGTGTTCCATCAGGCTGGGCAGCCGGGTGTGCGGAAGTCGTGGGGCAGTGAGTTCGACCTCTACGCGTTGGACAATGTGCAAGCCACGCAGCGTCTCCTCGAAGCAGTGAAGACTGATGGTTCTCGGATCAAGAAACTTGTCTACGCCTCATCGTCATCGGTGTACGGCAACGCACTGCAATACCCGACGGTGGAATCGGACACTCCTCGACCGTTGAGTCCGTACGGAGTCACAAAGCTCGCCGCTGAGCACCTTTGCTCGCTCTACGGCGAAAACTTCGGTATTCCGACAGTGTCGCTCCGGTACTTCACCGTCTACGGTCCCGGTCAGCGTCCTGACATGGCATTCACTCGGTTCTTCCGAGCAGTTCTGCAAGGCGACAGTATCGAGGTGTACGGAACCGGTGACCAAATTCGCGACTTCACCTACATCGACGACATCGTCGAGGCGAACATCGCAGCGGCATTCAGTGACGTACCGCCGGCTTCGGTGTACAACGTCGCGGGCGGATCGAGCGTTTCGCTGAACGAAACGATCAAGATCATCGGCGACATCACGAAGAGGCCGGTCGAGATCTCGTCGGGCGGTACGGTCGCCGGAGACGTCTTCCGAACAGGCGGCTCGACCGCGAAAATCTCCAGTGAATTGGGTTGGTCGCCGATTGTTCCAATCGACGATGGACTGGAAAAGCAGTACCAGTGGGCGCGAGACGTATTCGGCGAAGGTCCCCTCACATGAGCACATACAACCTGAAGAGCGTCGACGCGCTTGATGCCGCGCGGATCATCATCGACCAGATCGACCCGGAACGACTCGTTCCCGGGGGTACCGACACGTGCATCCACGACCTCGTCAAGTACTCGGAAACGTCCAGCCTTGCGATCGTCGGTGTCACCGAGTCCGACTCGGCGCAGCTCGGTCAGTGGTGCAGTGCGCAAGTAGCGGATGAATCGGTGCCCTTCTTGCCGGTTGCTCGCTTCTCTCGTACGAGAGAAGCGCGATTCCTGCGGATTCCGCATTCCGTCCGCTTGGCGTGGGGGTTGGTGCGCTTCCGGAAACAGATACCTCGTGGGGTACTGCAGACCCACCGTATCGAAACCGGGGTTGTGGTTTCCGCAGTCGTACGCCCGAAGCGCCTTGTTCAGTTCATTCACAACGACTCCACCGGACTCACTGGTGGCAACTCGGACTCGCTGTGGAAGTATCTCGGATTCCTCTATCGAGCCTGTGAAAAGGTCGTGTTCCGGCGCGCCGATCAGGTCGTTCTGTTCAATCAGAGCGACAGCGCACGCATCAAAGAAATGTATCCGCGACTCACAGTGGCAAAGACATGGTTCGATCCTGCCGTCTTCACTCTCAAACGCAAGCAGTGGAAAAGTAGCGACCCGCTCAAGGTCGTCTTCGTTGGTCGTCTTGAATCGCAGAAGGATCCGTCGCTCGCCCTGGCGACGTTCGCCGAGGTGCACAAGCGATACCCGAATGCGCAGATGGTGTTCGTGGGGGAGGGGAGCCTTCGGTCCACGATCGCCAGTCAGGCCAACGACAAGGATATCGCCGCTCACGTGGTCTTCGCCGGAGCTCTGTCGCGAGCCGAGGTGGCACGCATAATGGCCGACTCGACCGTCATGTTGATGACATCGCACTACGAAGGCTCCCCACGGGTCATGGCCGAGGCGGGGGCAGTCGGCTTGCCGGTCGTGGCGACGAACGGTGCCGATCCGGACCACGTCCTTGACTCGGAGTTCGGAAACGGCGTACGCGTCGCCGCCCGCGAGCCACGAGAGCTGGCCAGCGCCGTGCTGCTGGCCGCCAACTTCGACCCCCAACAGTGCGCCAACGCGGTAGCCGACAGATCAGCACCGGTGGCCGTCAGCCGACTACTCGCCGTACCGGATGACGGACCCCTACGAGCGCCTAACAGCACCGACAATGAATAACCAGCGCATAGCGATCGTGGTCCCTGCGATCGAAGGTGGCGGCGCGGAAGTAGTGGCTAGAAAGTGGGCAGAGGCCCTCGGACATCGTGACCACCGGGTAGACGTGATCACCACGCACCGCGTCCCGTCTGCCCCGGTGACGGGATTTAATCTCGTGCCGCTCACGCCACCGAAGTCGGGCGTAATCGCCGCTGTTCGCGCTTTGAAGGCGACCTTCGAGACCGGTCGCTACGACACCGTTGTATCCCTCCTGACCTTCTCGAACCTTCTATGCCTACTCGCCGCGTCCCTCATGCGCCAGTCACGTCCGCGCATCATCATCAGTGAGCACACGCTACACAGCCATCGGCGAGCCGAATACGGGGTGAACATGCGCGGTCAGCAGCGGCTAGCGCGGTTGCTCTATCGGTATGCAGACGGCTGGATTGCTCCGTCTCACGCGGTCGCAGCGGAAATGACGACCGCCTACCACCTCGATAACAAGAAAATGTGGGTGGTACCTAACCCCGTCGCGTTCGACGCGCCGTCGCAAGAGCCGGACTATTACAAGCGGCCACCGAACGCGCCGTTGAGACTGGTCTTCGTAGGCCGAATCCTCGCCCCAAAGCGTCCCGAACTCGTCCTCGATATCGCCGCGCACCTCACCTCATCCTGGGGAGAGCCAGTTGTCGTCGACTTCATCGGTGACGGGGACCTCCGGCCACAGCTGAGCGCAATGGCGGCGAACCACCCATTCCCCGTGAACTTCCACGGATGGGTCGACCAATGGCACAAGCACTGCGAACCGGGATCGGTGCTCGTCGTTCCATCGCCAATCGAAGGTTTCGGCAACGTTCTGATCGAGGCCGCATCGGCAGGAATCCCCGTGGTAGTCAGTTCACGCTGCCTCGGGGCTGCCGATGCATGCATACCCGGAGTTACCGGGCAGCTGATCTCGGACGATTCGGTGCCGTCCTTCTCAGCAGCGATCAGGAAGGCATCGTTCGCACGAACGGCGGAAGTGCAAGCCTGGCTCAACCGCTTCACGATCGAATCGGCCGCTGAGCTGCTGCATCTGGCAGTAAGTGGTTCAGCTGACAAAATCACGCCGTCACCCCAAGCGGGCAATCAGCCGACCAAAACGGTCGCCGGAGGGAAAACAAAGTGAGTGCGACGACATCTCCTGTTCTCAGCGTAATCACCGTCAACTACAACGATCACGACGGCCTGGTCGAGACAACGGAAAGTTTGACCAACCAACGTGACTGCACCTACGAGCATGTCATCGTTGACGGCGGTTCCAGTGACGGTAGCGCAGAGTTCATCGACAACTACCGCCAGCGCGACAGTCGTGTTGTTGCGGTCAGCGAACCCGATGACGGGATCTTTGACGCAATGAACAAGGGCATCCGCATGGCCTCTGGCGACGTCGTCGTCTTCATGAACGCCGGCGACCGGTTCACGGACGAGGAAACCCTGTCGTTTGTTGCAGCCGACTACCAGGCAGTCGGCTGGGACTGGGCATACGGATGCCTCCGTTACATGTCTGAGGAAGGCGACGTCTTCGGGGCGACCGTGCAGGCACCGTTCTTACAGCGACGTTTCGAGATGGGCATCCGTTTCGTTCCGCATCAGGCGACCTACCTCAGCCTCGAGTTCATCCGTGGCCTCGGAGGGTTTGATGTCGATTTCGGCGTGGCGTGCGATCAAGAACTGGCGATGCGTGCTGCCCTCAAATCCAATCCGCGCGTGTGGGTGCGATTCATGAGCGATTTCCGCGTCGGCGGCGTTCACACTGACATCAGTTTCTTCGAACGCGAAGATTTGTGGCACAGGATGCGAGTCAAGAACGGAGTCGCACTCGGTGACTCGGCGAAGTTGGACCGAATGGCATCGCATGCAATCGCGGTTGGGCGAACAGCACGCAGCTACGCAGGCTCTGCCCTGAGACGAGCGTGACCGCGGTTCGATCGGACTCCAAGAACCACACAGACACCAGCGTCTGGAGGAGTCCATCTGCACGATCAGCGGTAGTCTCCGCGGCCGCTCGGGTCGCGATCCTGCCGCTAACTGGCGTGACATCAATCGTTCTTGCCCGCACGATCACTGGAACCTACGGCGTCGAGGCATATGCGGTCTTCTCCCTCGTCGTGTCACTGCCGTTGCTTCTGCCGGTCATCGACCTCGGTCTTGGGGCGGCGGTCACAAATGCAGCAGCAGGATTGCCGTCCGAGGCGGAGAAGTTCGTCGCGATCCTTCGGGCATCGGGCAAGTATCTTCTCGGCGGATGTGCCATCGGCCTTCTTGTCATCAATCTGATTGGTCTACTTCAGCTGTGGCCCCCCATCCTCGGCGTCGATCAGGTTCTCGGCATGAACTGGGGAGTCTGTCTCGCGCTGTCGGTTTTCCTGATGACTATGCCAGCATCGATCGGATACGCAATCCTCATCGGTTTGAAGCGGAACCCGCTGGCGATTCTGCTGCAAGGTGTTGCCCCGATTTTGTCGGGCCTTGTTGTCATCGCGGCGTCGTTGCAGTTGAATCTGCAAAGTATCATTGCGATTTCGACAATCGGCATTCCGATCGCATCGTGGCTTGCGCTTGCCATGGCCATCGCGTCACTGCGCGCACGCGGCATCCGTCCGAACCTTCGACGACCCGTCCAGACCCGACCAGCGCTGTTCGGATCGGCCGGTCCGATGCTCGTTATCGCGCTGGCGATGCCGTTTGCCATCCAAGGCGGCCGGTTGATTCTGAGCTGGCGTGCGTCGCTGGAGGACGTAGCGGTGTACTCAGCAGCAATGATCGCGTTCCTGCCCGTATTCTCGATCGCGCAGGTGGCCGGCCGCTCGTTGTGGGGTGAGTACGCGCATGACCGCGCAAACCACCACAGCAGTACCCGTCGCTTCGCCATCGGCCTCACGACCGGCGCAGTCATCGGTCTAGGCGGTTTCGCGGGTCTCGTTGTAGCGGGACCATTCGTCTCACGACTAGCAGTAGGAAATGCAGTCCATGTGCCGTGGGCGCTGTACTGGCTGCTGGGCGGTGTGGTGCTAGTCCAAGCCTTGCATCTAGCGTCCGGGATGTATCTGACGGACTCCCGCGGACTAAGATTCCAAGCACTGACAACCGTCTTGACCGTGGTTTTTGTAACTTCCTGCACGGTCGTCCTGGTAGGTAGCGCCGGTACGCTCGCCCCAGCGATCAGCCTCCTGATAGGCCTGACTCTCTGTCAGTTTGTTCCGTGCCTGCTCCACGCGGTCAGCCGATTGTCCGTTCGAGAACGGTGGCTGACCTACGCAGGACACAGCAAATCCTCCGCCCGTACCTAGATTTCGATCGCAGGAAGGTTCCGAAGCCCTCGTGCGTAGTACGCAGCACGCAGGAACTGAAAGTTCCCGATTAGGTACCGACGCCAGAGGCGCCGAGGCTCCGTCGCGAGACGAAACAGCCACTCAGTACCCGAATTCTGGATCCACACTGGTGCCTCCCGAACCGTACCGGCGAGAAAATCGAACGCCGCCCCGACCGCAACCGTCGGCAACTGCGCCATCTCTGCGATCGTTGCACCAACCACGTCTTGCTTAGGCGTTCCCAGAGCTACCCACACGATCTGTGCGTCTGTTCGCTGAATCTCACTGACGCACTGCGCGTAGAAATGCTCGGTCACCGGCGCGAACGGAGGGGAGTAGGCACCTGCGATCTGAATCCCAGGAAAACGTGCTGAGGCCTGCTCCACCAGACTCGCCAAAGTGTCTTCGGTTGCGCCGAGGAAGAAATGCCTCACGTTGCTCCGGCGACCGATATCCAGAACCTCGACGAACAGGGAGGGACCACGAACCCGACCTGCGAATACGTCGACGTCTGACCCGTAATTCATCACCCACGGAATAGGGGTTCCGTCCGGGAGGTTCACTCCCGGGCCATTCATCACGGCCCTGTACTCCTCGTCCTGCGCGGCAAGCGCGACGCAGTAGGCATTCGACAACCTGATCGGCATCGCGACACCTTTGACTGCAGCCTCAATGATGGTTTCCGTCGCGTTGCGAAGAGTGGTGACGCTGAAAGGGATATGGCCAACGCCACGTCTTTCGAACCGTGCGCCAATTGAACCGGTAGTCATGAACGATGGTCCTCGTGTGAATGCACTCTGAGTCTCGCCGGAGTGACTGCTTTAGTCGAAGCTTCAGGCGAGACGGGGACGAGTGTGGGTCGGTAGTCAGGGTTTGCCCGCAACGACCGAAACCAGACCTACGTCGTCCCGGCTCGATCTTCAGGGAAGTAGGATCGTCCGAGCGTCAGATCGCTGCTCGCGCAGTTTACCTGGGAAATCGTCAAAAGAGGAACAGTCGATCTACGACCTCGTGGCTAGCGATCAGATAGATGATCCGTGCCACATCATCTGCGCCTCGACTGACGCATACCGCGGTGAGCAGCGACTCTATGCAGCCAGCTATTATTTCACCGGGGTTCCCCAACTGCCTCCACCAAAGCTCGAGACGAGGATTCATGAAGCGCGCGTTGATAACAGGTATCACCGGTCAGGACGGGTCGTACCTTGCTGAGCTGTTGCTGCGGAAGGGCTACGAGGTACACGGCCTGATCCGCAGGGCCTCGAGCTTCAACACGGCGCGGATCGACCACCTGTATGTCGACCCCCACGATCCCGAAGCGCGACTTTTCCTCCACTACGGAGACCTCAGCGATGGTGCGCGACTCGTCACTCTCCTGGCCGGGATCAGGCCTGACGAGGTATACAACCTCGCAGCCCAATCGCATGTGCGCGTGAGTTTCGATGAACCCGAGCACACAGGCAATACAACGGGCATTGGGTCGGTCCGCCTGCTCGAGGCTGTGCGTCTCACGGGTTTGAACTGCAGGTACTACCAGGCATCGAGTTCAGAGATGTTCGGCGCAACACCCCCACCTCAGAACGAGGAGACACCCTTCTACCCCCGCTCGCCGTACGGAGCGGCGAAGGTTTACTCGTACTGGGTGACGAAGAACTACCGGGAGGCGTATGGCCTGTTCGCCGTCAACGGCATCCTCTTCAACCACGAATCACCTCGGCGAGGCGAGACCTTCGTGACCCGGAAGATCACACGTGCGGTGGCACGGATCAAGGCGGGTGTGGAGGAGCACCTGTACATGGGCAACCTGGACGCCATCCGCGACTGGGGTTACGCACCCGAGTACGTCGAGGGCATGTGGAAGATGCTTCAGGCCGACGAGCCCGACGACTTTGTTCTTGCCACGGGCGGGAAGTACTCCGTTCGGGACTTCCTCACCGTCGCATTTGAGCATGCAGGCCTGGATTGGGAGAAGCACGTTCGGTTTGACGAGCGCTACCTCCGCCCCACCGAGGTTGACGCGTTGATTGGTGATGCGAGCAAGGCTGAGGAAAAGCTCGGCTGGAAGGCCGCCGTGCATACACCCGAACTCGCCCGAATCATGGTGGACGCCGACATCAGGGCACTCGAGCACGAGGGCCGTCCGTGGATCGATTCTCCCGCGCACCCTGATTGGGAGATCCTGTGACGGAAGCGAGTTTCGTACCGGGACCACTCGATCGTCACGCGCCTCTCTACGTCGCCGGTCACCGCGGCCTGGTCGGCTCCGCGATCTGGCGTCGGCTCGAAGCAGACGGATTCGACAACCTCATCGGTCGATCGTCGAGCGAGCTTGATCTTCGCGACAGAGAGGCGGTCTTCGAGTTCTTCGAGCAGACCAAGCCACGCACCGTGGTGCTGGCGGCCGCCAAAGTCGGCGGCATCCTGGCGAACAACACCTACCCCGTCGACTTCTTGTCCGAAAACATGCGCATCCAGGTCAATGTCCTCGACGCGGCTCTCGAACATGGAGTCGAGCGGTTGCTCTTCCTCGGGTCGTCCTGCATTTACCCGAAGCTGGCTCCACAGCCCATCAAGGAGGAGTACCTCCTCACCGGGCACCTCGAACCCACGAATGATGCCTACGCGATCGCGAAGATCGCCGGCATCCTGCAGATCCAAGCAGTGCGTCGCCAGTACGGGCTGCCGTGGATCTCAGCGATGCCGACCAACCTCTACGGTCCGGGCGACAACTTCTCCCCTCAGGGATCACACGTACTTCCCGCACTGATTCGGCGGTACGACGAAGCCCGTCATACCGGCCTCGAGTCGGTGACCAATTGGGGCACAGGCTCACCGCGGCGCGAGTTCCTCCACGTTGACGACATGGCGTCGGCGTGCCTGCACTTACTCGAGAACTACGACGGTCCGGACCAGGTCAATGTCGGCACAGGCGAAGACTCGACGATCAAAGAGATCGCACAGATCGTCGCCGAGGAAGTCGGCTACGGCGGCCGCATCGAATGGGATACGTCTAAGCCGGACGGAACTCCGCGGAAGCTCCTCGACATCACCAAGCTGCGGAACTCGGGATGGGAACCAAAGATCGGCCTCCGCGAGGGAATCGCGTCGACCATCTCCTGGTACCGACAGCACGTGGACCTCGTGCGGACCTAGCGCTCACGTTCCACCAAACACCTACCCATGCTCCAGATAGTGAGTTCGCGGTGACTACTCGCATTGCTGTGTTCGGCACCGGCTACCTCGGTGCCACCCATGCGGCCTGCATGGCCGAACTCGGCCACGAAGTCCTCGGCGTTGACGTCGACACAGAGAAGCTCGCAAAGCTCGAGGCCGGAGAGGTCCCGTTCTACGAGCCAGGCCTCGAGGACGTCCTGCGCCGCAACATCGCCGCGGGACGGTTGCGATTCACTTCGTCATACGAAGAAGCCGCGGCATTCGCTGACGTGCACTTCCTCGGGGTCGGCACCCCTCAGAAGAAGGGTGAGTTCGCCGCCGACCTGAAGTTCGTCGACGCCGTAATCGAAACCCTCGCACCCCTGATCACCAGTCCTGCAGTGCTATTCGGGAAATCGACCGTACCGGTAGGCACGGCCGAACGTCTCGGGTCTCTCGCACGAGAACTCTCGCCAGCAGGCGCCGACCTTGAGGTCGCATGGAACCCCGAATTCCTGCGCGAAGGTTTCGCCGTCCAAGACACCCTGCATCCAGACCGGCTAGTGCTCGGCGTCGACCGGAATCGTCCGGGCAGGGCAGAGCAGGTTGCGCGTGAGGTCTATGCGCAGCTCCTCGGGGAGAACATCCCGTTCGTGGTGACCGACCTGGCCACCGCCGAACTGGTGAAGGCGTCCGCGAACGCCTTCCTCGCCACCAAGATCTCGTTTATCAACGCGATCTCCGAGGTGTGCGAGGCAACCGGCGCGGACGTCACGGTACTGGCGGATGCGATCGGGCACGACGCTCGCATTGGCCGCCGCTTCCTGAACGCCGGACTTGGATTCGGCGGCGGCTGCCTTCCCAAAGACATTCGTGCCTTCATGGCCCGGGCGGGAGAGTTGGGCGCAGACCAGGCCCTGACGTTCCTACGGGAAGTAGACAACATCAACATGCGACGTCGCACGCGAATGGTCGAACTTGCCCGCGAGGCGTGCGGATCCCTGCTTGGCGCGCGCGTTGCAATCCTGGGGGCGGCCTTCAAGCCCGACTCCGACGACGTCCGCGATTCACCCGCACTCAACGTCGCCGGGCAGATCCAACTCCAGGGCGCGTCCGTCAACGTGTATGACCCGAAAGCCATGGAAAACTCGCGCGCGCTGTTCCCCACTCTCGGCTACTCCACCACGGCGATGGACGCGTGCGAGGGTGCCGATGTGGTTCT
Source organism: Rhodococcus opacus B4 (assembly GCF_000010805.1). NCBI lineage: Bacteria > Bacillati > Actinomycetota > Actinomycetes > Mycobacteriales > Nocardiaceae > Rhodococcus > Rhodococcus opacus. Next base: position 80,831 of record NC_012523.1, on the reverse strand, counting down.
CGTACTCACGGAATGGCCGGAATTCCAGAAGCTCCAGCCGGCCGACCTCGATGCCGTCGTCCGCAGGAAGGTTCTAATCGACGGGCGGAACTGCCTCGACCCGCAACAGTGGCGCGAGGGCGGATGGACCTACCGCGGACTGGGGCGGCCGTAAGAGGTGAACGGTTCAAGATTCCAGACAATATCGACAGGATCAGCCTGACCGATACGAGCAGTTAGACTGCATCAGTGCGGAAAATCGTCGCAGCAATGATAGTTGCGACGATCCTTATCTGCTGCACTGCTGGTGCCGGGTTCATCGTCTACAACAGATCCGCGGTGGACGACATAAGATCAGTTGACGCGATCGTTGTGCTTGGCGGCGAACGGGACGGTCGCGAAGAGTTCGCGTTCGACCTCGCTCGCCAAGGCCTGTCGCGTAACGTCGTGTTATCGGATCCGTACGGCCCTTACGGCACCAAGTTGGCTGCCCGCTGCGAAACCCGTGACCCTCGATTCACAGTCAGGTGCATTCCACCGAATCCAAGCACGACTCTCGGCGAAGCTGTCTTCACCCGCAATCTCGCTACTGCGAACGGCTGGAATAGTCTTATGGTCGTCTCGTGGCGCTACCACCTGCCCAGAGCACGGTACATATTCTCCCGCTGTCTCGACGGCAGAGACGTTCTCATGGTGCCAGTGCCTGGGACATACTCAGTTGCCCGGTGGGCGTACCAATACCTCTATCAATCAGCGGGGTTCGTCAAAGCATTTGTGCAAGATCCAAGTAGCACATGTGATGGTTCACAGCCAGGCACGTAGCGGCATGGCATTCGCCATTCGACCGCTAATGTGGATCCTGTCTCGGATCACGACCATCCCGACGAGTGCATCCACATCATCTGAGTCTGTTTCCGCCCGCCCTAGTTGCTGTCGCAGTTCGGGACGCTCACCGACACCGTCAGTGCGTCGACCAACGGCGGCAACGGCACCCGCTGCGGTCAGCTCGATCAGCTGAAGCTGTGACGGTGAAAGGCGTCCGCTGCCAAGCAGATCCCGCTTAGAAGGTATTTGCTAGATCCGATTGGGCCGGGAGATTCAAGAAGGGTCAGTGTTTCCAATCGATCCGGACAAAGTTCGGGTCGAAGGCCTTTCGCCCGCGTGGGGACGGAAGTATGGTCACCGTCATCAGCAGTGCGATAACCGCGCCGCGTCTGTCCGCGCCTATCTTCTCCCATCGTGCGCGGAGATCGTCGGCCCCTATCTTCTCCCATCGTGCGCGGAGATCGTCGGCCCCGATCGACTTCGCCAGCCGGTCCCATTGCGTCTGGACGGCGAAGGCGCTGTCGATCCGGGTGACGTCGTACAGCGCTTCGAGCAGCCCTTCTTCCCCATTATCGGGCTTGCCGAGGACAGGGCGCATGTCCTCTGCGGTGACGCGGTCGATCACCAGCGTGTCAATGTATGCATCGAGAGTGTCCTGTCGCCTCCACAGGTGGGCTGACTCTTTGCAGACGTAGTAGTGCGTGGCCCGGCTCGCCGTGACGTGTGTCGTGCTCCCGCATTTCCCGCAGAGGTAGACACCCGATCCCTGCCAGCGCCGATCCCGTGCCGCCGTGCGTCGGCCATCGAGTATCCCGACTACTGTCCGGTGCGTGTGTTCGTCGATGATGGCGGGCCAATGGCCGGCACCGACGATCTGCCCCCTATATGTGGACAGCGCGGCATAGGTCGGATTCCGCAGCACGGCAACTACCTTTTTGCTGGTGAAGGGGTTCCCCTCGCGGGTGGTGAGCCCGGCTGTGTTCCACCTCCGCGAGATTTCTCCGGTGGACACACCGGACGACAGCGACCGCGCGCCCTCCCGTATCGCCGCCGCCTCCGACTCCACGACCGCCGCACCGTGTGCGGTATATCCGAACATCGGGATTCGGGTGCGCCACTCCCCGTCCAATGCCGCCTGTTTGCTCGCCCCGGTCATCCGTTCCTGCGTGCCTTCGATCGCATGCCCGCCTTGACCTCGCTGAGTATCCGCCAGTTGTTCCTTCGTGGCGCGCTCCAGCCATTATACGGTGCCAGTTCGAGGGCGTGATCTTCGCCCAAATCCATGTCGATGCCGCACACTCTTTCTACGTGGCTGCATCCAGATAAATGCGGCCCATCTGGCGCGGCTTCCTTGTTCTCGGGGTCCGAAACGGGGCAGTCCTGGTTCGGGTTGAGCCTGATCGCGGCTCTTTTGTGCGGCAATCATGGGCGCGGATAGTACTGTCGAGGATTGTGGCTGATCAACGACGATGATGCGCCGCCGCCGCAGTAGTTGAAGGTGGCTGGGGCGAGGACGGCGCCCTGCGCCCGGTCATCGAGAGGACAGCGCGGGCCCGGCCACGCCCCACAGATCCTCTGCACCAGACAAGCCGGCGGTCGCTCCTGCAAACGCCCTGCCCTTGTTAGGCGTGCGGTGGAGGGACTCAGAGCTCAGCGAGAGACACCAGGCCCGACCTGCCCCCAGTCGCGCTCGCACACCTTTTACGGTGCTTCCCAGGTCTCAAGATTCAAGAGGTCGGGGTAACCCATTTCGTTGAGTGCGCGGGCGATCTCGTGAGTCGGAACGCCTGCGTAGAACGGGACCTCCGCACTGTCCTTGACTCCCAAATCCTCGGCGACAATCCCGATGACACGCCCGTCCTGCGCCACGATCGGCCCGCCGCTGTTGCCGGGCCGAGCTGTTGCCGAGAACAGCATCATGTCGTTCCGCCTCTGGTTCTGTACCTGCGGGTTGACGACCTCGCCACGATGCACCACCACCGCGGGCTCAGCAGCTTGTGGCACCGGTGGATAACCGAAGCTCCATGCCGAATCTGACCATCCCGGGCCCCGAAACGCGATGCCACCACCGTCGGCGTAAGTTTCCCCCAGGCCAGTCACTTCGAGGATGGCGACATCGACAGGATTGGCATGTGAGAATTCGCCTGTCTCATGATATCTACTGTCTTCGACCCGTAGTTCTACCGCATCAATGGTGGACTCCGGAGAATCTACAGGTGGCGACTTCGGTGTCCACAGGATTTCATCGACAGTCATATCTGTCACCACATGTGCGTTGGTGAGAATATGGTGGTTGTCGAGTAGTAAACCAGTGCCGCAACTCGCATCTCCGTTTGATTTCCTACCTGAAATTTGGACTGTCCGAGCGATATAGCTACGGATTATCAGCTCCGGTCCTAGGCTTTCGCTCAGCCAGAGATCTCCCGCAGCCTGTGCCTTCGTTGCCCCACCGTGCATCGCATAGAACGTGTTTCCCAGGGGCGGCGGCAATGATGCTCCCGGCATCTTCTGCAGCAAACCATTGGAAACAAGCTGATCCGCGATCGATGTGATCTGCCACATGACTGGATAGGGATCGCTGATTAAGCCGAGCCGCGGAAGTAGAGCGAAGAATTGCTGCATCGAAAGAGGTCTGATATCGCCGGACGACTCTAGGCCGATTATCTCTGACAATTTTAGATAATTCTTTGGATCGAACGCGACCAGCATGTACTTTGCGATATTCAGGCGAAGATGAAGCGGGAATGGCGCATGGGGTGCAGGACTCTGTTCAGACACCGCTACATCCAAGCACCATTCAGGGATAACTGCGGTTTGGCGTACGCCTTCCAAAGTGAACCGGGTGACACCCGCCGACAGCTTTGGTTTTGGCAATATATCCCTCCGCAGCCCACCGCTGGAACGACCGCCGCCTGGCGACGGGGGCCCGATCGGGTTTCGGGCCACGGCCAGTCACGTACTCGGTGGTGTGCGGCACCGGTGTCGGTCCGGACACCCCACGGCTCCCGGTCTGATCGCCTCAGCGCGGGGGGTGGCTCCGGATCTCGGCGAGTTCGGCGCGCAGTTCCTCGACCCGTTCGCGGCTGGCCTCGGTCTGGGTGCGTGCTGCGGCGAGGTCGGCACGCGCGGCGGCGAGTTCGTCACGAATGCCGTCTGTGCGGGCCCGTTCGGCCTGAACGGCGGCCCGTGCCTCGTCGAGGTCCGCTTCGAGCCGGTTGATGGTGGCCGCGGCGGCTGCGGCCGCCCGGTCCGCGCCGCCGCGGATCTGGACGACTTCGTCGCCGAGTTCGGTGGTCTGTGTGCGCAGGGATTCGACGAGTTGCTCCTGCTCGACCAGCCTTTCGCGGTAGGAGCTTTCCATCGTGCGCATCTGTTCGGCGTGGCTGGCGTTGGCGTCGGCGAGCGCGGTGGCGGACTGCTCCGCCGCTTGCTCGGCGGCCTGGGCGGCGGCATCGGCGTTGATCCGGTCGTCGACCGCGGTGTCGAGCTGATCGCGGAGTTGTTCGATCTCGGCGGCGGCATCCGCCCGGACCTTGTCCGCAGCGACCTGGGCGCGGCGTAGATGCGCATCGACAGCAGCGGGGTCGCCGAGCAGGTTCACCGACTCGGTGATGCGGGTGGCGACGGCGGACAGCCTGTCGGCTTCCTGCCTCAACAGCGGAAGGGACTGAGCCAGGGTTGCCGAGGCCTCGATCGGATCGGTCGGCGCCTCAGCCGTGTCGGCTGTAGTCGAGCCGGACTTTCCCTTCTGCCTGGCCCGCCAGGCGCGGACCCGGTCGGCGTCCGAGGCGTACTCCCGAGGCCTACCCGGCCTGCTCTCGCTCATCTCGACGCCACTCCCCCTCGATAAACGGGTTATCACCCCATCATCGTAACATTACATAACATTTCGTTTCATTTCATTTCATAACAAAATGTAACGGAATGTCGAGAATCGGCTGGGGTGGGGCTGCCTCGACCACTCACAGGACGACCTCGCGCCGCCCGAGGCGCGGGCTCTCGCCACCAGCTCGGGCTCAGGGCCACCGCGGCCCGCGAGCCGACGACCTCCGCCCCGAGCTCGCCGAAGCGCGTCACGCCGGTGCCGCCGTCACGAACGGTCCACTCCCCCACCCCGAAACGCATCAGACGATGCTGTTCGAAGCGTGAGCCCGGACGACCCGTTCCCTCCCGGACCTGACGGCATCGGCACTGGAGACCGTGCGGGGCAGTGGGATCGGTACCGGTCGCGACGATGACGAACGGAAACGGTGCTCCGACTCCCTCCCTCTGCGTTCGGCCTCGCCGTGGATGACGCCGTGCGCCAGAGGATTCGGTGTGTACAGCGGGTCGGGCCTGCCGAGGAGAGGGTGCTCGGGAACGGGTTCACCAAGAATGGCCAGACCGCCGCGGTGCACGGTCAGTCCGGTGATCGAGGCGACCAGCACGACGGTCTTGTCGAACACGACGAGGACGATCGACGAGGCGGCGACGTGATCGGCACGCAGCTTCCAGACGCCGCGGCCGAGCTCCCACAACTCCGCCGTTGTCAGACCTGGGGCGTACCCGACGTGCGTGCGGCCCAGGGGGTCGCCGGGGCCGGCGGGGCAAGATTCGCCGAGGGTGACCCGGACCGCGGTGATACGCGGCGGGGCCTGCTTCGGGCGAAAGCCCCGCAGCTCGGCCAACGCCCCACTCTCCCGGTCCCGGGGAAGGTGGGTGAACAGGGGATAGTGCCGGTTCGCGAGGTGGACCGGGGGCAGCTCACCGGTCGCGGTGAAACGTTGCTGCTCGCAGAACTGCAGGCGCCGCTCGATATCGGTGTCCAGGGATGTATCGCGGATGTCGAAGCCGAGCTTCTTCAGGCCCCACCCGATGTCGCTGTCATGCCAGCCAGGGAGATACGTGTGCCGGAAGTGGCCGGCATCGTCCGGCACAGCATTGTGCATCTCCTCCCGGCAGCTCGGCGGCAGCGCGTCAAGGATCCGCAGCATGCACGCGCCGAGCAGGCCCGAGGTGGGGCAGCTGAGCGTGGGTCGGTGCTCGATGGCCGCGAGGGCGACGTACACGCTGACCATCCGCACGAAGTACGCCTCCACCAGCGGAAAAATCTTGTCCCACCACTCGACGGTGTCGGCCGCCGTGGCACAGAACAGGGCGTAGAGGGGACTGCCGTCGAGGACGCGGACCGCGGCGGCCGCCGACTCGTCGAGCCGGTCGAGGATCAGGCGTGCGTGCTCGGTGACCTCGCACTTGCGGCACGGGTGGGCGAGCACCCGGAAGGTGGATTCGGAGGGCTGAAACCTGCGGTGGCCGCAACTGTAGACAAGACAGCCGGGTGCGACGCAGTGCAGGCAGGCGTGCAGGGCCCCGTTCTTCCACGCGGCGGGTGATCGCCGTTGCAGCGGTGTCTCACGCCACTCGTGCCCGACAGGACAGCGCCACCACAGCATCTCATGGGACGAGTTCGTCACCGAGTCGAGATCGACCCCGGTATTGCGGGTCGGATGTAGCTGACGGAACAGTTCTGGGTTCTTGTCTTTGAAACGCACACGCCCCCCTGAAGACTCACAATTGCGGTATCAACATTTCTCGGGCACCACCCGGCACCCCGTGATGCGTGCCCGGCGGCCGCTTACGCCAGCCAGGCCATGAACCCGAGGACGAACCACTCCCCGATCGCCGAGGAACACGGTGCCTTCGTTGCTCACGGTGTCGTCCGGCCGATCACGCCCGTGGACGAGAGGAACCCGACCACGATCGCGATTGCGATCGCGCCCAGCATCATCAGAAAGCCGGCGCCCGGGCCGAGGAACTTCGAAGACACCGTCGATCGTCGGCAGCGGATCCCTGACTCTGCAGAGGCGGATGCCAGGGCGGCGCCGGGCAGGGCGTGAAAGCTCATCATGACTGCGCACGGTAGATCAGATTCACAGGGCGCACGTGAGGGAGTGGAGCGTCCTGACCAGCAGCGATGCCCGAGCGGGCATCGCTGAGCCTATCAAGACCGCCGAAGGCCGGGCGTGTCGCCGCTGGTCCGCCGGAGTGTCGCCGATGCGGCCGCTGTCCGGGCGCGCTTGTTTCCCTCTGGTGCCTCCGATACCGCAGGCGCAGGTAGCAGATCGGTACTGTCATATGGTCCGGGTCGAAGACCTCGAGGAGTGAAATCTGTGGCACGCAAGGTCGTAGTCGAGCTGGTCGACGACATCGACGGCACCGTCTTCACAGAGGGCGGCGAGAGCATCCACTATGCCGTCGACGGTGTCGAGTACGTCATCGACCTGAAGGACGAGCACGCCACGGAGTTCCGCGAAACCTTCGAGTACTACATCGCGCACTCCAGCCGGGTCGGCGGCCGCAAACACCGCGCCGGCCGCCCGGCCACCCCCACTACCGGGAAGCCGCGGCGGGGGGAGGCCGCGAAGATCCGCGCCTGGGCGATCGAGCAGGGCTACGAGCTCTCCGGGCGCGGCCGCATCCCCACCGAGATCGAGGAGGCCTTCCGCGCCGCCCACTGACCACGGTCGGGGTGGGTTCGCGCAGGCGCGTGCCCTCGCCGGATCGCTTTCGGCGCTCGGAATACTCCCGGCTGGTCCTTGCGTTGAACAGGCTGACGGTGGCGCGCATACCCCGGGTACCACACCAGAACAGTCGCTGCGAGCGACCACTTGCCGAGAGGCGATATGGCGTCACTGTCACCCCCGACCCGGGTAAGACCTACAGTGCGTAGCGTTCTCGGGACGTTTGGGGATGAGGAGCCGCTGACATCGGGGAAGGTGCCGGCGGCTTTCCTTGTGGAAATGGCTACGGAGCAGCGGCGGATTCCGATTGCCGCCTCTGGTGCGTAGTCCAGCGTAGAAGATCGGCCCACTGGTCCAGTGCGCTGAGGTGAACCATCGTCGGCTCCGGCACCCGTTCACCAGGAGCGCCGGACCGCCGTCGTGACCGGACAGCTCGTGCGTCCGAAGTGGTGTCTTCCTACCGGCGGACAGGTGTTCGGCGCTCGAGGCGGGGCGTCGGCGGCACTCATCTCCAACGCAGCGTAATGGCAGTTGTCGCAGCGATTGGTGGTGACGGCGCCATCGGTGGTGACGGCGCCATCGGTGGCCGCGATCGTCACGATCGCCGGACCGGCGGCCCTGCAGTGTGCGCCTTGACGCAGTAGTGCCCGCGACCCGATACTTGAGGTGCCCACGACATAGCGCTCGTGGGAAGTGGACCCGGGAGCTCTCCGGACGGTGAGTCGCCCGGGTTTTGCGTATCTAAGGCAGGGTATGCACTTCAACCAGATCGGCCACCGCCTTTCGGTAATGTCCCCGCTTCCCCCACGCCCAGGCAATTACGTCAGGAACCCACAGCATCGGCTCGCTCGTAGGTAGCGCGTGCCGGAAGGGGAACCCCGGTCCGCTCGAGGCCATCAGTGCCGCCCGGATGACGTGCCGGTCCTGTCGATCCTGATCGCAGGATTCGAGCCAGAGTTGGCGGACACCCATGGTGTCGAGGTCGGTGACCATCGCGGCAAGGGCCTCGTCGCGAGCATGGCGCTCCGGCCGGCCGTGCAGTCGCGCGACATACAGGTGCGCCCGCACGTCGAGCGCAACAACCCCCCGGATGATCTCGTGTGCTCTGCGACTGTCATGCGACATGTGGATCCGTGCAGCCTTCGGGGCGCGGAGCGCCTTGAGTGCCTTCCGGGCCTCGGTCAGATCAGCGGGGGCGATCGTCGCCGCGCAGACAAGGTAGTCACCGCGACGTGACTCGTCCGCGAACGCGTGCATCGCTCACCTGCCTCTCGAAGTTTGGTGACGGCAACCCAATCACGCGGGCGTGCAGCGTTCAAACCGGCCTGTGCATGACCTGGGGATAATCTCAGCCTCAGTTGGGGGTTTCGCTGGGGCTCGCGCTGAGGGGCGTACATCGCAAACCGGGGACAGTTCGCCTTGGGGCGGTCTCTGGATCCGCTCGTCGTGGTCGGGTCCGGGACGTCTCATGCGTGATCCGGGCAGAGCAGATCGGGCGCAATGGTCCATCCGGTGCCTGCGAGCCATTGTCGAACCGGTTCGGCCAGCTCACCGTTCTCGGCCAGCTCAGCGAAATCGCCGGCGAGGATGGGTCCGTCGCCGCAGACCCTGCACGCGACGTCGAATGCTGGTTGCCCGGGTTCGCACTGCCTGCAGTGCTGTCGACTGATCACGGTCCCGCGATGGTCCGGGTCGGGGTGGAGCCACATCACGGCGAGGTCCGCGCGCTGGTGCGCCGCCTCGGCGCGCGTGGTGGGTTCGTGTCCGCAGGTCTGGCACGTCCGCGAGCGCAGCACCGGCGCAGGCGGATCGGCTGTCACGACGACATTCTGCGTGGCCGGGGCAGGGTCCGCACTTCGCTTGTTCAGATGCCCATACACGGTGGTGCGCGGCACTTTCAGCATGTCGGCGATCTGCGCGACGGTGTGCTCCCCCGCGTCGTAGAGCCGTTGCGCGAGTGTGATCTGGTCGGGGCTGAGCTTCGAGGGTCGGCCACCCTTGCGGCCGCGGGCGCGGGCGGCGGCCAGGCCGTCGCGGGTGTTCGCGGCGATGAGCTCGCGTTGGAATTCCGCCAGGACCGACAGCATCCCGAACATGGCGCGGCCCTCGGCGGTCGCGGTGTCGATGCCCGGCTCGAGCACCTGCAGGTCGATGCCGCGCTCGCGCAGGTCGGCGCCGAGGGTGATCAGGTGCAGCATGGACCGGCCCAGCCGGTCCAGCCGGGTGATCACCAGGACGTCGCCCTCGCGGAGCCGCTGCAGCACCAGATCCAGTTGCGGCCGTGAGGCCTTCGCCCCACCCGCGTGGTCGACGTGGATGTCCTCGGCCGCCACCCCGGCGCTGCGCAACGCATCGACCTGATGGTCGGGGTTCTGGCCTGCGCTCGAGACACGTGCGTAGCCGATCAGCATGTGTCGAAAATACCCTGAGGTGAGGTTTTCCGACATGCCGCTAGTCAGTGGGCAGGCCGAGGATAGGGGTCACTATTTTCCGTTGGAACCGCACGTGTGAGCCCCCGTCAGGGGGATCTGAGATGTTCGGCTGGCGGGGGCCACTGCACCGGTGACTTCGCCTGAGGGGGATGCGAAGGATCGGAGCCAGTCCAGGATATTCCCGAGAGGTGGGCCTGCGGCAGAGGTGCCGGGTGGTCCTACTGGGGCAGCTGTTGCCCGGTGGCGAGGAAGATGACCCTGCGGCCGACCTCGACGCAGTGGTCGCCGAAACGTTCGTAGAAGCGGCCCAGCAGGGTGGCGTCGACGGCCTCGGTGGTGCTGCCGTCCCAGGCTGGTTCCTGGATCACGGTGAGAAGGTCGCGATGGAGGTCGTCGAGGCGGTTGTCGGTGACGTCGAGTGCGAGAGCCAGGGCGGGGTCGCGGGTTTGCAGTACCAGGGCGGCGGCGGTGGCGAGTTCGCCGGCGAGGCGTCCCATCTGGACGAGAAGGTGTTGCGTCTGGCCGTGGGCTACAGGGTGGGGGTGTCGTCGGCGCACGCTCTCGGCGATGTGTTCGGCGAGACCGCCCATCCGGCTCAGGTCCGACACCAGGAACACACCGGTGACGACCTGGCGGAGGTCCCGGGCGACGGGTGCCTGCAACGCCAGCAGGGCCATCGCCTGGTCCTCACACGGCCCCCGCAGGGCGCCGATCCGCTCGGTGACGGCGAAAACTTTCTCGGCGTGGGTCAGGTCGGCAGCGTCGAGGGCGTCGGTGGCCGTGGTGACGGCGTCGCCGGCCAGCTGGCACATCGTGGTGAGCTGGTCGAAGAGGGTGTCGAGCTGGTCGTGAAACTTCGTCCGCATCTGCTCATCATCACTCACGATCACGGGCGTGGTACTTCTGCGGGTGGGACGGGGATCATGCGGGTGGGACGGGGATCAGCGACGGCACGCGAGCCGGCAGCGGAACCTGGACCCGCACACCGACTTCGACCCTCGTTCGGGTCCCCGAGCCGACGGTCTCCCTGCCGCCGCGCCGGTGTGCAGGTATCAGTCAGGCCGGGGAGCGAGGACGCGGCGTGGCTCAGCGGTGCCGGCGCACCGGTCCGGCCCACAATCCGGTGGCCGGGGTTTGGGGTGGCGGGGAGGGGACCATCACCACGTGCATGACGGGCGGGGCCGGAGGCGGTCGCCCGTGCCGTCCCCCAGGTTCGGGTTCTACCGCTTCGGGGTCTTGCCGGTGGGCTTTGCCTGGTCGTGGTAGGCCCGGTGGTCGGGGTCGCGGAGCTGGGCGTAGGCGGTCAGGATGTGTTGGAGGTGCTCGTCGGCCGCCGGGTCTGCCCGCTGGGGGGTGCGGGTGTCGGGGTGGTGCCGGCGCAGCAGTCGCCGGTAGGCGCTGGCGATGTCGGCCTGGGATGCCGACGGGGACAGGCCCAGCACCCGGTAGGGATCGCGCTCGGTGGCCATCACCTCGCCTCATTCGTGGTGCACGAGAACAGGTGGTTCCGGGCTCGGGATGCCGGAACCACCAGGGCGGGGCGGGCCCGGCCCGCATCAGGGGACCCGCCCCGCTTGTCGGCTGCATGTGCTTGTTATGGGCATTTGTTCTCTGGGGGTGGGCACTGCCCGCCCGGACGGCCGACGAGACTCTCGGGTGCCAGTCGATGGCGCTGCGGCCCGGTCGAATCCGCCCGAACGCATGCTCGGATTCTCGGTCGGCGCCCTCACTTATCGTCTCGGGGATCGGCGGCGGGCGGGTGTGCCCGGGGGTCGCCGCGCCGCACCGCGAAACAGTGACAGGTGAGGGAGGCGGCGGCGGAACCCCGTCCGTTGGTTCCTCGTCTGGTTTCTCACTCCTTTCGACATCTCAGATGGTGCCCGGCTTTTCCGGTCTCGGTGGTGAGCGCTGGGTGGCGCGGATTCCGGGTAACGGCGGGGGAAGCGCCGTCCACCCCACCGGAGTCAGAGGAGAAAGACGTGGCGGACCGGCCGGTGCGGTGGCCACCCGACGGAGCAGGACCACGGCCTGCGGCGTGAGCGCGTCGGCGAGGATGCGGTCCGAATCAGCCACGAGCAGTGCGTAGTCCAGCTCGTGCCACGGCCACACCGTCTCGCGTTCGGTGCGCTCCCCGGTGTCGGTGGCGGACACCTCGGCGACCATATGTGTCGATGTCATCGTCTGTTCACCCCCTCCCGCACCGTCACCGTCGGTCAGGTGCAGCCGGTCGTGTCATCCAGTCGGGTCAGGCGGTGACGGCCTTCTGTTCGGAATGACCGTTGCTGCTGATTTCGATCTTGCGGGGCTTGGCCCGCTCCGCGATCGGGATCGTCAACCGCAGCACCCCGGACTCGTAGTTCGCCTCGATCTTGTCGACGTCGAGGTTCTCCCCGAGGAACAGCTGCCGGCTGAACACCCCGCGCGGGCGTTCGGCGGCGACCATCTCCCGGTTTTCGTTCAGTGCTGCCCGTTCGGCGTGCACCGTCAGGGTGTTCTTCTCGACGTCCAGATCCAGCGAGTCGGCGTCGACTCCGGGGAGATCGAACTCCACCACGAATCGGTCCTCTTCCCGCCAGGCGTCCATCGGCATCACCGCCGGACGGGCCGCGGTACCGAGGATCTGCTGGGTGAGTCGGTCCAGATCGCGGAACGGATCCGTGCGCATCAACATCATGTCCACCTACCTCCAGAATCCTTTCATCCCATCAGGTAAACTTCCTACAGATGCTGTAGATTCGTTATAGCATCTGCCGTAGACTATGACAAGAGGATGGGCGAGAAAATTCCGAATCGGAGCGACAAGATGCCGGAAGAGTCCGACCGACGGGAGTCCGAATCACCGTCAGTGCGTGGTGTTTACGGCATTTCCGTGGCAGCCGAGTTGTCCGGTTTCGGGGTCGCGGCGCTGCGCCTGTACGAGGAGTACGGACTGATCACCCCGGGCCGCACCGGCGGCGGCACCCGCCGCTACAGCGACTTCGACCTGACCCGGCTGCGGCGCATCGCCGAACTCATCGACGCCGGCGTCAACCTCGTCGGCATCGGCCGGGTTCTCGACCTCGAGCACCGTACCGGCGAACTCGAACGCGACAACCTCCGCCTGGAAGCGGACAACGCGCAACTGCGCGCAGAACAGGACCCCGCCGCCGAACCCGTTCGCGAGCCCGCCGATCCGGCGGTACCGGCACCGGAGACCACCCGGCGCGGGCGGCGTCGGCGCCCGGCAGCCCGCGGCCGAACCGGATCGGGGGATGGCCCCGCCCGGGAACGAACCGGCGGCGACCACCACTAAAAGCGACACCGGCACTTGAAAGACGACAGCGGCGAACTGTCGGCCAGGTCGCAACCGAGCGCACCCACCCGGGCCGTGCAGTGCCGCCATGAGCAGGCAGCCAGGGGTCCCGGGCACGTCGGGGGCTACCTCGGGGGCCCGGTGTTCCTCGAAACCGGACTCGGAGGGGCTGTCGAGGAACAGCGTGAGCGCGTGAGGGTCGACCGGGACGGGAAGTCATGTGCGGTGCAGGCGCTCGACCCTGGCAGAACTGTCGCCCGAGCCGACCACACTGCCCGACGATGCCTTTACGAGGAGCGGGCGACTGACGGGCGGTGTCGCATCGGCGAGCTGTCCTCACCGCCCACACCCATGCGGCCGACGAGCGCGGCTGCCTCGATGCGGCTACGCCGGCCGGTTTGCGTAAGCCGCCTACCCTGCGAGTCAGCGGCAGGGCGGCCGGGGATCGGCAGGGCCAGCGCCGCGCCGGTGGATCACGATCGGGACCGGAAAGCGGTCCGGAGAACGGCATTCGAGGTGTAACAGATCGGCGATCACCTCATCGGTTCGATCCGCAATGCACTCAGGTTGCGGCTGCCGGCCGAGCCCGAGCCCGCAGATGATCAGGACCCGATCGGGGCACTGTCCCTCGATGCCCAACGACCACCCGAAGTACCGGTTCCAGGCGAGAAGGATGCGGCGCCCGCCGTAGTACCGGAACTGCTTCGACACCACGATCACCGCATCGAAGCTGACCTCGTCCCATCGGCGGATCGTCTCGGCGTTCAGTGCTCGCGCGACCGCGAACACATATGCGCTGCAGTCTGGATTGTTTCCGGCGCCGACGCCGCTGCTCATCGCGCACACCTCCGTCGCGGAACACGTACCCCGCGGTGACGTCGAAAGTACCCCTCGGTACTGGTCAACGCCGAATCGATGCGGACCGGGAGGGGAACCTGTTGACCGTGACGACGGCGGCCGTCTTCTGACGGTGTTCCGGGAGGCGGCCGACGGGGGCGTCAAGGTGATGGTCGGGTTTCTGGTCTGCGCTGGAGACTCGTGCGTTAGGAGCCGATCAGCATGTGTCGAAAAATCTCCCTGTGAGGTTTTTCGACACAGTTTCTCGACATGTTTTGTCGACACCACTGACCTGGGCAAATGCGCGGGTCAAAGCCGTGTCGTCTAAGGATCATTGTCGACAGGTCTCTCGGGACGGGGCGCTGATCAGCGAGTTTCAGTCAGGGCCGGCTTTCGGGACGTGCCGGTCAGCGTTCCTCTATCGGTTGTCTGGGTTGCGGAGATCAGGGTAGTTGCTCAGAGCTTGCCCTCGATCCTCGGTTCCGGCCGCGTAGAACCGCGTTATCAATTGATCGAAATGTATCCCGGTGTCGGACAGGACATGGACGAGTTGGTCGCCGAGGAGGTTGTGGTCTCCGGTGCCACGGAGACCAATGAAGATCTCCCACAGCTGGGTTCCCGGTGGGGGCGGTTCCGGTCGATGCTCAGCGTGGAAGAGCGCGGTGCGCTCGGAGGCCAGGACGGGATCGAGGATCTGCCACCGGCCGAGGGGCGTGAGTGTGTCGGTGAGGACTGTGTTCAGTGCTGCGACATACTCGGAAGCACCGGTTTCGTCCGCATAGATTTGTAACACGTTCTCGACAAGGTCCCCCTCATGGAACGGCGCCGGCGGATCCGGCTCGACATCCCAGACGCTGCCAAAGTAGACGGGGCGGCCACCCACCGGGGGATAGTCGGTAACCGTGGATTCGGCCAGGCACAGCATCGGGTGCCCGTAGAGCGCGGCCAAACGCGCTTGAAACGCGAAGATGTCGAGAACTTCGCCAGCGGTGCGCCGATCAATTCCGGCGAGAGTGTCATAGTCAGCGATGGCGAGGACGGTGCCAGAACTGGTGGGATCGCTGCCGTAGTCGAACATGGCGACGTCGCGGAGGACGTCGTTGAACGCGTCGAGGTTTCTGCCGTAGTACGCGGGAAAGGACATCGCGTTCGCGAATGCGGTGTGCATATCCGCGACGGTCGTCCATAGTTCGGCCTCGATGTGATGTACGAGATAGCCGAGATCCGTCAGGCGGGTGCACGCGCTGTCGAGTTGGAACGCGGTGTCATACCGGTACACGTTTCCGTTTTGCAGGAGGCTCCAGTCGAAGCGTTGTCGCTGCTCGTTGAACAGATCTCGGTCGGTCGGATCGAACACACCTCTGTGCGCCATACCCTGAGCCGCGCTGCCGCTCGGGCGTGGGGGCGCAGCGCGCGCCGATTACGTCAGCATGAGGGTAAAGAGCTCAGCGGTCTACCTGTCCGGTCTGCGGCCGGCACTTCAAACGCACTGGTTCAAAATCCACGACGGACAGTGGCTAGCGGCGATCACCGTGTACGTCACCGACGCCGCGGGGATGAACAGCCTCGAACTCGACATGGTCGTTACCGCCGACGCCATCAGCGAACCGCCCTCCGCCTAGCTGCCGAACGCGGGCCCGCCGTCTCGGATGAACCGGTGACGCGACGAAACGCAGTCGTCTAGCAGGCTGGTGATCCGCCTGCCCGGCGGCCTGGCCACCTTCGGTGTCCTCCAAGCGGATGCTCCGCTGCGCTCCGCCCTGGTGAAGAGCGTTCTTGTTGTTCCCTTCTGGCCTTCCGAGTTTCGCCGGCGGTGACCTGCGCGCAACCGCCGACGCAGGGCGGCCTTCGGCTCCGAAAATTCTCTCCTCCGCAAGCTCCCCCGAGATTTTTCGGCTCGACAGTTGCACTCCGGCCCCCTCATACCGGCGCCCCTCTCCCATGCCAGAAGGGCACAAAAAATGATCGGGCCGCCGCAGGTGGTCCGGTTCCGACGAAAGGTTCCCGCTACATGGGCACACCGACAGCACCCGTCGCTCCCGCAGTGGAGACGTCAGAGGTACTCGACTACCGGCACTACGGAACCCTCGAGGAGATCTACCACCGGGAACTGATCCGACTGGCGGCGGTCGGCGTCGCCGATCCCGAGGTGACCTCGACCGGCGGCAACTGCTACGCCCTCACCGGCGACGCCGGTTACGCACCCGACGGCCGATCGATCTACCTCCTCGCCGCCACCAACGGCGATCCCGCTCTGACGACCGGTGGACCCATTACGAGCTGGGCTGTCGGCCTGTACGAGATGCAGGGTGACTCAGTCGCTCTGGCAATGGGCGAGGCCAGCGTCGACGCACTCGGCGACTCTCCCGATGCACTCGGCTGCGCAGCCACCCGCGCCCGCACGGCCCTGCACCAGTACACCGGCGGTGCCCCGGCCGGGAAGGTCGCTCTCATCGGAGACCAGGGCTTGACCTGGATCCCCGCATAACCACCAAGACCGCACACATCCATCACCGAAGGAGAACGAAAACTATGTCGACGAACATCTTTCAGGCTGGCGACCGCGTCATCATCGACCCCGTGGTCGCGAACAAGGACATGAAGGGGCGTGTTTTCGAGGTGGTTCGCCGGTTGAAGGTGAATTACGACGTCAAGCCACTCGACGGTGTCGGCCCCTTGGTGCGGGCGCAACCGGAGGTGCTGTTACCCGCCCCCGCGGAACTGTTGGCCAAGCCGATCGTCGCGGTCGCGCCCTTGTCGACCGGCTCCACGGTCCGGGTGAAGCGCGCCCGCAATATCGATCCGACGACGCTGTTCGTGGTTCTGGCCAACGGCGCCAAGGTGAAGATCGCCGAGTTGGGCGGCGAGGATGGCCGGTACTGGAATGTGCCGCGGAGCGCGCTGGAGAAGGTGACGATCGACCTCGCCGCAGCCACGGCCAGTGCTCAAGTGGTCGAAGTCTGACGCGGGATCAGCCGATAGCGCGGCGCTCGGCAGGCTCATCCTGACCGCCGATCCGCCGAGTTGCGAGCGGACCGGGCAGCAACTATCTGCCCGGTGCGCTCGCCCAGAAGGAAAGAGCGACCACCATGACCGAGCCCGGAAACCAACTTTCTCAGCTCGACCTGTTCATCTCGTGCGCTGTCCCCACCTGCGACTTCCCGGTCGTCGAACCCGGTGACGTGTGCACCGGCTGTCAGGACGAGTTCGGCCACATGCTGCGAGCCCGACCCGCCGCACCGTGCGTATCACCGCAGCTCGATCCCGCACACTCCGCCGGCATCCCGGAGCAGAACAGGACGAGCCGGACCTCCAGCGCCACTGACGAGCTCACGCGGTCTCAGCGGTGCTGGTTGTGCGAGGAACGCCGGACCTGCACGAAGGTGCGTGGCCGTTGGGAGTGCCGAGGGTGCACCCGCGGATAGCTAGCGCGCCCGTCCGGTGCGGGCGATAAGAATCCCGCACCGGACGGAACTAGGAGGATTTCCGAACATCGGGCGTAGTGTCGCCCCGCGACGATCGAGTGCGATCGAATTCTATTCTCGCGCCATTTCCTGAAAAGGTTGGAATTACCTGTTTCCAATTCTTGGGATTCGAGAATTTGAGCCGCTATATTGCATCCACTCTCGACGCGAGATGTATTCCGGGAAGTCCGCTTCTTCCTGGAGTGAAATACGCTACCGCCCGTCGTGCGCTAACCGCGAGTCGATTCGATGAAAGTGCAGCTAAACGCCGTGATCTCGGAGTGTGGTGGCGAACTGGAGGCGGACGAAGAAAGGCTCTAAATTGCTCGAAAAACTGCCCGCTATATGTAGAAATATCTCCAATTTCGACTACAATAAGAATGGTAGAGAAAGCGCAAACGGGGAGGATCTAAAATGTCGGTTCAGGTGTACAGCAAAAGCTCATGCGTGCAATGCACTGCCACTCACCGGGCCCTCGACAAAGAGGGGATCGAGTACTCCGTGATCGATCTGGAGGGCGACCCTCACGCCGTGAACGCTCTGCGGGCGCTCGGCTACAGCCAGGCCCCGGTCGTCATCGCCGGTGACCAGCATTGGGGCGGCTTCCGCCCTGACCGCATCAAAGCCCTCGTAGCTGCCTGAGTCCCTGCAACCGAGAAGGTCGCCATGTCGTACATCTCCGCGCCAACGCTGCGCCGATTGTCCATCGCCGCACTCGGCGGGGTGGCCGGCCTTCTCCTCGTGGTCGGCAGTGCCGAGACCGTGGCACAGCCTGCTCGATACGACCGCAGTTGGGAAACCGCACCTGAGGGCACTTCCTGCCGAATTGGACCCGGAGATCCCGGCCACGTCGTCGTGGCCAGGGTCAAGGGCAAGGTGTGGAACCAATGCCACCAGCTCCTTCCAGGCACCACCCGGCTCTACGAATGACAGCCCGGCTCACCGACCCCGGCCAGCCGAACATGCCACCACGAAAGGACCGCCCAATGACCGCCGCCCTCGCGCTCGTCCCGGATGACACCGCCGTCGACACCGACCAGATTCAGGTCGGCGACATCGACACCAACACCCATACCGATGTCGAGGCCCTCTGCCTGTGCGCTCTCTTGTGGGCACCCAGTGAGGCTGCGGCCCGAGCTGTCGCCGCCCTCGAGGCCGAAGATTTCGAACGACCTATCCACCGCGAACTGTTCACCGTCATCGCCCGACTCGTGCGCGCCGGAAAACCCCACGACACCACGATGGTCGCCGCCGAACTCGAACGCACCGGAAACCTCGCCGGCCACCACGGCTCCGAACGGTCCCGCTACCTGGCAAACATCACCACCCGCGGAGCCGATCACATCGCTGTCGACCACTACACCCGCACCGTTGTCAGCCAGGCGTACCGGCGCAGCTTCCGCGCCGCCGCCCAGTCCCTCGCTCAGGCCGCCGAGCAGCTGCCCGAAGACCAGCTCTTCGAGCACATGATCGCGCTCGGTCGCCAGCAGCGAGCCGCCACCAACCGTCTCAACCACCTCAGAGGAGAAGGCCAGTGACCATCCACGCCAACGGCATACACACAGACGACGAACGTGACGCGTGGAACCTCCACGAAGCTGGGCTCAGCTGGACGCAGGTGGGCCGGGAGATCGGCTGCACCGAATCCGCGGCCCGCGCGTTCGCCTCCGCCTACCAGCAGCGCACCGACGCGGCCGCGAGCGAGAACCAAGGCGCTCTCTTCTGACCGACCCTCAACGCACACTGGCCGTAGCCAGCAGGCCCATGTCCACCGACTACTTCCCAGGACTGCATCGATGACCACCGACATCCACCGAACGCATCAGACCGTCCGTCCCGATGGAGCGCCCGTCGCCCTCAACCATGCGGAAACCGGCATTCTCGAGACTTTCGTTCGCGCGCTTGCACTGCAGACCATCACTGATACCAACGACGGCGGCGAGGAGGACCGGCGGGACACGCGCCGATGAGCGTTGAGTAACCATCGATCCAAGAGACCGGATCTGCGGAAATACGATCGATGTGAGCTGTCGGTACGCCTCGCTACTGTGCCCCGTATGAACTGGTGGGACGTCGAATTCGGCGAGATCAGGATGATGAGCGCCGAGGAAACGGCCGCATTCCTCGCCGAGGTGAAACGCGATAATCGGACGCAACGACGTCAGCAGCGGTTCCCAGATCACCGCCTCCGCCGGGCCAGCTTCATCCAACCGGTCGACGTCGACGGCAACGCCATCACCGAGCGCTTCACCTCCATGGACATCTACGCCCGTGACGGCGGGATATGCCAACTCTGCCTCGAGCCCGTGGACCTCGACGCGCCGCAAGGCCCGGAAGCCCTGTCGATCGACCACATCGACCGGGAAGGCCCCCACACACGGGCGAACTGCCGCCTCACCCACCTGTTCTGCAACAACGATGCGCAGTGGGCCAGCGGTTTCGATCCCGATCTCGCCCGGGCCCGCCTGCACCACAAGGTCATCACCAACGAGAAGGTGGACCCGGCCGACCACTTCCCGCGACGGTCCCCGTTCACCGGCCAGGTCGTCTCCTACGAGGAGCGGCGACAACAAGAATTCGCCGCCGCGGACATGGCGCGGCGCATCGACACTCCCCCACCACCGCGCACCGCGACCGAGCGGCTCATCGCCGCCATCCGATCGCTCTTCCGGCGCGGGTAACAGCGGCGGCACCGCTCGATGATTCGTCTGACCAGCAGATTTTCCGTTCGATGGCCGACGTCGAAGGGACGCGACCTCTCTCTCGCAGCCCTCAACGCCTATCTCGATAGTATCGCCGGTGATACCATTCTGGTATGTCGAAGCAGGCAAAGCTGATCGCGAGGATGAGGGCGAGTCCACAGAGCGTGACGTATACCGAGCTGCTCAACTTCTGCTGCGACATATTCGGGGAACCGCGGCAGCGCGGCACCTCGCACGCGGTGTTCAAGATGCCGTGGGCGGGCGACCCACGAGTGAACATCGAAGAAAGGCAGCGGCGGCAAGGCGAAGCCCTACCAGGTCGGCCAAGTCGTCATCGCATACGACAAGCTCACGAAGGAGGCTGACAATGGCTGACGCATCGCACTACACCTATCGGGTGACCTGGTCGGAAGACGACGGCGAGTTCGTCGGGGCCGTCGCCGAATTCCCGTCGTTGTCCTGGCTGGCGGAAACGCAGGCCGAGGCACTCGACGGTGTCATCGGCGTCGTCCGTGAAGTGCTCGAGGACATGACGCTGACCGGCGAGCAACCACCGGTCCCGATCGCGGACCGTCCCTACAGCGGCAAGTTCATGGTGCGCACTTCCCCGCAGGTGCACCGGACCTTGGCGATCGAAGCCGAGGAACAGGGTGTCTCGCTCAACATGCTGGTCAACCAAAAGATCACGGCTCCGGCGGCGCCTCGGTCGGCGGCCGCCGGAGCCGCCTGAGGGAAGGCCGCAGGCGAAGTTGTAGAACTTTAACAACTTTGCGCTGCAAGCACTTTCGCGAAATCCGTCATAGGCTTCATGTGCTTTGTGTCCAACGAATGGGCGCACGGGAAGGTCACGCTTCGCGTGGCAGCGCATGAGAGGGGCCAGACGGTTGAGCGAACGCAGCGAACACATCATCCAGGGAGGAAACGACGATGGCGGAGTTCGATCCGACGATTCGCGCGGAAGTGGAGCGGATCTGGCGGGAGCATCTGGGCGTGGACCCGGGCGCGACGGAGACACAGTTGACGGCGCAGTTCGACGAGGAGGCAGCGAGGCTCTCGGAGCTGGTGTTGCAGCGAGTCGGGGGCGGCCAGGGGTATCTGGTGCGGAATTGGAAGGCAGAGCATCCGGGGCAGGATCCGGACGTGATGACGACCCATCAGCTTATCGCCCAGGCCGAGCACGACAGCCGGGAGGCAGTGCTGACCGAGGAGCTGTACTCGCAGGTGCCGGAGATCAGCGAGGAGCAGATCGCCCGGGAGCTGAAGATCGAGCAGCGGATCGAGGCGGAGATCGCGGCGAAGCGCCAGGCCCGCGACCCGGATCGGTGGCGGACGTCGATGGTAGAGATCCCGCCGTTGGCGTGGCAGGTGGTCGACCGGGTGTGGCCGAGCGAACCGGACGCGTTCCAGGGGTACGCGGCGGCGCTGATCGCGCAGAAGATGGAGGACAACGAGACGACACCGCTGACGGCAGCGGACCCGCTGGCCGACGAGCTGGCGCAGATGATCGACGAGCAGATCAAGGCATCGAAGGCCGCGGGGAACCGAGTGGTGTAGCCCCGGAGCTCATCGCCTACGCCCGCGCCCAGCGGGACGCCGACGCGCTGCGGCAGAAGGTCCGGACCCTGCGCGAGGCCACCAAACAGGTCCAGGCCCAGGTCGCCGAGGCGACGCTGCTGGGCACCGATCCGGAGCTGATCGAGGACCTGACCACGACCGCGGACCGGATGGCGGCCCGGGTCGAACGGGTTTCGGCCGATGCCCACGAGGCCCGCGACGCGGCCGAGCGTGCCCGGCAGGTGTGCACCGATGCCGGCTACGACGTCGACGGGGTGGATGTCGCCGCGGTCAGCCGGGCGCGGCCGCCGCGCCGGACCTGGCGGGATCGGCCCGCGACCGACCGCCAGCAGTCGTATCTGCGCACCTTGCGGCGTAGGCGTGGGTTGCCGGTGCGGCTGCCCGACGACCTGACGATCGGTCGCGCCGACGAGCAGATCAAGATGCTGCGCGCCCGGTCAGGGAAGGTCGCCGACGCCTCCGATCCGGAGATCGCCCGCATCCTGGCCGAAGCGGAAACGCAACGGGCGCAGGACGAGCACGCCGAGCACACCGGACCGCCGCTGTCGCCGGGGCAGGCACGTGAGCGCTCTGCACTGATCCGCGACCAGCTCGCGGCCCAGAAGGCGGACCGGGAACACCGACCACCGCAAACACCCACTCCGACACCGGAGACGGAGAACCTCGCAGGTCGGCGGCCGCTGCGGGAGCTCGTTGCCGAATTCACCGCCCAGCGCGAACCCACCGCCCCCGCCGAGGACGTCACCGCGTTGCTCGACGAGATCACCGGGCAGGTGATGGCCGACGAGGACCTCAACCTGGCCGCCGGAGCGCAGTCGAACACCTTTGAGCAGTTCACTTCCTGGGCCATGCGCCGCGCCCACGACGAGGTGCAAGCCGGTCTGGTCGAGCAGGTGGTGAGCGAGGACCCGCAGATCGCGGCCGTCGCCCGCGCCGCTCTCGACGACCCGGCGCATTGGCAGGCTGCCGCCGCCCAGTTGCCCGCTCGCATCTGGGCGCAGCACAATCGCGACCGCACGGCCGCCGACGCCGCGGTCACCGCCCTCGAGGCCGACCCGGCCGTTGCCGAGGCCGCGACCGGCCGTGCCGAGCAGTTCACCGCCGCACTGCCGGTGCAGCAGGCGATCGACACCGTCACCGCCGCCGGCCCTGAAACCGAAACTGAGCGGCAGCAACTGGCCGAGGACACCCTGACCCGGGTGCACGCCAACAGCCACCGCACCGACCCAGTGGACTGGCGGCAGATCGGCCGCGACGCCTGGACCGAACACGGTCCCGGTGGCGGAGCCTCCATTCCGGCGGCGGACCCGCGAGTCCGCGCCGCGCTCGACGGCGTTCCGGTCGGTGACCCACGTACTGAGCAGATCTTCTCCGACTGGAACCGCGGCTGGAACGGCGCCCGGACCGAGTGGGCGCGCGAACGCGAGGACGAGGTCCTCGCCGATCTCCAGGCCGAGATGGTCACCCACCCCCGCCTGCAGGTGTTGCGGCGACGACCCGAGGACTACCTCAGCGTCGGCCGCCATCGGCTGCTCAACCACACCGTCAGCGACTGGCTGCTGTCTGTCGACTCCGCCGACCCGCAGTACCAGGCGGCGGCGCACTGGCTGCACGACAACATCGCCACCACCCTCGACACGGTCCACGCGGCAGTCAAGACCTCCCCCGAGCTGGCCGCACCTGCACCGGAGACCGCATCGACCGTCGAGGCTGACGTGGCAGCCGAGATCCCGGCCACCGCGGTGGACGCGCCTAAGGCTGCTGTGGAGGCCGGCGACGAGATCCCGGACCGGGAGAAGATCCACGCCTGGCTCGATGCCCAGCGCGTGCACACCGCACTGATGCTCGACGGCGCCGAGGACGCCGTCGTGGCCGAGGCCGAGCAGGCGGCTGCCGGCGCCCGGGTTCTGATCCCGGACGCCAGCCTGCGCGCTTGGCAGGCGGCCGGGAGCATCGACGACCGCGCCGCCGACGTCGAGAAATGGCGGGACTGGGCCCAGGGCGAGCTACGTCAGGACCCGCTGGTGGTGGCCCTGGCGGCGAGCACCCTGGTGAGCAAACGGACCAGCGTCGTCCTCGAGGCCGCCGCAGCAGATCTCGCCGACCGCCTCACCGGCCGCCCGGACCTCGCAGCGGTGATCGACGACCACGGCGGTCACCAGTGGCTCACCGCCGAGGTCCGGGGCCCGCTCCTGGGCGCACTCGGGGACACCTACCGCGACAAGGCCACCGACTGGCTCGCCCGCGACATCAACACCTTCGTGGCGACGGGCCGTCCCCGCACCCAGGTGCACCGGTTCACCCTGCACACTGGCACCCCCGTGTGGGAGGTCACCACCGACGGCGGTAACAGCCGAGAGTTGTGGGGCGGGCATCACCTGCCGGCGGTGCGCCGCGCCACGGTGGGCGGCCGCGGCACCAGCGCGGGCCCGATCCGGGAAGGCCTTACTGCCGAACAGGCCCGGGGCCGGTTCGCCGAGATCACCGGGCGGGCACTGAGCGAGGACGAGGTGTTCGCCGCGGCCGCGACGTCGCTGCACCCGAGCCTGAACCGGACCGGGTTCTTGACCTCGCAGGGTTGCCGGGAGCTGCGCGGACGCGTCCTCACCGAGTTCGAGCGCGACCACCGCGACCTGGCGGCGGCCTGCCGCGCCCACGGACTCGACACCTCGGAGCTGTTGCGCCTGGACATCGCCCATCAGGCGTTCGACACCCTGCACACCAGCGCCCGTGAGCCCGACGACCTGTTCACCGCGGCGACCGGACCGGCCGATCTCGAGGCGTTGCGGGACTCGGAATACCTTGTCGGCGAACCTGGCCAGGACCGGGCGCAGGTCAACTATCGGTGGCGCACCAAGGACTGGCAGGTCAGCCGCGGTGACGCCGAACCGGTCATCACGGCAACCCTGGCCGAGGCGATCGCCACCGCCCGCACCGGACGGAGCGCCGAGTCGGTTGCGGCGACCGAGGTCACCGCGAGCATCACCGGTGAGCGCGACACCCGAAACCACGTCGTCCGGGACCCCGAGAACGAACCCGCAGCCGAAACTGCGCCGCTCGCCGTCCAGCCGGTCCCGGATCAGCCGGACGCGGCGGCCGCGAACTTCGTCCTCGGCGCCGAGGTATTGGCTCCGTCCGGGGCAAAGGCCCGCGCCCGGGCGAACATCGACGCGATCCGCCTGGTGCACCAGCTCGGCGACGAACACCGGGCAGCGACCCCGGCCGAACAGCGGATCCTCGCCGCCTGGTCCGGGTGGGGTGCGGTCCCGGACATCTTCGACAAGCGCAAACCGGAGTGGGACGAGCTCCGCAGCGACCTCTCCGCCGTGCTGACCCCGCCGGAGATCGACGCCGCCCGCGCCTCCACTCTCAACGCCCATTACACCGATCCGGCGATCGCGGCCGAGATGTGGTCTGCGCTGGGCAGAGCCGGGTTCACGGGCGGGCGGGTCCTCGAACCGGGCTGTGGGGCCGGCAACTTCATCGGTCACGCCCCGAAGGGCACCCGGATGGTGGGGGTGGAGCTGGACCCGATGACCGCCCGGATCGCGCACCACCTGTATCCGGGGCACCAGGTCCGGGGTCACGGATTCGAGAAGTTCTCCCCCGACGAGGGCGCCTTCACTGCGGTGATCGGCAATGTCCCGTTCGGCAACTTCGCGGTCGGCGACCCGCTGCATAACCCGTCCGGGCTGACCATTCACAACTATTTCCTCCGTAAGTCCCTGGCGCTGACCGAAACCGGTGGTTACGTCGCGGTCATCACCAGCGCTTTCACCTCCGACGCCCAGCGGACCAAGGCCCGCGAGGAGATCGCCGAGCTCGGCGACCTGGTTGGCGCACTGCGGTTGCCGACCAAGGCATTCGACCGGCAGGCCGGTACCGATGTGGTCACCGACCTGCTGATCTTCCGGCGCCGCGAGGCCGGCCGCGCACAGGCAGCGGCGACCGAGCAGTGGATCACCACCTCGAAGGCTGAGCTGGCCGACGGTGAGATCCAGGTCAACGACTACTTCCTGGCCCACCCGGAGAACGTGCTCGGTGAACTCGGGGTCGGGTCGGGGATGTACTCGGCGGCCACCTTGAAGGTGACCGCCGACCCGTCCCGCCCGTTGGCCACCCAGGTCCGTGACCGGCTGACCGCGATCGTCGACACCGCGAAGAGGGCGGGATTGGGGCAGGATGCCGAGGAGCCGGCGGCCGACCCGATGCTCGATCGGGCCGGGCTGGTCACTGCGGAAGAAGCCGCGATCACCGAGGTTCCGGGATCGGTGCGGTTCAACGACGAGATCGAGATGTTCGAGCAGCTTTCCCTCGGCGGCCGGTGGATGCCGGTGCCGTCGAAGATCGACAAGGCCCGCACCGCCCAGTGGAAGTCCATGCTCGCCATGGCCGGCACGGTCACCGACCTGGTCGACGCCCAGCGCACCGGCGGCGACGAGGACATCAAGAACCGGCTGCGGGCGCAGCTGAACCGCCAGTACGACGGGTATGCGCGCAAGTACGGGCCGCTGGGCCGGTTCACCTGGGTCACTCCTGGCCCTCCGACGCAGAAGGTCATCGACAAACGCTTCGCCGACCTGGAGAAGAAGTGGCGGGCCAACAACGGCGACGAGACTGGCCCGGTCACCGGGGCACTCCCTGAGGACGTCGCCGCCCGGTTGCTGGCGGAGGCATCCGAGCCGAACCCGCCGTGGAAGAAGATGCGGCACCTCGAGGGTGCCATCCGCTACGACCCGGCGATCCAGCTGGTCCGCAGCATCGAGATTTTCGACGAGGACACCCAGCAGGCGCGGAAGTCGAAGATCTTCACCGAGGACGTCATCACCCCGCCGCAGCGAGCCCAGTCCGCCCAGGACGTCGCCGAAGCGCTGGCAGTCAGCTTGGACGAGACCGGGCAGGTCGACCTGGACCGGATCTCCGGGCTGGTGGGCATCGACATCGACGCCGCCCGGGACCAACTCGCGGGGCTGGTCTTCCCCGACCCGGAAGACCCGACCGAGCTGATCCCGGCCCCGAGGTTCCTGTCCGGAAACGTGCGGGAGAAGTTGGCGGCCACCGAAGCCGCCGCCAGGCAGGACCCGCAGCTCTACGCCGGCGCGGTCGATGCACTGCGGCAGGTGATCCCGGCGGATCTGGATCCGACCAACATCACTGTCCGCCCCGGTGCGAACTGGGTGCCGACCCCGATGTACGCGCAGTTCATCCGGGAAGCGTTCTCGGTGCACCCGGACACCCGCATCGCGGTCGAGTACTCCCCCATCACCGCGTCCTGGGACTTCACGATCGCCGGCGACCAGTACACCGACCCCTACGGGCTGCCGTACGAAACCGCCGGGGACCGGCGCGGCGTCGACGGGTTGTCGTTGCTGGAGAAGATCGCCAACAACCAGCCCATCCGGGTGCTGAAGACCGAGGCCGAACTCGAACACTCCCCCAAGCCGCGGTTCCACGAAGAGCTCACCGAGGAACTCCAACAGCGGGCCGAGATGCTCGAAACGGCGTTCGGGGACTGGCTGTTCAACGACCCGGCCCGCACCGCCGAGCTGACCCGAGTGTTCAACGACCGGTTCAACTCCTTCGTCGACCCCGCCTACAACGGGCAGGGCCGCACCTTCCCCGGACTGCGGATCGCACCCCATCCGCACCAGGCGGCCGTCGCGGTGCGGCAGATCAACGAACCGTCGGTGCTCCTCGACCACACCGTCGGAACCGGCAAGACCTGGTCGATCACGATGTGCGCGATGGAGATGCGCCGCCTCGGGCAGATCAAACAGCCCTGGGTGGTGGTCCCGAACCACCTCATCGACCAGTGGGGCCGCGAGGTCGCCGACGCCTACCCCGGTGCCCGGGTGCTGGTCGGGGACGACTTCAAATCCCGCGCCGACCGGCAACTGTTCATGGCGCAATCGGCGTCCCAGGACTGGGATCTGGTGATCGTCCCCGAGCCGGCCTTCACCAAGATGCAGTGCTCGGTCGACACCCAGGCGGCCTACATCGCCGACGAGATCACCAAGCTCGAGGAGGCCCGGGAATCCGCTACCGGGCAGAACACGATCAAGGAGATCGAGAAGGCCAAGAAGCGGTGGCAGGACAAGCTCGAGAAGAAGGTCAACGCCGACTCCAAGGACGTCGGGTTCTCCTTCGAGCAAACCGGCTGTGACTACCTGTTTCTCGACGAAGCGCACATGTGGAAGAACCTCTCCCGCCAGTCCAACAACGCCGACCTGGCGCTGCGGGAAGGATCGAGCCGGGCCACCGACCTGGACATGAAACTGTCCTACCTGCGGCGTAAGTACCGCCAGCGCGCCGCCGTCGAGGGCCGCAAACCCGTTCCGGAGAAGGTCGTCACCTTCGCCACCGGCACCCCGGTCGCCAACAGCATGTCTGAGCTGTGGGTGATGACGAAGTACCTGCGCCCGGACCTGCTCGAGGCCGGCGGCATGGAGAACATCGACGCCTGGGCGGCGAACTTCGCCGCGATGCGCCAATCGGTGGAAATGAACGTCACCGGCTCCGAACTGCGGTCGGTGTCGAGGATCGGCAAGTTCGTCAACCTGCCCGCCCTGATGGCGATGAACGCCCAGTTCACCGACGTCGTCATCCGCGAGCAGGTCCCCGCGACCCTTCCCGAGATCGCAGGAGGCGGCCGCCAGAACCTGACCTTCGAAATGCCGCAACAGGTCCGAGACTTCATGATCGACCTGGACGAGCGGATGCAGATGTACACCGGCAAGACCGCGCACATCGACAACCCACTCAAGATCGGCAGCGACGGCGCCAACGTCACCCTCGACCCCCGCCTCGGCGGGCTCGACGCACCACCAGCGGGCGAAGGCCGGGTCGACCTGCTGGTGAACAAGCTCTGGGAGGTCGAGCAACGCACCGCCGATACCGTCTACTACGACGAGGCCGGCAACCCGGAACCACGCACCGGCGGTCTGCAGATCGTGTTCCTCGACCGCGGCACCCCCAAGACCGGCCGCGACGACACCGTCTACGACATCATCCGCGCCGACCTGGTCGCCCGCGGCATGTCCCCCGGCGCGGTCCAGTTCATCCAGGACTACCCCAAGCCGAAGGACAAGCGGGAGTTGTTCGCCGCCTGCCGACGCGGCGAGGTGAAAGTGCTCATCGGCTCGTCGGAGACGATGGGCACCGGCATGAACGTGCAGAAACGCGCGACCGCGCTCTACCACGTCGACTGCCCCTGGCGGCCCGCGGACCTCGAACAACGCGAGGGCCGGATCATCCGGCAGGGCAACCAGAACAAGACCGTCGAGATCATCAACATCGTCGGGGAACGCTCCTACGACACCACCAAGTGGCAGACCGTGGAGAAGAAGTCCGCCTACATCGAGCAGCTCCGCCGCGGGGCGATCGACTTCTCCGAGGCCGAAGACATCGGCAGCGACGACATGACCTCGTCGATGGCCGCGACCAAGGCCGCCGCGACCGGCGATCCCCGCTACATCGAGGTCGTCGAACTCGAAACCCGACTCCGCAAACTCAACGCCGAAGCCCGCGCCCACCGCTCCGACCAGGAGCGAATCAAGTGGCAACTGCACGACAACCGCACCCGATTGCCGATCCTGACCAAGGAGATCGCCGAAGGCCGCGAGGTCGCCGACGCCCTCACCGCCTGGGGTGAACTGCCCCGCAAACAGCGGACCCTCACCGTGGGCGGGCGTGCGGTCTCGTTCGCCGAACCGGCGGAGGTACGCAAGGCGGTGCAAACCCGGCTGGCGCACATCGTCCGCGACCTCGAACGTCAACCCGATGGCCAGCATCTGGTGGCCGAGATCGCCGGAGCCGAAATCTCGATGGGCCGGCTCCCGGTCGGCGGGTACGCATTCCGCCTCACCGGTGGCATCGTCCGCACCGTCGACGCCGAGGTCGTCGACCTGGCACTCGGCAGCGCCGACGGCGGATCCGGCATGGTGACCCGGCTGACCAACATGGCCGCCGACCTGCCCGCCGCGATGGACCTGCACGTCAAGGACCGCGACTACATGGTCACCCAGACCGAGCAGCTCGCCGACAAGCTCGGGGTCCCGTTCGCCAAGACCGACGAGATCACCCGCCTCACACACACCTACAACGAAATGCGGGCCGACCTCGCCGCCCGGGAGAACTCCCCCGAGGCGCTCGCCGAGAAGGAGGCGACCAAGGAACGATTGGCGGCCGCCGGCATGTACCGCGGGTGGACCCGCGACCTCAACCCCACCCGCGGGCACGCCGAAGACCAGGGCATGACCGAGGATGAACTGCGGGAAGCCACCCCTGCCCGGATGGTGGCGGCGGCCCGCGAGCATGCCGAACGCAAGGCCGAGCGGGCGGCGAACCCGCAACCACCGCGGTGGCAGCGCACCGACGAGATCGGCTCCGAGCTCACCGCCGGATTCGATCGTGACACCGGCGATCCCGGCGCCGTGGTGAAGTGGACCGGCCGCGACTGGTACTGGTCCGCCCACAACGACAGGGAAACCCTCGACAGCGGCACCTTCCCCAACCGGGACGCCGCGATCTCCGCCGCAGAGAAGGCCATCGGGACGGCCCTCGCGGAAGCCGCAGTTCCACCGGTGGTGGTGTGGGAACGAGACCAAGCTGCGCTGACCGAGGTGCGCGCCAACGGCACCCAGCCTGCGGCCGCCGCCGAAACAGTAGCCGACAAAGAGCTGGCCGAGGTCATTCGCCTGGTCCACTCCGACTACCCCGCCCACGCAACCACGGCCGCCGCAACGAACACCGCCACGATCGAGCGGATCCCACCCGGCCTGCGAGCCGACCGCAGCCGCGATACAGGTCGGGAAAGGTAGACCCGCTTGCGGGCACGACCAGTAGAGGACCTGTTAGTCGTGCCCGCCGGACTCCCTCGATATAGCAGCCGGACGGAAGAACTATGTGACGGAGCTCTCGGAACGGAATCAGGGAGGACCGTCGTGATGTAGGTATGACGATGACAAACGAGCAGACGAACCGGGCAGTGGCACAGATGACGGGGGACCCGATGAGTGAGGAGGAGCGCGAGCCCACTGCGGCAGAGATCTTGGAGTGGCGCCGCGATGCGGTGTTTCTCCCCGAGGAGGACGCGACCCCGGACGAGTTCCCGTCCTTGTACAACCTCTCGGCCGGGTTCATGTTCGGCGGCATGGTCCGCCCATTGGAACCGTCGCCGCCGGAGTATGTGGCGTTGTCGATGCCCCACAACGCGGGTCCGGAGTTCGAGCTGGCGGTCGGGAAGTGGAACATGCTTTGGGAGTCGGCCCAGTTCCGGCGCCGGTTCTTCGACGTGGACGATCTTCCGGACCAGTTGGCTAAGCTGGCGGAGCTCGGGGACGTCAACGTCACTCTCGTGCCTCGCACACGGTCGCGATACTTCGAGTACGCACCGTTAATGCACCTGCTGCCGAAGCGCGTCCTGGATATGTTCGGGTTGCCGACGCTGCGTCGCGGACAGTGGCCATTCATGGCTGACAATGCGGGTGTCGATGACTTCCTGCCAGCCGACTTCGCTGCCCGGCTCACCCGGGCGTGGGCATGGACAGTGTGGCCCCACCTGGAGTCGGGATCGAAGATGAAGGCGTTCTCGGACGACGACCCGGTACGGCTGCTGACCCACAATCTCGATTTCTGGGTGCCGGCGGTCACGGCGGTCATTCAGGACCGACTGCGTGACTTCGATGAGGTCGACAAGGGCAAGACCGCCGGGCCGGTCACTCTCGAGGATGGCAGCGTGCTCGAGGCGGCGGTGGCCGGCAACCCCCGGAAGGGCGGGCCCGTCTGGTTCGGTGAGGACGACGCCCGTGAAGCCCTGGTCGAGACGGTGGAGGCCGCGGACCGAATCGGTCAGCTACGCGGCATCCTCGACGCTGTCCGCTCTCACCGGATCGAGGACGACTTCTCCAGCCACTGGTCGTACGCGAGAGAAGACTTCGAACGAAAGCTGCACGGCAAGCGGCGAAAGATCAAGGTGACGTTCGTCGAGTTGACCGACACCATCCCGGTCCAAGGACCGGAGAGCGAGATCGTGGGCAACGTCGTCACCAACGACTTCCTCGCGCTGCTCGATGCCCGTAACAGGCAGATCGTAGTGCTCCTCAACAGCGGCGTGACGAGCAAGAGCGAGATCGCCGAGATGCTGGGGTACGCCAGCCACAGCGCAGTCTCGAAGCGGCTCGCACAGATTCGTCGGGAAGCGGAGACGTTCTTCGACAGGAACTGACCACGGGCCTTGGGACTCGCAGGGCCGCCAGGGAACCCGGAGACGGACCGGGGAAACCCGGTCTCCGGCGGCGGGATTGGTACATCGGGGTGAACAAAAGCCCAGGTCAAGCGATCTGATAGGATGTACCCGGACACGCCTCTATCCGACACCATCTCGTCTGGTGTCGGATATCTGTGTGACCGGTTCCACCAACAACTACAAAGAGAGGAGGTGGGAGGCATGACGCCTGATCAGCCGCGCTCTAAGCGCGTCTCTAGCGTTATCGGAAAGCTTCTGGCTGGAGCACTCGTCCGATGGCTGCTTGAACAGATGTTTGCAAACCTGGTCGATATTTAATTATCGGCGAGTTGGGTTTCCCCAGGCTTCTACAGCTGGGGTACCTAACTCCTCAATTAAAGTATCACACTTTCCTACTTTTGTAACCTCAGGAAGAGATCGTACTTGCACTTGAGATCGATTCGCCAGGGTTATCGTCGCAGGTCGGAGGCTTGCGACAAGAGTAGGGCGGCTCGGCTGCCGCCGCGTTCGTAGGCGCCAGCCGAGCCGCAACACCGGCAAAGGAGGCATGGAGGTACGCCGAGTACTGCTGCGCGCCGTGATCGCGGGCGCCCAGCAGTACTCGACCGGGACACGTTGCCGGGCGAAGTTGGGCGTGGCATGCGACCTGGCGACACCACGCAATGAGCGCCACCGGCACGCGTGTGGTGGTGTTGCGTATGCCACGCGGCACGCCATGCACATGAGAAGCCGCCTGCACCGAGCGTGTCAGCGGCTTCGCATCTTTCCCGAATGATCGTCACCGCCGAGCCATCAGCGAACCCACACGAAGAGGGTTGCGGGTGCGGACGAGAAGATCGAGGAATGACTGAGTTGAAGCCTGGGCGGATCCCTGTGGGCGATCCCATCGCGCTTCGCTTCGACCCGGAGACCAAACGCAGACTCGAGGAGATGGCCGAGGGAATCGGCCCCCGTCGATTTGGGGCGCTGGTCCGTGTTGCGTGCCGGCGACTTGTTAATCAGCCCAAGGCTGTCGGTCGTGGTCTCTCGGAACAGCGGAGGATCTCGGAAGCGCTGCGGGCGATCCCGCTGGTCATGCTGAAAATCAAAGTGGAGCCTGCCACTGCGCTGGAGTTCGCGGAGTTGGCCGTCGAGCACGACACCACGGTCAGTGCCCTCATGCGGATTGCGCTGCATCGTTTCCTGGAAGCGCCTGGTCGCTACAAGCATCCACTGCTCCGTGAGGCCGAGCGGGCAGGGCTGTCCGACTGGGTCGACGTGATGGTTCTCCCGTCCAGCAAGCAGCAAGTCTGGAGGCTCGCCGGACGATACGGGGACAAGCTCAACACTGCGCTGCTGCGGGTCGTCCTTCGGCGCCTGTTGGACGAGCCCGGTGACCTCACTAGAGACCTGGAGGCCATTGCGCCGTTGCGGGATCTCAGACCCGAGATCTATCCGGCCAGGGCGAATGTGCACTTCGACGATGCCCTCCGTGACAAGCTCGACGCGCTGGCCGCACGGGTCGGATCTGATCGCGCCGAGTTGATGCGCCTCGCCGCGAAGCGCGTGCTCGACGAGCCCGGAATGATCGACCAAGCCGTGACTCGCGAGATCTTCCGCAGCGAGAAGAACAAGAAGCACCTTCTGGCCCGGCATGCTCGCCGCCACACGCAGCCCGACTGACTTCACCGGCTGCCATTATCCGCCGCTGCGAGTCTGGGCAATTAGGCGAACGCCGCCGTCAACATGAGGCCCCAGAATGCGTAGTGCGCCGCATCACGATTCTTGCAACCTGCCGCAAGGGCCGTAAGGAAAACTCCCCCAGCGACAACGAAGCTGGCGATGGCTCGGACTCCTGGACTCGTATTCATGGCGGGGAGTGAACAACAAAACGCGTCCCGACCACAACTAGGTCTGTGGATAACCGGCGGCTCTGTGGATGACCACCGAAGCCAGCCGGAGTGTGCAGGAAGCCGTCGGTCTGGCGGCCGCGGTCCTTCGTCCCGGGCGAGGCCACCTGCGGTGTCCCCCTGATTCGAGCTCCGCTGCGCTCCGCCCAGTGAAGGGCGCCGTTGTTGTTCCCTTCTGGCCTTCCGAGTCTCGCCGGCGGTGACCTGCGCGCAACCGCCGACGCCTGACGGCGGCCCAAGGGCTCCGAAAATTCTTTCCTCCGCTTCGCTCCCCCAAGATTTTTCGGCTCGACAGTTGCACTCCGGCCACCTCATACCGGCGGACCTCTCCTTTGCCAGAAGGGCACAAAAAATGATCGGGCCGCGCAGGTGGCCCGGCTGAGCATCGGAGGTTCTGTGTGAGCACCACCATCGTCCTCGACACGGTCATCGACCCCATCAACGTCGCGCGCGCGATCTACGCCGACCTGCGGGTCGAGGAAGACCCCGACTTCGACGACCTGGACACGGACATGCGCGCCGAGCTGGTGGGCATGGTCTTCGGCCTTGTCCCCGACGACCCGTACATCCAAGCGGCCGAGATCCGGCTGGTCCCGGCCGACTTCGGCCTCTGACCACATCCAACCTTCAGAAGGAGACACCATGCGCACCACCTTTTCCGCCGTCGTGATCGAGATCGACGGCACCATGACCGCCCAGGACCTCCCGGTCGACCCGTTGTGGGCGAGCCTGCGGATCCCGGCCGGTATCGGCGCGGCCCTCGACGCCGTCGGTGACGTCGGCACGACCGGGTTCGTCCTCGGACGCGGCCCCCACCAGGGCACGGCGAGCCTGCTCGTCGGGGCGAACCACCAGCATGTCCCCGCCGTCCCGATCAACCAGCTAGCCACCGCGATCGTTCACCGGTACGGCCCGGTCACCGACCACCCGATTCGCGGCCGCGCCGTTCTGGTCGCCGGATGGGACGAAAACCCGGAACCGATCCTCGGTCCGGTCGCGGAGGCACTGATCGCCAGCCGCAGCGCTCGCCCCGCCCAGGCGGCGTAAGCACTCCGATCCGAAACGTCGGTGGGAACCGGGCAGCAACTATCTGCCCGGTTCCCACCGCCACGACGGACACCACACACACGACCGGGACCGGAAAGTTCCGGTCCCATCACCACCGAAGGGAACCCCAGATGAACGTGACACCGGGAGCGCCGAGTGTGCCGATGCGAGTGCTGCACAACGAAGCACGGGACGCAATGCTCATCGGCTACACCGACGGCGACCCACTGCGCGAGGTGATTCGGTTCGAGATGGATCCGCGCCGCGACCTGGAGGTGAACCTCGAGGAGGTCTTCGAGGTGTTCAACGAACCCGGCCCCCAGCTTGTCGGACTCGAAGTGGTCCGCCGGTACCGGGCCGAGCGTCACCGATCGCTGAGCAAGGGCGACGTCCTGTTCTACGGCGAAGTCGCATACGCCGTCGCCGCCGCCGGATTCGTACGGGTCTACCCGACGCGCGAATCCATCACCTTCCGCTGACAACCAGGAGATCGAGATGACCGAGGACGCGGTCCGCATCATCCGCGAGCAGGGATTCACCGCCGGTGTGCTCGCGTCGTGCGGTGAGAGCGACGACGAACCGCTGCACGTGCTCGCCGAACGTGCAGGCATCGAGTTCGGCTACATGGCCGCCGAACTCGACACCTTCAACGACGGCTTCGCCACCGGGTGGCAGATTGTTGACCGTCTCTGTGGGTGACGACCACGGCATGCCCGTTCTCCACTGAGGGTGCCGATGGAGAATCGCGGTGATCGCAGGGGTTGATCTGCTTCGTGTGCATCGTCAGTGTGACGAGGAACTGACGGGTGCGCGGCACCCCGCGAAGTCTTGGCGGGCCAGCGGGGTGCCGCACTGTAGTGCTGGAGGCACTGATGGTGACGGTAGAGGCTGATCCTGTCCACGTCGAGTCCCGACTCGCGGCCGGGACGATCGGGTGCCCCTCGTGCGGGGACGGTGTGCTCGGCGGTTGGGGGTATGCCCGCGCTCGCCGGATCGTCGGGCTCGGTGATCGGCTGCGGCCGCGGCGAGCGCGGTGCCGGGCGTGTTCGGTGACCCATGTGTTGTTGCCGGTAGCTGTGCTGCTGCGCAGGGCGTATGCGGCGGAACTGATCTGGGCGGCGTTGACCGTGCGCGCGGAGGGCGGCGGGCATCGTCGGGTCGCCGCGGTCGTGGGTGTGCCGGCGACGACGGTGCGGGGTTGGCTGCGCCGGATGGCGGAGCGGTTGGAGGAGGTGCGGTCGTGGTTTCTCGGTGTCGCGGTGGTCGCCGGGGTGGACGTGACGATTCCCGATACCACCGGCTGCCGGTGGCGGGATGTGCTGAGTGCGGTGGAGACCGCGGCCGCGGCGGTGCGATCTCGGTTCGGTCCGGCCGGGTTCGTCGGCGCGGTGACGCCGGTGCGGGTGGCGGTCGCGGCCAGCGGTGGTCGCCTCCTCGCCCCGGGGTGGCCCTCGGCGGCGCCGAGGCCGGACGCAACACCAGTCGCCCCTGACGCGGGCGGCGATGATCGGTGATCCTCACGAAGGCACCCGCCGGCAACACCTGTGCCGGCGGGTCTTCATCGAGAGGGGAAACCGAGAAGATGTCGTTGGATGAGCACAAGCGCCGTGAGCGGGCGCAGGCGATCGGGTTGTTCCGGTATCGGCTGATCTGCCCGGCCCTGGACGAGGGGTTGTCGACCAAGCAACGCGGCAAGCTGGTGCGCGAGATCGCCGCCGAACCGCATGCCGACCCGTTCGGCAATCAGGTGCGGATCTCGCGGGAAACGCTGGACCGCTGGATCCGCCGCTACCGCCGCGGCGGCTTCGAGGCGCTGGTGCCCGAACCACGTCGGCTGGCCGCGCGCACCGACACGCAGGTGCTGGAGTTGGCGGCCTCGCTCAAGCGGGAGAACCCCACCCGCACCGTCGCGCAGGTGGCACGGATTCTGCGCACCGCGACCGGGTGGGCGCCGTCGGAATCGACGCTGCTGCGGCATTTCCACCGGGTGGACCTGATGGGTCCCGGCGCGGGCGAGGCGCCGGCGGTGTTCGGGCGGTTCGAGGCCGCCGACCCGAACGAGTTGTGGTGCGGTGACGCCCTGCACGGCCCGCGGATCGGAGACCGCAAGACCTACCTGTTCGCGTTCGTCGACGATCACTCCCGGTTGCTGCCGGGCTATCGGTTCGGGTTCGCCGAAGACACGGTCCGGCTCGCCGCGGCACTGAAACCTGCCCTGGCCGCGCGCGGTGTTCCCCGGGCGATTTACGTGGACAACGGTTCCGCGTTCGTCGACGCGTGGCTGCTGCGTGCCTGCGCGAAACTCGGTGTGCGGCTGGTGCACTCGACCCCCGGTCGGCCTCAGGGCCGAGGCAAGATTGAGCGGTTTTTCCGGACCGTGCGCGAGCAGTTCCTCGTCGAGGTCACCGACACCAGCAGCGAGGACCTCGCCGCCGCCGGCGTCGACCACGCGGCCGCGCTGCTGGAGATGAACCGCCTGTTCACCGCCTGGGTGGAGACCGAGTACCACCGCCGCGTGCACTCGGAGACCGGGCAGAGTCCGCTGGCACGGTGGCAGGACGGCTGGGACCGGCTCGGCCGCACCCCGGCGATGCCGACAGCCGCCGATCTCACCGAGGCGTTCTTGTGGTCGGAGCACCGCACCGTCACCAAGACCGCGACCGTGTCACTGCACGCCAACGTCTACGAGGTCGATCCCGCCCTGGTCGGGCGGAAGGTGGAGTTGGTGTTCTCCCCGTTCGACCTGGAAACCCTCGAGGTTCGCTACCGCGGCAAGAGCTTCGGGACAGCCACACCGCACACCATCTCCCGGCACGCGCACCCCAAGGCGAAACCGGAAACGACCGCGCCGCAGTCGCCGGCGCAGACCGGGATCGACTACCTCGCCTTGACCGCGGTCGCTCACCACGAGCAGCTGCGCCGCGACGAGCGCATCGGCTACCACGCCCTCTACAGCACCACCCACGGCCACGCCGCCGACGAGAACCCCGCCCTCTCCCTCGACGACGACACCGTCGTCGTCCTCGACCACACACCCGCCACCGACGGCGAGGTGTCGGCATGAGTATCCAACGGCTGCAATCACATTGGGCTTTCACCCGAATGCCATTCGGGCGCGACCTCGCACCGGGAATGCTGCACCGCCACCCCGGCCACGGCGAGGCAGTCGCCCGCATCACCTGGTGCGTCGACCAACGCGCGATCGGCGTGATCACCGGCGAGGTCGGCGCCGGCAAGACCGTCGCCGTCCGCGCCGCCGCCGCGGCCCTCGACCCCTCCCGGCACGTGATCATCTACCTGGCCAACCCCACCATCGGAGTGCGCGGCATGCTGGGGCACGTCGTCGCCGCGCTCGGGCACACCCCCGCCTTCCATACCGCCAGCCTCGCCCCGCAGGCATCGGAAGCACTCGCTACCGAACACGCTGAGAGGGGACGTAATCCGGTGCTCGTGATCGACGAATCTCACCTGCTCGACAACCACCAGCTCGAAGCGATTCGCCTGCTCACGAACCACGAGATGGACTCCGGATCCCCTTTCGCGGTCGTGCTGGTCGGCCAACCTACCCTGCGGCACCGGCTCCGACTCGGCGTGCTCGCCGCCCTGGACCAGCGCATCGCCGTGCGCTACACGATCGCCGGGATGAGCGCAGCCGACACCGCCGACTACATCCGCCACCACTGTCGCATCGCCGGCCGCGACGACACCCTGTTCTCCGACGACGCGACCGAGCTCATCCACAACGCCTCACGCGGGCATCCCCGCGCCGTGAACAACCTCGCACTGCACGCGCTCACCGCTGCCTTCGCCGCCGACCACGCCATCGTCGACGAGAAGGCCGCCCGCATCGCCATCAGCGAGATCGCCGCGGACTGAACCCGATCCCCATCAGCCCGACCACCACCGCGTCAACCCGACGAACACTCCGTCACCACGCCCACCACGGCCCCGCTCACCACCCCCGAGCGGGGCCGTTTTCGCACCGCATCGTCGTCAACCCCGATGACGCCGTCGTCGTCACCTTCAACGACGCGCAACAGGCAGATGGCACGGCAGGCGGACCGCACCACCGATACCCCGGCCCCCCACTGACGACGAACCACCCGGAAACAAGAGAACACCGGGCAGCAACTATCTGCCCGGTGTTCTCGCCCGAGACAGTACAGGAGAGAGACATCATGACCGCAACACTGCAACCGGTGGGCGTCGAGCTGATCGAGGTCGACCCGCACACCCTCGACGTCGGCAAGAACGTGCGCGACCAGGTCGACCTCGAGGCGACACCAGGATTCGTGGCGTCGGTCCGCGAGCACGGTGTGCTGCACCCGATCACCGCGAACCGCCGCGAGGACGGCGTCCTGGTGGTCATCGACGGACAACGACGAACGCTCGCCGCAATCGCCACAGGCCGCGACACCATCCCCGTGCTGGTGCGCTCACAGGACACGACCGACGAGATCGAGCGTGCCATCGCCCGGATCAGCGAGCAGATGAACTCGAACAACCACCGCACCGGCCTGACGACCGCGCAGAACGCCGCCGGGATCGCCGAAATGCTCGACCTCGGGGTGCCGGTGGAACGAGTCTCGAAGGAGCTGAGCGTAAAGCGCAAGGCGGTCAAGCTGCTCGGCGCAGTCGGACGCCGCGAAGCCGCGCGCGCGAGCCTCGAGGAACAGGGCCTGACGATCGAACAGGCGGCCGTGATCGCCACGTTCGAGGCGGATGGCGACACCGAGGCCGTGGAGACATTGGCGCAGTGCCAGCGCCACTCCTTCGACTACCAGGCCCGCATACTCCTGGCGGACCGGAAGGAGAAAGCGACCCGCGCCGAACGCACCGCGACATACGCCGAAGCCGGGTTCACCGTGCTCGACAGCGATCCCGGCTTTGGCGACGACACGAAGATCCACTGGCGATACATCGCCACCGCCGAGGACGCCGAGGCGGACCCGCGCGCGCACATCACCGAGGAGCAGGTGCGGCAGCGGCCGGAGCTATGGGGCGTGTGGGTGCGCACCGACACGATGTACGTCGAAGTCGAGTCCGGAGAACCGGTCGAAGAGGGCGACATCGACTGGGACACCTTCGACGACCCGGACGTCGAGCCCGAGGAAGGGCTGCGGCACGCGAACTCGGTCGAGGAACGCGACGTGTACGTGCCGCAGTTCTACTTCCTCGACGTGCTGCGTGCCGAGGACGCCGGTCTGGTTCCTGTCAACGGTGGCCGCTACCAGTTCAACCGGGCGATCCAACTTGCCGGGTTCAACCCGACCAACCCGTTGCCGGAGGACGAGGAAGCCCGTGAGGCCGCACTCCTTGCGGCGGAGGAGGCCAAGCGGGTGCAGCGTCGCCGGGTACGGGAGCTGAACAAGTTGGCCGAGTCCGCTACCGACGTGAGGCGTGAGTTCATCCGCGAGATGCTGTCGGCGAACAAGCCTCCGAAGAACGCGGCCACGTGGACGGCGATGATGGTCGCGCTCGCACCGCACCAGTTGTCGGAGTTCCACTCGTCCGATCTGCTGCCGGAGTTGATGGGTGACAAGACCTGGACGACGTACGACGCGAAGAAGAAGATCGCGGCCGCAGCGACGGCGGCCAGCGAGTCCCGCGCCTGGATGCTTACCTTCGCGCTCACTGTCGCGGCGATGGAGTCGCGAATGGCGAAGGATGCATGGCGGTCGCGGCCGCAGTACGTCAGCGAGTACCTCGCGATGCTCACCGAGAACGGGCACACCCTCTCGAATGTGGAGAAGGTGATCAGCGGCGAACTGCGCCCCGAAGACATCGACATCACCTAGTCATGAAACGGCGCGCCCCCGGAAGTGCGGAGTTCCGGGGGCCCGTCAGGGAGGGGATGGAGGGTGTTCGGGGCATCGAGCCCCGAACACCCTCTGCGCATCAGCCGTGTGCGTGCACCTGGGTCTGTGCGACGCACCGAGAATCACCAAAGAGTGAGTGGCAGGCCGGCGGCTTCGGCGCGGCGGATCCGTAACTCGATGCCGTCGGATTCGTCGCCGTTCGCGAGGCCGGCGCGGACAGCGGCGGCGACGGCGCGGGTGCGCCCGGCGGGACCGCGGATGTCGGCGAGTGGACTGGCCAGGTTCCGTCGCCGCAGGTAGTACTCGGTGCGATTGACGGCGTTGGTGCCCAAGCGCATGTGGTGTGGATTGACGCAACCGGCGAAGTCGCATTGATGGCACAGCACCGCGTCATCGGCACCGGACCACCCCAGCCTCGGGATCACTCCGTACTCGAGTTGGTAGGCGAACAGATGCGCGGGCACGGTGCCACGTCGAGACGTGCCGGGCAGACTCGCCGCCCGAAAGGATCCGTGACCCGTCGAGCTGACACTTCCGGTCCAGACAGTGCACAACTCGTCGGCACGCCGATAAATTTTCGCTTCGAACCGAGCGACGATCGTGGGCTCGGTGAGCCACGATCGCCACAGTCGTGCAGGAACGCGCACCGGCTGCGGCTGTCCGATCAGAGCGAGCTGCTCGTCCTCCGCATGTGGCGAGGGAACGGGCATACCCGGGAGCGGGGAAATGCCGCTGGTGACGCTCAGGGTGTCCTCCACTCAACCGGTTCCAGGTGCTGTTACCGGCGAGGATAGAGGCGGGGACCGACAGGTCGGACACAAGTGGTGATGCAGCGAGCGCCCCGACCCGTGACCGGATCGGGGCGCTCGCTGCATGTTGTGGTTGTTGGCTACATCGCCACCCAGCCCACCATGATGACGGTGTTGTAGATGAAGTGCGTCATGATGGCGGGCCAGAGCGATCGGGTGTACAGCGCGAGCCCGACGTAGACCGCTCCTCCGACGAATCCCGAGACGACGTTGGCGGTGCCGTAGTTCAAATGCGACACCGCGAACAGAGCGGTGGACGCGGT
This sequence comes from Rhodococcus opacus B4, assembly GCF_000010805.1. Lineage (NCBI taxonomy): Bacteria > Bacillati > Actinomycetota > Actinomycetes > Mycobacteriales > Nocardiaceae > Rhodococcus > Rhodococcus opacus. Next base: position 39,152 of record NC_012523.1, on the reverse strand, counting down.
CGCGATGATCGCGATGAGGAGCGTTGCGTGCGGCCGCCACCGCTGCACGAGAAGGACAACGTTTCGGAAGGCGATCTCCTCGACGAGGGCTGAGCCGAAGAAGGCATACGTCAACGCGCTGTAGAGGCCGTACTTCGTCCCGAGTATTTCCCTTGCGTCGTTGGCGGCATCTTCGGCGGGATCGATCACGGGGAATGCCGTGACGAGCTGTGTGGCAAGGAGAAGGTGCAACAGCGCGAGCGTGCCGGGAATGGCGACGAGCCACAGCAGCTGAGTGCGTCGCGATACCGGCTGGTTCCGGATCCTCACCGGTGCGAGGCCGAGCCAACGGAAACCGCGCGCGAGCTCCGCACCAACACTCCACACCGGACCACATGGAGGAACTAGCTTCACCACGACGACCGCCGCGACGAGACCATGCAGCCCGAGTAGGGCGGCGAAACCGGGCTCGTTAGGTGCGAGGCGCGCAAAGGTGGCAAACTCCGAGAACCGGTCCCAGAAATGTGATGAGGACCCGCTTTGAACGCTGGCCTTGGACGCCACGTCCGTTTCCAGCGGCGGACTCTTCTGATCTATCGAGCGTGATCTCGCTCATCGAACTCCCCCCGGAGTACTGAACATGAGTGTGCCACTGACACAGAGCGGTCAGTGGCACTATGGCGGGTGCTTGGTCAGGCCGACGCGGCGAGGGATTCGTTCGCCGGCTGGGGCGAAGAGTCCGTCGAAGCGGTCGCGGTCGGGGTCCCCGGCTGGTCCTTCTGTGCGGCCTTGCGGGGACGGCGCTGCTGTCCGCGACGGCTGGGCTTGTTGTCGTCGGCCTGCCACCGCTTCAGGTCGGCGTCGGTGAATCCGGCGCTGCGCGCGGCGGCGATCGCGTCGGTCAACGCCTTCTTGTTCGCGGCGTCGGCGCGCGCGAACTCCTCGCGGGTGTCGGCGAGAGTTTTGTGTGCTGTGGCGACGACGCGGATCGCTTGCATCTTCTTCTCGGCTTCTCGTCGGATCTGTTCATCGAGAGCGGCGAATTCGGTTTCCAGCGACTGGTTCTCCATGCGGTCGATCGTATAGACGTTGCCCGCGAATCTCGAGCCGTACACGCGGCGTGTGCGCGAGTCGAGTCGCGCTCGGATTCCGTTGTCCCCGGGTGGGTGTCCGGGTAGGCGTTGTGTGCACACGACACAGCGGAGCGGAGAAATGTCGTGGGTGCCCAATGCCGTTAAGCCCGGTACCCACTTGGGGACAACTCCCCCGCGGCGAAGTCGCGTTGGACGCGCGTAGCGCGGCCCCTCTGTCGGCCCGTTCGGGCGCCGGCCGACCACAAGTGTGGAGTGCCCTGGTCCTCGTGTGGATGCCCGAGATTCCCTGTCCCGCTCCGCTCGATCTCAGGCACCCACAATCGGGTCCACACCACAGGTGGGGACGGCCGGAAGACCGCGCAAAGGAACTCGCTGCGCTCGTCCTGTGCTTCTTTCAAGAACGGGCACACGACGCAGGCGCTGCGTGCCAACTGATCGAGCCCCGGCGGAGCAAGATGGAAACTTAGGTGCCCTAAGTTGGGGTCAGGTCTGGACGCTGCGCTCTGGACCTGAGACACTGCCGTGTAGCCCCACGTGGTGGGGGCGCTGCGCTGGGCCAACTGAAAGGCAGGGACGATGAGCGAAGACGCGGTTGATCGTCCCCGGCGATTCCGGCGTGAGCGACGTGCGAACGTCGACGGTGGCCGGCAGGCCCGGCACGTGGTGAAGGTGACTCCGGAGGAGGAGTCGGCGCTGCTGGCGAAGGCGCAGCATGCGCGGGTAACCGTGCCTCGGTTACTCGTTGAGTCAGCGCTGGCAGACCATTCCGAGACTGCTTCCGAGCGGCGTGAATTCGCGGAGCAGTTGTTCAGCGGGTTCCGGCTGCTGTCTGCGATTTCGATCAACGTCAATCAGATGGCCAAGGCCACCAACGCTACCGGGGATCTGCCCGACAATCTCCGTGTCACACTCGACGAGGTCCGGCGGGTGGCGAGGCGGATCGACGGGATTCTGCAGGAGTTCGACGCGCGATGATCGTGAAGATCGGCACTGGTGGGAAGATGACCGGTCTGCTGTCGTACCTACAGGGTCCGGGCCGATCCAACGAACACACCGACCCGCACCTGGTTGCCGGTGATCCTGCGATCATGGCGTGGCACCACGACAACGAGTTGTCCCACCAGGACGCAATCGAGATCGGCCGTCAGATCGACGAACCGCGACGGGTATTCGGCACCGTAGTCCGGGAGCCGAACTACCTCCGGGACTCCAACGGCGAAGACGTACGGGACTCGCACGGCAAGAAGGTCCGCGACCCGATCGACCCCTGGCGGGACGCGAACGTGTGGCACTGCTCGCTGTCGCTGCACGCCGACGAGGGGCAGCTCACCGACGAGAAGTGGGGCGAGATCGCCCAGCAGTTCATGGACGAGATGGGATTCACCAGTCAGTCCGGCCGCTCCCCCGCCCGCTGGGTGGCTGCCCGTCACGGTCTTTCCAGCAAGGGCAACGATCACATCCACATCGCCGCCTCTGCCGTGCGTGAGGACGGCACGAAGGTCGACTTGTGGCGGTCGAAGAGACGGGCAAGTGAGATCGTCGCCAAACTCGAACGACAGCACGGCCTCGCCGTGATCGCCTCCCGGGAAACCAACTCCGGTGAGCGCGGCTACCACCGTGCCGAGAAGCAGCGTGCCGAGCGTGAAGGTGCGAGTGAGTTGGACCGTGAGCTCCTCGCTCGCCGCGTCCGCGCGTGCGCGACCGCGTCGAAATCCGAAGCGGAGTTCGTGCGCCGCCTGCGTGGACAGGGGTTGATTGTGCGGCCCCGCTTCGCCTCCGGACGCGGCGACGTGGTTGTCGGTTTCAAGGTCGCGGTTCGACCCGCCAACGGACACTCTCCGGTCTTCTACGGCGGAGGGCACCTTGCCAAGGACCTGACGCTGCCGCGTTTGCGCAGCGAGTGGGAGGACAGCCCGCAGGCGTCGGCGGCGGCCGTCGACGAGTGGAACGCTGCTCGCCGTGAACGTCCGACCGTGCGGGCCGGCCGTGAGAGTCAGGAACTCGACCCGAAACTGCTCGACCGAGCCACCGAGGACATCGGTAAGTGGAACGCCTACCTGCGATCCATCCCACTCGAAGACCGGGCACAGTGGGCACGCGCAGCAGGCCGCACCGCCGGTGTGTTCGCGGCATGGTCCGCGAAGATCGAACCAACACCCGGACCCCTGGCCGCGGCCGCGCGTCAGCTCGCCCGTTCCGCGCAACTTCCGGCGCACCGGGCGTACCGGGCACCGAAGGGCGCCATGTCTGCGGGTGGTGCCGCACTGATCGTGATGCAGACCGGAGGGCATCTCCCGAACAGCGTGTCCGCGATGTTGTTGCTGCGGCAGTTGATGAAGGCGATGGAGGCGATCGCGGATGCGCATCGCGCGTCAGGCGAGTTGTACCGTGCCCTCGACATTGAGTACGCCGCGCGGACCGAGCTCGCGGCCATCTACGCCCCTCAACAGCCGCGGCTGTCGGTGCCGGATTCCGCGCGCGTCGAAGACCGGATGACGAGGCAGGACGGCACGTCGACATCGACACTCACACCGGAACAGGAAGAGTTGCGGCGACTTGTCGCACTCGACAACGCATCACCACCATCTGAGGCAGTGAGGCGTCCCGGATCGCCGATTCCCGCGCCGCTCGATCCGTCCCCACGCACTCACGCCGGTCGCGACCGTGCCCAGGAAGGCAACGAAAGGTAGGACTCCGGCGTATCGGTTGGAACTGATGCGGCATTCTTGGGTCCATGACTAAATCCGACCCGAAGACGTCTCGCCGATCAGGGCGAACCTTCGGCGAGACGATCGCCGGTCCAATGGCGCGGTTTTGGGCGGGCTCCCACGGGCCATCGAGGGTCGACACAGTCAGAGTTTTGAAGAGCGTGGGCCTCGAATGCGTGGGCACTAACAGGCAGGAACTGGTACTGCACGCTCTCGAATCGGCGAGCGACGAGGACGCGAAGGAAGCCCTTCCTCGACTGTTGAGGTTACTCCGAGGACTTCTCAGCCGAGCTCAGCGTTCAACTCTAGGAAGGGAAGATGAGCTCGTCGATGCGGTAGCCGATCTGATCGAGACATTGAAGCGCGTCGATGTGGTCCTCGATCCGTCCGGGACTCTCCACTGGAGTGGCGATACGCAGGAGGGGTCCGCTGCCACATCTCCACTCGCAACCCCCGCTCACACTATCTCCCCTTCATCAGACCTACGACAATCACAAAGGGAGACTCCCGTGTCTCAGCCCGTTACTTCTCCCGCGCGCGATAGACGAGTCTTTCTTGTCCACGGTCGCGATCACCGAATCAAGAAGTCCATGGTCCAGCTACTTCGTACCTTCGATCTCCGGGTCATCGAGTGGGAGGAGGCAGCCTCATACACTGGCTCCGGAAGCCCTACCACGATGGACATCGTTACTGCAGGAATGGAAGCCGCCGGCGCCGTCGTAGTGCTGTTCACGCCGGATGACCTCGGGCGATGCAGGGATGAGTTTCTCTCCGATCATGATCCGCAGTTCGAGAGGGATCTGACCCCTCAGCCGCGTATGAACGTCATCTTCGAAGCTGGAATGGCTATGCAGAAGGATCGGGAAAAAGTTGTCCTCGTCCGGTTTGGTGGCGTGCGGGAGATGTCGGACATCGCTGGAGTGAACTATGTGCAGATTAAGGACACTTCCGACAGTCGTAGGGATCTGGGACGACGTCTGAGAAACACAGGCCTTGCCGTCGATATGGAGAACGACGATTGGCGGACTGCCGGCGACTTCACAATTCCCCCGTCCGCTGGGCGCGGCGCTGCAACCCCTTCTGCTGGCGGGCCCACAGTTCAGCCTGAACCTCCTCCGGAGCGGGATCTAGTAGGTCAGGTCAAGCGATACGTCGTTGACGGTTCGAAGAGCATCGACCTCATCGACCTGGTGAAGAACACGACAAAACAACTACGGCGAGACATCAACGAGCTTCCGATCGTCACGTCGAGCAGCGGGCCGCTTGAGCCACTCGAAGCCAGATATCGGTTGCTTTACGAGCTCACTGAACCCACGTTGCAGATCCTGCATGCCGGCGTTGAGTACGACCCGGCCAGCGGGGATAATCGTGCATGGCCGCTTGCGTTGCAGGAACTTGTCGACGCCCGCGGACGCTTCAAGAAAGACGGGAATTCCCTTATCCAACGGATGCCGGAATCTGCCTACGACAAGTCGCGCCACTTCCCCGCTTTACTGGCCTTCCGCGTCATCGGTTTGTCAACACTGTGCTTCGACTCGGACGCGGATCTGTGGATCAAACTGGCAGAGAACGTTAAATGGCGCGATACGGACAGAGGACCGACTGCCCCGAGACTGCCTGCTCTTCGAGTGCTGGATGAGCACGAAGTGCTGGATGAGCGCTCAGTGATGAACTTTGCAGGCATGCAGGACGTTGCGGGACTTGGATTTGCTCTCAGTCGGTACCTACGGAAAATGCTGCGGCCGCTCTTTGCGGAGGCATGTCCTGACGATGAGGATTGGAGTCAACTCAACGACCAGTACGAATACCGGCGAGGGCTGTTCTATCTCCGGCATGACGTCGAGCCAGGCCCTACACTGGCTGCAGGTGAACGGCGGTGGGGAAGGGACGTGTGGGAGCCAGAAGCGATCTTCGTTGAGGAAGCACAGGCGGCAGGATCCGACTGGTCATGGTGGCCAATCATCGGTGACAAGTCGGAATTAGCTGACGCCATTGCTCTCGCCCGAGACCGGGTCGGACGACGATTCTTGAGGCGCCTGTAAAGGCAGGAGTGGGCCGTGTACCTGGTTGGTTTCGAGGGAACCGACCAGGTACACGGATTGGATCTACTACCGGCCAGTCATCGTCCGCTCGGCAGACTTACCGCGTCTGGCCCGACCCTTGCGGGCCTTGGGATGGCTGCCCGCGCCGGCCACCGCTTCGACCGGGTGCCTGGCCTGGTCGAGGTCGGCGCGCATGCGGGTGGCGACTTCCTCTTCGTCGATGCCGGCGGCCCTCATCTGGTCGGTGTCCTCCCCGCGTCGTTCGGCGGAGTCGTAGTCGTGGTCGGCCACCGAGCGCAGCGAATCACCGCCAAGTGTCCGCGGTTCGACGTCTTCGCTGTTCGTCTCGTTGCGTTCGTTCTCATCGGCGCGTTCGGCATCCGCCCGCTCGGCCTCGTCGAGAATCTCACTGGCCGTCATGGTGTCGGCTTGGGATCGGCCGTGTTCGGCGCCGGCGCGGGCTTTTCGGTTCTCCGCATCGCGCAGCAGGGCGTCGACGACCTTCTCGTCCGCGCCCGGAGCGTCCACGTCGATGCCATACCGCTTGGCGGTTTCGGCGCGGATCCGTTCGACGGCTTCCGATGCGACCTGGGAGTGTTCCTTCCATGCCTGTGCGTGCTGCCACTGGTCGGCGATCTCGCCGGGCTGTGCCCGGTTCCACCATTGGTCATCGAACGAGGCACGCAGGTATGCCTCGGCGGCCGCGCGACTGGTCTCTAGTCGTTGTGCGAGTTCGCGGGCATGTTCGGCTGATTCGCGGCGCGCCTGCTCGAGGTCACGCTCACGGTTGCGAGCCATCTTCTCTGCCATGCGGGAGGCCAGTTGCAGTGCGACGCGCATCATGGCGTTGACTTCGTGGTTTGCCGAGTCGACTTCGGGACCTTCGGACATGTGGTTCTCCCTACCGGTTGTTGTGGTGACGGGCTTGGCCTAGAGGTTGAGGCTGGAGGTGCGGGTGGGCGCGGCCGTGGATTTGTGGGTCGGTTCAGGCTGGTTCGGTGAGACGAGGACGGACCGGGCTGGGGAAGGGAAGTCGCTGGCAGCGAGTCGGGCGGCTGCTGTGATGTCCTGCTGGATGGTGGTGCTGCTGTCGAGTGAGGGGACAGCCGGGGGGACACCGCTCGGGGCCGCGAGTTCGGCGACGGTGTCCTCGGCCCTGTCGGCCGCGGCATGGAGGGCACTGGCCTGGTCCGGGGGGAGGTTGTAGTTGGTGGCGAAAGAGCGGACGTCGCGGATCATGTTTGCGGACCGCTGACGGAGGCTGTGCATGTCCATATCCGGGTCGGCGCGGGTCGCGCGGTCGATCTGGTCCTCGGTGTGTCCGGCGTCGCGGGCGAGGTTCTTGGCGCGGTCGAGTTCTTCACCGGTGTGGCTTTGGTAGGCGTCGCGGGTGCGGTGCCGGGGGCCGTATTGGTTCCTGGCGGCCCATGCCACATCACGCAACTCGGGGGTCGGATGGTGTACGAGCGCGTTCGGGTCACGCAGTTCTGCGATGAGGTCGTTCGCGTGGGCTTTGAGGATGTCCCATGCGCTGGAGTATGCCGATCTGGCCTCGTTGATCGCGGGGCGAAGGCGATCGACTGTGGCGGGCCCGCCGGTGGCGAAGACGACTTCGCGTTGTGGGGTGTCGTCGCGGGTGATGGTGATGTCGTACCGGGGACCGACCTCGTAAGCAGTGCTGAGGAACTCGTGGAGGGCGTCGAATGCGGCAGCTTGTGAGGTGTGCTGGGTGGTAGTGACGCCGATTGGTCCTTCGGAACTTGGTCGGTGCTCGTAGTGGCGGCAGGTGGCGGTGTAGATGCCGTCGTCGCGGTGCATATCCATGAGGATTGGTCCTTCCGTGCGTCAGAGCTCGCGGGTGTCGGGGAACATCCCGGCGGGTGCCGGATCGGTCGGCAGCGGTGCGATGGCGTTGTCCGGCGTGTGGTGGCCGTGTTGGACGCTGCATTTGCTGAACGGGCCCTCCGAGGACATCAGCACCGACATGTGGTGGTCGGCGTGGTCGCGCCACCACACGCTCATTCCGGTGGTGGCGTCGAGGCGGAAGTGTTCCCAGGTGCGCCACAGCGCTTCGAGGCGGGAGATCGCTTCTTCGTGCCGCCACCATTGAGGGCACCAGCGGATTTCCCGGTTGTCGATGACGTCGCGGCGGTAGCCCGGGGCCAGGCGCACCCGAACGAACTCTTCGGTCGACCCGAACACGGTGGTCGGCGGATTCTCCGCCGCGTCCGCTGCGTGGGCGGCCGCGACCAGCTGCGTCTCCAGCTCGGCGGCGAGTCGACGCCGGGAGAGCTCTTCGATCCGCTGATAGATCTCCGGGGTGAGTAGCTCGGCGAGCTGGGTTTCGGCGATCGCCTTGATCTGCGTGCTCAGCAGCGTCCCGGTGACCTTTCCAATCCGGGCGCTCAGCTCGTCGGACAGCGCGAGGGCGTCGCCTGCACCGTTCCCGTCGGCCGGGGTAGCCGCCGGTGCGGGTGCGGGCACGAGACCCTCGAGCGGCGGCGCCCAGGAATCCTCGGGTGGGGCGGGGTCCTCGTCGGGCGGTTCGGGCAGGTCGAACTCGTCAAGGCTGGTCATACCGGCTGTACCTCTTTCGGTTCGGCGTCGTCGGTGAGGGTCACCGCTTCGGCGAGGGTCTTGTCCGCTTCGGGATCGTGGCGTTCGATCGATGCCCGCACCTGGTCGGCGTAGGGGCCTTCCCACCAGGGCACGGTCTTGACGAGGGTGGCCCGGTTTCCGGACGAGCGGACGATCGCGCGGCCGCGGGGCAGTTCTTCGAGTTCGGACTCGGTGAAGGTGGTGATCTTCGTGCGCTGGCGTGAGGTGGAGCGGCCTCCGCGACCGGAGGAGACCGATCCGCTGTATTCCCAGTGCTCCCCGATCGCGGTGGACAGCGATCGGAGGTAGTTGTCGTCGACGGCAACTTCGCAGCCGCCGCCGTAGACCTTCACGTTGGCGGCCGAGTGCAGCATTCCCATGCCCTTGTTGCCCCACACTTCGGTGCCCTGGGCGTAGCTCTGCAGGATGGCCATGATCACGATTCCACGAGATCCGTAGTGGCTGAACAGCTTTGGGAGCTGGGTCCAGCGGACCACGTTGGCGGCTTCGTCCAAGGCGGCGAGCAGCGGCACCGGTAGACGCCCACCTTTCGACCGGGTCGCCAGTTCCTCGGCGGCCTCACAGATCGCGACGGTCAGCGCCGTCACCAGCGGTCCGGCGGACCCGTTGCCCTCACGAGAGAGCAGGTAGATGGTGTCGTTCGAGCGGACGAACTCCCGCGGATCGAAATGCGGTACCCAGCTTCGCTGGCCGTCGGTCGACACCCACGGCCGGATGGACTGCATCTTCAAGCAGCGGATCATCTTCCGGGCCGTGCCGAAGACACCGCCGCGCTGTTTCGCCGGAGCGTTGTACTGGCCACTGAGACCGGATGCGTGCAGGTCGTAGCCGTGTTTGCGGAGAATGTTGACCGGTTCGACGTTGGTCTCGTCGGTGACCCACGTGTACACCTGGGTGATCGGCTTCTGCTCGGCCGCGGCCGCCAGGAACAGGGCGGTGAGCAGGTCCTGGCCCTCCGGGTCGAAGAAGGAATCCTTCTTCGCGTCCAGGCCGTCGTCGCCGGCAGCGAAATGCGCGGCCAGGTCCGCGGCCCGGACCTCGTCGGTCACCCACGACAGCGGATCCCACCACCAGGTGTTCTCCCCGTCAGCGACTTTCTGCGGGTCGAAGATCCACACCTTCCCGCCCTTGGCTTCACGCGGGTCGCGGGTGGCATCGACCACGTCCCGCTTGTTCGAGGTGGTCAGCACCGCGCCGGGCGCTTCGAGGATCGCCGGAATCACCCGGGAGCTGCTCTTTCCCGAACGCGGACCCCAGATGTCGACGTGCATGTCCTCGTACTTCGCGTACAGGTTCTGCCCCGACAACAGGTGCTTTCCGATCGGGACCCCCGGCGCCGCACCCTCTTCGAGGACGACGCCCAACCGGTCCGACTCCTTACGGCACAGCTTCTCGGTCAGCGATCCCACGTCCCGCAACCGGCCCATGTGCTTGGCCTTGTTGTCGACGCGGGTGCGCTTGCCGCGGCTGCGAGCCACCAGCACCAAAATCACGAACGCTGCCGCCAGCACCAGCACTGCGTACACCGTGATGAGCACGGTTGCGGTGGTCGACCATTGAAGATGGCCCTTCACCAGGTCGATCAGGACCACGGCCGGGTTCGCCGGCACCTCCTGATCGGTGCCCAGGCGCAGCGCCAGCATCACCCCGCCGCCCACCACCCCGACGACGGCCACCACTGCCGCGATCAGATACATCTCGCGTGCCGAATTGACTGGATCCTTGACTCCACGGTCACTCATCGCAGCTCCCCTCGCCCGAGGGTCGTGGCCACGACCGTCTTGGTCGAACTCGTCATCATCACTCCTGAATGTCGTTGCAGCTGTCGGTCACGCCTGTCCGGTGTCAGCGGACGGTCAGAGCGCTCACCCGCCACACCCCGAGACGGGTTGCGCTCATGTAGACCGCCACCGTGGATTCATCGAGCACCGCTCCGGCTGGGGTGGTCGCGGTCTGGGTGACGGCGACCACCCGCGAGATCCGGGCCGGCGCATCCGGTGGATGGTTGTCACCGGTCACCGCCGCACGGGCTGTCACGGTCGCGTTCGCACTCGCCCACCGGTCCCACTGGGCACCGGTGATCGGTGCCAGCACGGAGAACGCCGCCTTGTTCTCGGCGTAGAACCGCTCGTCGAGCAGCGCTGCGGCCCGGTCGGCGCCAGCGGCCTGCGTCGGGTCCGTCGCGGGGGTGTAGCTGAACAGGGCCTGCGCGGCGGCGACCATCACCGCTTCCGGATCGTTCTGATCGACTCCGCTGAACTGTTCCGGCAGCTGCGGCGGTGGTGGGGTCGTCAACGCTGCCGTCGGGCCACCGGAATCCATTGGTTCGGCGGCATGGTCATGCCCGTCGTCGGAGCTGCCGCACCCGGCCGCCAACAGGGCCACCGTCACCATCGCGGCGGCGACGCCGCCGCGGATCGTCCTGCTGTGATGCCGATTCATCTCGTCACCGGCCCAGGCCGGCGAACATGATCGCGATGAAGGTCGTCGTGACCACAGTGGCCATGCACACCACGGCTGCGACGATGGCCAGGGCCAATGCGCCACTGGTGTATCGCGGTCGGACGCGGCGCACGAGGGTGACCCCCGCGGTGACCAAGGCGGGTACCAGCAGGATCCCGGCGGCGACGGCACCGCTCTGCCCGAGCCAGAACAACCAGTTCGCTGCCGTCTGTTGCCGTTCGGTCCCCAACCAGAGTGTGTCGTCGATCCGGAGGAACTCACTGGCGATGTCCCGCGCCACCTTCCAGGTGAGGCCGACCGTAATCGCTGCCGCCGCCACAAGCAGTCCCAGCGACACCCTCTCCCAGGGCTTGACCGGGGCCGGCTCACCGGCGACCTTCCGCAGTTCGGTGGCCGTGATCTGGTGAATCGTGCTGGCGTAGAGCGGGGAGGGCTGACCCCGACCCCGCAGCGGCCGCCGGAGAACCTCGGCATCAAGCGCTTCCAGCGCCGACAGATACGCGAGGTCGCGTTGACGTTCGGTAACCTGCCATCCGTTCGCCTCGAGGATTTCGGTCTGGTCGCCCAGCACCTTGGCAGCCCAGTTGTGCGGGGCGACTTCTTCCTGGCCCCAACTTTTGATAGCCGCGCTCTTCGGTGCGGGGTTCTCGATCACGTTTTCCGTCATGTGCCCTGTCCCTTCGTGTTCTGAGTCGGTCTGTGTCCGGTCGTGTGAGCGGTGGCCTAGAGGAATGGGTAAGTGCTGGTAGATCCGGTCAACATGAGCGTGAATCCGAAGAACAACCAGATCCCGGGTGATCTCTCGCCCGTCCGCTCGGTCCACCGCCGCCACCCCCCACACGGCGCCCGCCACTGTCACGATGACCGCGCCGGCGACGAGCACAATCCAGGAGATCCACTCCAAGTGCTGTCCGAGCGGTGCGCCAATGACATGCGCGCTGGCCGTCATCGGACTGTCGTCCGTACTGATCGTGTTCGTCACTGGGGTTGCCTTTCTGTGGGTTGGTCGCCGAATCGGCGGACGTACATTTCTTCGCCAGCCCAGTTGGACAGCGGTTGGATGGAGACGACATCACCTGATTGCGGGGCGTTGAGGAGCATGTCCTGGCCGTCTGTGACGCCGTGGTAGATGCCGACGTGGTGGGTGCTGCCGCCGGACCCGAAATAGATCAGGTCACCGGGCTGCTTCTGGTCGAACGGAATGTCCTGCCCGCGAGCGTCGTAGAGCTGGCCGGGGTTGGAGTGGTCTCCGGTGAAGTGCGGCAGACTGATCGCACCCCCGGATGCCTGGTAGACGGCGTACAGGGTCAGGCCGGAGCAGTCGAAGCCGATCTTGTTGGTGTCCCCGTGGGCGTCGGCCGCACCGCCGCCGTCGCTGATCCCGCGGGTGGGGCCATTCACGTCACCGCCGCCCCAGGCGTATTCGGTGCCGAGCCAGCGGGACGCGGCCTCGATGACCTTCTGCCCGAACGGGCCCGGTGCGAGCGGGCCGTGCTCGCCGCCTGCGGGTGGGCACGCATCGGGCAAGATGCCTCCCGCTGCGACGGCCGTAGCCCTACCGGCGGAGGAGATCTGCGACAGTTCGTCGGTGGTGAGTTCCTTGCTCGCACCCTTGAACTCGCTGTACATGGCATGCGCGGCGTCTTCCCACGGGGCGTACGCCTCCGGGTGCGCCGAGGCCTGCACGGTCTGAGCGGCGAGGGTGACCGGCATCGACTCCCACCCGGAGACCTGCAGAAGGGCCTGGTAGAACTTCACGTTCGCGGTGACCGGGTTCATCAACTCGTCGACCGTTCCCCAGATCCCGACCTGCTGCTGGTACTGGTTGACGGACTTGTTGTCGCTGCCGACGCCGTCGTGCGGGTAGTTCAGGGATTCGGGCACCACGGAGCTGGCGAGCATCCGGAACGTCGACTCGCGGCCGATCGTGGCGAGGGCGACGGTGATGCCGCGCTCGGAGACACCCATCGCTTCCCCGATCGCGACCGCCTGCTTGGCGATCGCGAGTTGGCGGGCGTTGTAGACCGCGAGCCCCGGTGCCGTAGAGGTGCCGGGCGAGGTCGGCGCCCCACCGTCTCCCTCACCTGTCTCGGGAGCCGGTGCCTGGCCGGGCTCGATGGCCTGGTCCACCCAGGGAGCCGGGTCGACGGCGGTGCCGACACCGTCCGGGAGGCGGCCCCCGTCCCAGACCTCGAAGTGCAGGTGCGCGCCGGTGGTGTCGCCCGCGTTGCCGATACGGCCGATCTCTTGTCCGGCGGACACCCGGTCACCGGCCTTGACCAGCACACCGTCGTCGAACATGTGCCCGTAGACGGTCGAAACCACCTTCCCGTCGATCTGATGGTCGACGATGATCCAGTTCCCGAATCCGGAGGCGGGACCGGCAGCGATGACCCGGCCGTCGGTGAACGCGTAGATGGGAGTGCCGACCTCGCCGGCGAAGTCGATGCCCCGGTGCTCGGTCCCCCACCTCGGGCCGAATCCCGAGGTCAGTGTGGTGGTGCCGGACTCGGTCGGTTTGACCAGTGATCCGGCAGGAGCTGTGCTGCCGCCGGGCGTCGCCGGGGCCGGGCACTCGTTGCCGCTGTCGGAGGCGACGACGACCACCAGCAGCACGAGTCCCAACACGGCGGCCACGGCGGCGGCGACCAGCTTCTTGATGTCCACGGCCGGGTTCAGTCCCGCCCGGCGTGGTCGCGGATCCGCGACGACAGGTCGGCGATCATCTCCGACGCCGCGGCCAGTGCCGCATCCCGTTCGCGCAGTTCGCGTTCGAGGTCGCGGCGCGGGGATCGGGGTCCGTCGGGGTGCGCTTCGACCCAGTTGCGCAGCGTGTTCGGGTGCACGCCGGTGGCTTCGGCGACGAGCTGGATCGCCCGCCAGCGGGAGGAGACCTCGTTCTGGAGGAGGGCGACACTCTTGACGGCGGCGGTCCTCAGTTCCGGGGAGACGTCCCGGTAGCGGCGTTGCGGGATCACGCGGCGTCCTCCTCACGGGCGGCGGTGTCGGTGTAGCGGGCGTTGGTGTTGTGGACTCCGGATTCGATCTCGGAGCGGGTGAAGATCACGTGCACCGGGATTCCGGGGGCGCGCGGGTCGTCACCGGTCTTGATCAGCACGTTTCCGGTTCCCGGCGGGGGCGGGGCGGGCTGGTCTTCCCGAGGCTGCTCACCGGTCATCGGCGGCGGGGACGACCACTTGGTGACCATGTCGGCTTCGGTGTCGGTGAAGGTGACCACGCCGTCGAGGCGGTCGATTTCCTTCTCCGGGATCGGGCCGATGATCTTCACCCGGGCGCGCTCGAGGAATCCGACCGCGCGGGAGGTGGTGGCGCCGTCGGCGGCGGTCTCGAGGTCCGCCATCGAGTGGGTGATCATCCACAGCCCGGTGGCGATCTGCCGGTTCAGGCGGGTGAGGGCATCGATCCGGTCAACCATGAAGGGGCCCAGTCCGAGCACATCCCAGATTTCATCCATCACCGCTTCGAAGAACCGTTGCGGAGCCAGGCCCGCGTCGGTCAGGGCGTTCGCTGCGTCGATCAGGGCGAATCCGTCCGACCAGCACACCAGCATCACCGCAGCTCGCAGCTTCTTGTCCCCGTTGGGGATGTGCGAGACATCGAAGCCGATCGCAGGGTGATCGAGACTGAGTGGATGGGTGGTCTGTCCGTTGAAGATCCGCCCGAACCGGCTCTTGGGGTTGACGAAGGCGCGCAGGGATCGGCGCAGCGGCCGCACCGCCTCGCGGTAGTCCTCGATGGTGTCGACTCCGGCGTCCTCGAGGAGCTGGGGGTGTCCCTCGATGATCAGGCCGAGCATGTCCTCGAGCAGCGGGGGCTCGTCGGGGGTGAAGCCCTTCTCGTCGAACAGGATCGCGATGGCCGAGCCGACGATCGACTCTTCCCAGTCCTCAATCGCTTGTCCGCGCCGCAACTCGATCAGGGCGCTCACGGTCTCGGTCTGGCGGCCCCGTAGTTCCTCGAGCCAACGCAGCTGCAGATCGGGGAACGCGGCCAGTCGCGGGATGATCGACCCGAGCACACCACCGGCGAGTGGGTTGATGTGGCCGAAGGCGTAGCCGACATCGACGACCGCGTCTGTACCGGCGACTTCCTCGACGATCTTGCGGTAGTCGGGTTTCTTGTCGGCGAGGAATAGCGCGGTCACCCCTTGTGCCATCGCGCCGAGAATCACTTTGCGGACGAACGAGGACTTGCCGTAGCCGTTGAGGCCCAGGACGAACGCGACCGGGGCGGTGATGAAGCCGCGGCGGAACCAGTTGAGCAGCCCGAACGAGACGGGGGCGTGGGTGACCAGGTGGCTGCCGATCACCGGGCCGACCGCGGGGGCACCTGCGCCGACGGACCACGGCCAGAACGCGCCGGCAGCGTGCACGCTCGTCGAGCGCAGTTCGGGTTGCTTGCCGACCGATGCGGCGCGGCCGCCGCCGGCACCGCGGTGGCCCCGATCGCTCAGCTTCGGGCCACCCGCGGTGGTGCTCTGCTCGGTGCGCTCGCGGGCGCTCGCGTTGCGGCGACGGTTGTCGTCGGTGCGGATCTTGAACTTCGCCCAGCCGCCGCCGATTCCACCGGCGTAGACACGGGTCTGATACTTGGCCCGCTGTTCGGGCGTCATGATCTCGAACATCAGTGTGCCGTCCTTCTTCTAGGCGGTCAGCGCCGACGGCATCGACGCGTGGTCGGGCAGCAGCACACCGATGCCGAGGGAGGCGGCGAATGCCGCGTCCTGGAACCGGTAGCAGCGGCGAATGTTGAGCTGGCACTGCACAGCCAGGTCGCCCACCAGGGCATCGATTCGGGGCATGTCGGCCTCGATCGGTTCGGTGACGGTGATGAGCAGCCCGATGCGGGTGGCGCCGTGTCCGCGGGCGAGTTCGTCGCGGGACCGTTCGGCGAGTTCGACGTCGATCTGGGCGGCGGCCGAGCTGATGCCCCGGTTGCGGTTCTGAGCGGCGACGATCGCGTTGCGGTAGTCGTCGTCGATGATCTTGACCGCGTCCGCGGCCCGGTGTGGGCGGTAGACGATTGCGACGCGCTTGCGGGGAAGGTCCGGGTGCGGGGCGATCAGACGTCGCAGCGTCGATTCGTCGACGGCGCTCTTCGGGCCCGCGCTCATCAGCCAGGTCACGGACCGGCCGCCGTCGTGCCAGTACTCTTCCCACTTGTTCTCGTGCGAGATGGGACCGGCGTTGTCCCAGGTGATCCCGTGGTCGTCGCCGGTGGCTTCGGCCCGTTCGATCGTCAGCTGCGATGCCGGGTCGAACGAGCGGCGCACCACCCCGGTGATCTCGGCGGCGGTCATCGGGCGTACCGCGACACCGGAGGCCTCGATGGCGGCGCGGATGCCGGGCAGACGGCGCCCGATCTCGACGGCCTGCGCACCGGGGTCCTTCTTGCGTTCGTCGGTGGTCGCGGCGAAGGTGATCGCCACGCGGGCCGCGAGTTGCACTTCGTCGCGGTGGAACTCGGTCGCGCCTTCGAACACCACGGCCTTCGCCAGTGCGGGGGCGTCGACGCGGGTGATGGCCCGGGCCTGAGTGAGCAGGGCGTTGCCGGTCTCGGGGACGGTGTCGAGGACCGGGACGATTCCCTCGATGTCACTGGTCAGACCCGCCGAGGCCAGGACGATCCCCCACTCCCCGACCCACTGGTTGACCAGCCCCCGGTCGACGGCCTCGTCACCCTGCGGCCAGGCGCGCATCACGATCGTGTACTGGTTCGTCTTCGGCATGTGGATCATGCCGAACCGGTAGCCGGCGCTGTCTTCGCCCTCGTACATCTTCGTCGGAGCCAGGACACCGGGGAGCTGCGATTTCCCGCCGGGCATCTCGGAGAACAAGCCGCCGCGGTAGATGTTCTCCTTACGTCGGAGTGCGCCGAAGAATTGCATTGCCAGAAGGGACCTTTCGTATCCGGTGAGGCCGTGACGTTTGAGGACCATGGGGACTACGGCCAGCAGGAGGACCCCGCCGGTGATCGCGCCGACTTTGAGGCCCCAGCGCATGAGCACGAGCAGCGAGATGATCAGCGTGCCGAGGATGAACCAGGTCACCGGCCCGGACAGGCCCATGACGCCTTCATTTCTAGGTGCCCGGCCGCCGAGATAGACCTGCGGTTCGCTGTTCGTTCGGGTCGCGCTCACCGATGATCACCACCGGTGGGCGGCAGCAAGGTCGGTGCGTGGTCAACGTCGCACGAGCCGGGATCGGCGGCGCGGAAAGCCTCTACCGGCGGCAACACGCCAGCTCGGTCGAGCTCGCACACGTCGGCGATCTTTCCGAGCTGGATTCGCGCAATCTCACTGGTCATCGGTATCTCCTGGTCATCGGGGGATGTTGTGGCGGCTGGTGGGGTGGGCGTAGTTGTCACCGGCGAGGTCACCGGCGGCGCTGTCGACGGACCGGCTGCCGCGGCCTCCTCCGGCTCCGACCCATTTGCTTGCCTTCGCGCCGCTGCCCTTCTTCGGGCCGCTGCCGGTATTCGCCCCGTTGCCGCGGGGCCCGCCTTGGCGGGGTCCGTGGGTGGACGGGGTGCCTCGGCTTCCGCTGTGGTTCCCGCGGCTGCCGCTGCCGTTCCCCGGGTTTCCGCCGCCGCCGACGAGACCGGGTGTGCCGCTTCCGCCGCCACCACCGGAGAATCCGCCTCCGGGCGGGACTGCCTTGCCGCCGGCGAGCTTGCCGCCGAGAGCTTTGCCGCCGGTCAGCAGGGCCGCACCGGCGAGAAGCGCCCCGGCGGTGGCCTTTGCCCCGGAGCCGCCGCTGCCGACCGCCGAGATCGCGGGGGTGATGATCCGCATCAGTGCCGGAAGGACGAGCGCCGTGGAGGCGAGCAGCGCGATTCCGATCAGCGAGTACTGGAACTGCCCAAGAGTCGGGGTCTGACCTTCGGGAACGTCGAGCGCGGAGGATTGGGTGGTCAAGAACGCCATCGCATACGCCAACGATGCGACCGGTTTGAACAGGCAGAACCCGATCACCCAGGCAAGGAGTTTGTCGTAGGACTGCGATCCGGTCTTGGTTCCGCTCGCCGCGGCCGCGACGGGCAGAGCGGCGACGGCCACGATGAGGAACCCTTGCCGGATCGGCATCAAGAACGCCTGTGCGAGAGCGCCGAACGCGCCGAAGAACCCGATGATCAGCATCAGTCCCGGCGCCATCCCGGAGTACGCGTTGAGGATCATCATCGACTGCACGGTCCCGGCGGGGTCGTTGTTCGAGGTCGCGTTGACCACCTCGACCGCGAACGCGTCACCGGCGCGGGTCGCGAGCGCGACAATCACTGACATCGTCGCCGCGGTGACCACCACACGGAACAGGGTCCGGAAGGTCTCTTCGGCCTGCTCGACCATCAGTTGCCGCCGGGCCGCGGCCAGCCGCAGTGACATGAATCCGATCGAGATGATCAGAAGGAACGACTGGATCCAGATCGTGTATTCGTTGATCTGAGCGAGAGGTCCGAACGATTCGAGGTCGGCGTTGGGAATTTTGATCCACCAGGTGATCGCCATGATCATCGCCTGCGACATGCCGTCGATGATCGAGGTGACGATCTTGCCGAACTGCGAATCCCACTGCTCCTGAAGCTGTTCGCTCGCGAAGTCCTTGACCGCGCCGATGGGGTTGCCGTTGTTGTCGCAGAGGCTGCCGGACAAGTTGCCGACGACGTCGCCGGTGCTGGGCAGGCCCGGGATGTTGACTCCGCCGAAGCCGGGGATCAGCTGGCCGAGTCCCTGGCCGGCGACTTCCACGCCCTGGCACACCACCGACCGGTCCTCGCCGGGTTTGGGTTCGGTGTCCTGCGCAGCCGCGGTGGTCGCGGCTCCGAGCACGATCGCGAGGACAACCGCCAGGGCGGTGAAGATGCGGGTCAGTTGGCGGCCCATTGGGTCCACCCCCCGAGGTTGCTGACCTCTTTCTGCCCGCCGTAGAGATCCGCGGTGAGCTTGATCTGCCAGTCCCCGTCGCGCCACAGCAGTTCCGCGGACTTCGAGACCCAGCCGGTGCGGCTCTCCTTGAGCATCGCGTACTCGACCACCGCGTAGTCCGGCCGCTGCGTGTCCCACTGAGTGACTCGGTAGGCATCGACACGGAAGTAGGGCAACAGGGCCCGCTCGTCGCCTCGACCGGATGCGATCGCATCGGTGGCCCGGCGCAGAAAATCCTGGCGCAGCTGCTCGAGCGGGTCGCTGTCGGGGACGACCCGGTCGGCGTAGAACTCGGCGGCACCGGCCATGGTGGCGCCGCCGCGGGTGTAGAGCTGAATACCGGCCAGTGCCGCACCGCGGGGGGTCTGGGCGAATCCGGTGGCCATGCGGCCGTCGATGCCGGTGGGTCCGTCGCTGGTGGAGAACGGCAGCGGGAAGCTGCGGATCTGCTGCCACTGCAGACCACCCGGGGCGCCGGTGATGTCGCTGGCAGGCTTGCGGGAGTCGGTGTCCTGATCGAGGGCGACACCATCGGGATTCGGCGGGACCTCGACGCGGCGGCCGAGCTCGTCGGTGAACGGAAGCCCCCAGTCGGCGCGTTCGCTCTGCGGAGCAAGGGTGACCGGCACCTGGCCCTCGGCGGTGTCGTTGTCGTCGCGGGAAGCGAAGTACGCGACGCCACCGCCGGCGACGACGACGAACACGAACACGGCCGCGAGCCAGAACGTGAAGCCCAGGCCGTGCTTCGAGGTGGCGGCCGTGCGCCCCCGCCGCCCCGACCGCGGCCGCTGGTCAGCGGCCGGGGAGCTGTCGGGCTTGTGGTCAGTGCTTTCGGTGTCTTCAGTGGTCACGGGGTGCCCTCCTGGTCGCTGCACGCGGCGGCGGGCGCGGCGAGAGCCACCTCACGGCCGGTGTCGTAGGTGGCGGTCTGCGGGTCGTAGACGTGGACGCGGGATGCGGATTCGTCGGCGGCCGGGAGCTGGAGCTGCCAGTCCGTGCCGGTCCACACGACCGTGGTGTCGGTGATCGCGGCCGACTGGTCGCAGAACGAGGTGCGGATCGAGATGTCGGCACGCTCATCGGTGTAGTCGGCGACGACATACCCACCCAGCGTCGGGGCTTCGGCAGGGTCGGCGGCAGCGGTGACACTGATCTGAGCGCGGCTGACGGCGAACGCGTCACGTTCGGGTCCCGGTGCGAGGCCCTCGTGAACGACGGCGGCCCACTGGTCGTCGCGGGCGACCGACATGCGCACGGTCTGATGAATCGCTGCCAGGGCGGCACCCTGCGGGGTGTGCGAGAACCCGGACACCGCCCCGTTGCCCGTGTTGCGAGTGGGGCCCTCGTCGGCGAACGGAAGCCAGATCGACTGGAAGCGGTCCCATTCGATCTGTGCGGGCGGGGTGGTCGGGTCAGGCGGCGCCGGGGTGGTGACCGAGTCGGTTGCGGTGGTCTCCTCAGTGGAACCGCAACCAGCGATCATCGGCGCCGCCGCGGCGGCAGCGGCCAGGGACGCTGCCGCCAGGCGGGTTGTGATCATCAGATGGTCCTTCCTTGTCAGAACGTCAGGAGAGCTGCGGCGATACCGCTGCCCGCCGAACACAGCACCGCGGCGCCGAGCGTCATCCCGATTCGAGCGGCGGGTTCGGATTCGTACGGGTTCTGCTGCTTGTTCCAGGCGAACAGTCCGCCGTACCAGACGAGGCGAATGGTCAAGATCGCGAAGATGATCCACATCACGTAGCGGCCGAGCTGGAGCAGCGGCTCGGTCACCGCCTCCGAGGGGATCCACATCGCGACGACCGTCATGACACGACCGAGGCCATGATTCCGCCGGCGCTGGCCGCGATCACGCCGCCGACCAGGGCTCCGGCGATGATCTTCGGCGACTCGAGCGAGCCACCGTTGAACTTCTCCCACCCGAACTTCCCGCCGCCGTAAACCAAGGCGAGAACGCCGGCGAACATCACCACCCACGACGCCCATCGGCCGAGTTCGAGCAGCTTCTCCGACTTCGGCGGCGGTTCCGGCGGGAGTTCGATCCCCTGTGCCAGCACGCTGATCGTGTCGAGTGTGCTCTGTAGCAGCATCATTCGAGTTGTCCTTTCCCTTGTTGTTCCAGGCCCGAGTCAGGTGCCCGGGTGGAGTCGACTGATGATCGAATTGCGGAGCGCCCCAGCGATCTCTGCGATTTCGCTGGGAACGGCCGTCGGGTCGTCTGCTGCGCGTTTCTTGTTCTCCGGTACCGGGTCGCGGTGCGACCAGACCGGAAGTTCTCGCGGATCGCGAACGAGCGTGAAGTGCTCGATCCACTCGATCCGCCACGTGGTCGGGGCCAGGCCTCCGACGATCTTTCGGGTCTGGTCGATCTCCCTCGGGATCTTGCGGCCGGGCCGGTCCGCGATGGTGATCAGACCGATGAGCGTGCTGTTACCGGCCATGCCGGAAACGTGCTGGCGGATCAGGTCACCGGCCTTGTCCAGGGAATCGACGCGCTCGCGGGCGACGATCGCCACGAAGGGTGATTCCCCCTCGAACGGTGCCGGCCACTTCTGACCGCACTCGCTCGCGAAGTCGAGGACATGACCGAGCGTGCTGATTCCCGCGCCGCCGTGGGCTCCGAGCAGCCACACCAGCGGTGCCGGGCTGCCCAGCCCGCGCGGTACCGGCCGATCCCAGATCTCCGCGACCCTGTTCGGGGTGCGGACGGGGATGCCCGAACCGCTTGTCTGCGGCTGTGACCAGCGGGAGAAGCTGCGTGCCGACATCATCACTGCCGACCCTCGGCGGATGCTGTCGCCCGCCGAATCCGGTCGTAGGCACCGACGGTGGCGGCGCGAAGCTCCCAGCTAGCGATCTCCAACCCGGTGGCCAAATGCGGGTCGTAGGGCACCTCGAGGGTCGCGCGCACCCGGCCCGACAGATATCCGACCAGCTCGGCCGGGTCGACATCCGGTTCGGCGGAATTCTGGTGCGAGATGACTACGACGGTGTGCTCGAACACCGACTCCCCGACGGCGTTAGCGAGCAGGTCCAGGTAGCCGCGCAGCCGGTTGAACGCATCCGCCCGGGCCTGCACCACCAGTACGAACACCGCATCCGCGTCTTCGCGCAGCCGGACGCACTCGCGGCTGCCAAGCGCATCCGCCCCCAGGTCGTAGACCGCGGTGTCGACGTGAGACCGCAGAAGGTCAGGCACCCGATGTACGACCGGGTCGTCGAACCGACTGTCGCCGCGGTCGACGACCCGGGCCCCCGCCGCCGACAAGGGCAGGTCGCTCACCAGCGCCTCGGGTTCCACGGATTCGATGAGCGTGTCGATCGTGGTGACGAGGTCCTCGATGCTCGCGCGTGATCGCAGGTCACCTCCGGTGACGGTGAGATCGACCACCGCCACCGAGGAGCTGGCGTCGTGGGTTGCCCATGCCCCGGCGATGCCGATAGCGGTCGTTGTGGCTCCCGCTCCCCCGCCTACGCCGGTGACCAGTACCAGCGGCGGAGCTGTTATCGGCGGCTGCGGCCACACCGGTGTGTCCGCAGCCTCGCGCTGCGGGTCCTGGTCTCGGGGTGCGGGTGCCGGGTGCTCGGCTGGTGCCGAACTGGCCGGGCTGTCGGCCCCTCGCAGCGGCACCACCGCTGCCGGGGGCAGGTCCGTTTCGGGCTCCGGCTCCTGGTTGAGCCATTGCATCCATTCGGGTTCGGTGCTCATGATGCCTCTCCGATCGACGTGATCACGTGACGTCCATCGACCACTCGTGTGGTGATGGCTTGCTGGGTGTAGGCGACTTCTTCCCCGCTCGGCTGGCGTTCGCGCAGCGTGACGAGGAATCGCTGCGGCTCGGCCGCGCGGATGGTCACGCAGTGCTCCGCGCCGGCGGGAATGTAGGTGTCGATGGCGCTCTGGAGCAGGTTGGCGGGCTCGACACCGACGGCGTCGGGGGCGACGACGGCGCGTGCCGCTTCTCCGGATCGCTGCACGTAGTAGGCGAAGTCGAACGCGAGGATCGCGGCGGGGCCGGAGTCGGTTCCACCGGGGCCGTTGCCGATGATCACGCCGTCCACGGCTGCGGCCGGATCGCACCAGGGGCGCGGGGCCGCTGAGGTCAGTGGAGCCGTGGTCGGCTGCGCGGTCACGGCAGCAGCGGTAGGCGAGCTGTCTTGCCCACCACCGAGCGCCCACACGCCCAGGCCCGCCGCGACCGCAGCCGTCGCGGCAGCGGACCCGAGTCCGGCGACTGCGCGCGGGGAAATCCGGTGCCGCGTGGCCGCGGCCACGGAAGGTGTCGGTGCGGGCGCTGCCACCGGCGGGGCCTGGTCCACGGGTAGGTCCGGGGTGTGTTCGGCGGGGTGCTCGACGGGCGAGGTGTCCGCAAGGGCCGCGGCGGGGGTGAAGGACGGATACCAGCGGGTCAGCTCACCAGCTGTGGGATCAGGCCTGCGGAAGTTGGTATCTGTCATCATCGAATCCCTTTCTGTGCGAATCCGGTTCCCCGGACGAGGCCGTCCGGGGAACCGGGTCGGTCATCCGGCAGCGACCGGGCTGGTCGACGTCGGACGCGCACTCGTCGCCCCCGACGACGCGGGGGTAGTGGACGAACTGGTTCGCGGAGCCGTGGTGGTTTGCGAGGTCACCCGCGGTGTGGACGTCACCGACGACGAGTCGGTTCCGGCCGCGACATCCTTGGCGAGAGCAGCGAACCACTCGGCCACGAACTGCGCCGCGGACTGCCCGGTGGCGGTCACCGGCGTCGACCCGTAGGAACCGTGCGCACGCACCGTGTTCCAGTACTTCGTCAGCGCTGTTGTCGACACCAGGTCGGCGTTGTCGCTGATGTTGTCCTTGACCACGTCGAACGCCTGCCGAGTGAGCCGCGACGTCGTCGCAGGGGGCATGAGCTTCGGAATCGCCCCCACCAACTTCGTGGCGAACAACGCGACGCCGGCAGCCGGATTCGCGAGACCGACCGTGGCCAGCTGGGCGATGTTCGCCGGAGTGAGGACTTCCTTCGCGACCGTCTTGACGGCGTTAAACCCGATCGTGCCGACCTTCAACACCGCGCTGATCGCTTCCTGCGCGGTCGGCATTTCCGTGCGCGGGTCGGAGGCGATCGCCACCCGCTCCGACAACGACTTCTTCGGGTCGATCGACAAGTTCGCCAGCGTGGTGCCCTGGATGTCCTCATTGATCACCGGCACTGCCGTCTTGATCGTCGTCAGCGCCAACGCCTCACTGATCGAGGTCAACGACTGAATCGGATCCCCCGACGAGAGCTCGCTCTGACCGGCGATATTGGTCACCGCCCGCATGATCGGCGCGTTCGCCGGTGCATCACACGAGAGATCGCCCGGCTCGCAGATCGACGCCACACGCCCGGTGAGGGACCCGTAGGCAACTGCGGTGTCCGCGGTCGGTCCGATACCGCCGCCCTCGGGAGTCGCCTGCGCCGGGGCCGAGATCTTCCCGACCTGGGCGCCGGTCGTGCCCGGGGCGGGCTTCGGCGACGTCTGGCCTGCGGCGCCGGGGAACAACGGCGAACCCGGTGCTCGCGTCGGATCACCGAACAGTGCCACCCCGACGAGTTTGTTCGCCGGAATCGGCCCCTCACCGGCGCCGACACGCTTAGCGAACATGCTCATCACGTGCGCGCCCTGGGAGTATCCCGCCCCGGTGAACACCGTGTTCGGGCACGCCTGCGCGACCTCTGCGGCGGTGTCGATGAGGTTCTGCAGGCCCTCCTCCACCGACTGCGAATACGGCACATTCGCACCGGGCACCGCGCCACCGAACCCGGCCGGATACGGCACATAGGCGCGGCCTGCGAGGGTGTCCCCCGCAGAATCGGTGGTCTTGACCATCATTGGCATGAAGACCTGCGAGAGCATGCCGGTGTCGAGTGTCGCCGGAGTGTCCGGGGACGACTCCCCCGTTCCCTGGATCCCGAGAGCGAACAACGCCGGGCACGAGTCCCCGACCAGCTCGCTCGCCGGGCCGGCGGGCGCGGCATACGCCGTTCCCGCCGACCCGATCCCAATCACAGCCACTGCCGCTGCCGCGGCCACCCGGGGAAGTAGTTTCATGTGGTCACCCCGCTCAGGCGTTCAGGCCGTTGACGACGGCGCCAGCGAACGCGGCCGCCTGCTCGATCACCGGTGCGGCCGCGGCCGCCGCGTTCGTCCCGGCCGATTCCACCGAGGCGACGACCTGGTCTCCGCCCGGCTGCGTCAGCGCCGCGTCACGGACCAGGGCAGCTGACGCATCAACTCGCGGAGTCGCCTGCTCGACGTACGCCGGTGCCAAGGCCGCGAAATCCCGAGCCTGCTCGACAACTTCGCTGCCACCGGGAACGGCCTGAACCTGCTCGACAACAGCGGAGGTCTGAGCCGACACCGCCGCGGTATCGACCACCGGGGGTGTCCACAGGGGCTCCGGAGTGGCTTCGGGTGCCGGTTCAGGGGCGGGCTCCTGAACAGTCACGTCCTGGCCGCCGAAAACGGTGGCACCAGCCACCGCGCCGCCGACACCACCCAACCCGGCGCCCAGCACGAAAGCGGGTGCACCGAGGACGACCGCCCCGGTACCGGCGCCGATCGCCGCACCCGGGCCGACGCCCCATCCGCCGGTCGGAGCGGTCACAGCCGCACCGATACCTGCACCGATACCTGCGCCGATACCGGCACCGAGCGCGGCGGCAGGCACAGCCAGGCCGGTACCGACGATTCCCGCGCCGAGCAGGCCGCCACCGATCGCACCGCCGGTGATCCGGTCCGCCTGTGGTGCGTTCACGCCGGCGTCGGTCAGCGCATTTCCGGCGTCGGCCTGCACTGCCGCGATCGTGTTCGTGATCCGGTCCCGGTCCTCATCCGGCATCCAATCCGGCTGCTCGAGCAATCCGGCACCGGTGAAGATGTACCCCTCCGGTGCCTCGACCGGCGCGATCCCCTTTCGCTCGACCATCGGCGGAGCCGGGACGGGCTCAGGTTCGACGACCGACGGAGCCGACTGGGTCGGTTCTTCGACGTACGCCTGCTGATACGAGGGCGCCGCGTCGTAGTCGGTGGTCTGCGGAGACGACCACTGCGCGTACTGCGGTGCCTCGTACTGGGGCTGCTGATACCCGGTCTCCCAATCCGAGTACTGCCGCCACTCCGAGTTCTGCACATTCGGCGACGGCGTGTACCCAGGCAGGTAATCCCGTGACTGCTCCGGAGCCGGGGCAGACGTTCCGGGCTGGCTCCCACCACCGGTCCCCGGCTGACTGCCACCACCGGTGCCCGGCTGCGACGGAGCAGCCTGCGCCACACCCGCACACGCCACGCACAACGCCACAGGAACCGCGCACCACACCGCGGCCCGCTCCGCCCGCCGACGATGCCGGCCCCCACCTGATCTACTCATCACTACTCGCTTTCTCTCGAAGGAAACGCCGTTGCGGTGCACCTCTGTGCAACCGCAGGTGCCGAAGGCGAATCGGAAATATGTGAATGACAACAACTTTGGAGACCTGGGCAGGAGGCTGACTGACCCTCCACCGGCCGTGGGGCGAACGGTCAGGCAGGCCAGCCAGGGAAGGCCCCGCCGAGACCGAAGAGCAAGGTGATCAGAAAGACGAGAAACATCGCGAAAATCCTTAATGGAGAATCGAATTGAAGTCTGTCAGTGATCTAGACGACGGGCTGAACGCCGACCCAGGGTGACGAATACGGCACTAATGAGTGGCCCGCGGGACAGGTCGAAAACCCAGGAAGGCCGATGCTGTAGCACCTGTGACCAGGTGCCCGACCAGCGCAATGTGCGACGACGCCAAGTGGCCGCCCGGACTCATTCATCGAGATCGGAACGTGAGGAACGGACTCGCTGGAATCCGCCTGTAACGAAAACGGGGCAGCGGTACGATTAGTGGTCGGGTGGATCTGGGCACCCAAAGACATCGGAGCCTCCAACTGGGTACAGAAATGGCCCGCGGGGATCCGAGATCCTGCGGCGTGGACGTTTACGCGTTGAAACGCTGTGGGGAGTAGAACCCCAGGTGCGGGCGAGGACGCCAATCATCACCGCACCTGGGGTTTTCTGCGCAGCACAAGTTGGCCCGCGTGCGAGCCACGAGCTGCGAAGTGAGACCACTGAGCGGTGACTTGGGCAGAAGTTCAACCGCACAGTGGAAGTCTTGGGGATTCGGAGGTTGGCCCGGAGCGAATGAGCCTGAGCCAATTCGACTTCAGAAACTCGTCGAGTCGAACCGCTGGTCGCCGCGGTGGTGACCTGGAAAGTGTGGTCAGAAGCACGCGATGGTGCGGCTCTACGCGAGCCACACCATGTGTTAGTTGCTTCCGACACGATCGCCCCTGAGAGTCCAAAGGGCACACCAAATAGACGGTGTGCAGCACCTTTTGCGCTACAAG
The DNA here is from genome assembly GCF_000010805.1 of Rhodococcus opacus B4. Lineage (NCBI taxonomy): Bacteria > Bacillati > Actinomycetota > Actinomycetes > Mycobacteriales > Nocardiaceae > Rhodococcus > Rhodococcus opacus. Next base: position 11,905 of record NC_012523.1, on the reverse strand, counting down.
CGGACCCGACGTGTACAAGGCCGCAGGACTCCCCGGTGGGGCGCGCGAAAGGATCGTAAACCGCGGCAGCTTCTGTGCGCAACCTATTCACGCTTTTCATTCACGCCCCTTCCTGAGCGAGTCCGCTAGAAGCAGCTAAGATTAGCGCAACAATAACACGCAACTATAAAACGCGCTAGCGCATGATGGCACTCCGGGAAGGGCAACAATGGTCGGATACAGCAGTGGTCGGACCCCGGGAGTTGATGAAGTGCCTCGCAGCGGAGTCAGAGGATTCCGGGGTGACAAGCTCCGCGAACAGCGAGTGAAGGCGCGGCTCACGCCGGACGATCTCGCGGCCCGAATCGGTACAACTCGTCAGGCAGTCTCGACCTGGGAAACTGGACGGTCAAGGCCGGCACCGGAAATGCTTGGCCTTCTTGCCGAAGCCCTAGATACATCAATCGCTGTGCTCGTGCCGATCCCGGCGGGCAAGCTCAGAATGAGCGACCTTCGAGTGCGGGCAGCGCTGAATCAACGAAACGCAGCCGCCCGGCTCGGAATCGGGGCCACTACGTTGGCCGAGGTCGAGAACGGGGTAAAGCCTGTCCGCGATGACCTTGTGCCCAAGATTGCCGAGCTCTACGGGGTCGATAAGCGGATCGTTGCAGAGGCATGGAAGCGCGGTCATGAACATCGAGAGACACGCGCGAAGAACCTATAAATAATCACGCAACTAAAGCACGGATTCTTCATCTCTGAGAGCGTTCGACGGCGTGTCTTCATCGTTATCGGTCCAACTTGTGACAGGTTTGGTGCTGCAGATTGGAGTCCGATGTGGACGGTCGGGGTCAGGGAAGGAGAAGGGTATGGGAAACCCATACAAGGGAGACCGAACTCGCGTAACCAGCAGAGTCCCTGACGTGGTGTTCGAGGAACTCGAACGTAGGCGGATGGCAGCGGGCGTGAACATGAGCCAATTCCTGGCAGATCTTCTCGCAGCCGCTACCGGCCATACCCAGCTCGTTCAGGAGACCAACCAGGAGGTGCTGAAACTTTCCGCGTGAACGCGATGGCGGCCTTGAGGCTGCACAAACGAACACACATTACGTAGTGCATCACACCAACTAACCAAAAAACCCCCGACCGGGCAGGGCCGAGGGCATTGGGTCTTTGAAGTTGGTTGAGAAAAGAGTTAGCCGCTCGATTCTCTGTACTGCTTATCCCCGGAGGGACTGTCTCGTGGACAGAGCCCAGGGTATCTCACGCCCTGATGCAGGTCTAATAACTCATGCGCGTGTCACCCCGCCAAGTGGTGACCCAGATAGCACACAACTGCTCTACAACACGTGCACTCGCGTGTGGTCGCCGCGGCGGCGCGTTCGCGTCGACCCGGACCGAAAACACAAGTACGACGCCTCTATCTCCATGCCCCTGCAGCAGCCGGAATTTCCCTGGGCGGTCTATCTCGCCAGCTCAGATCACCGCTTTCGGCTTCTCGTGTTCGACTTCGACACCTCCCGTTTTGGCGCCGATCAGGCTCGTGCCGATTCGGACCGCCTCGCCGCACACCTCGACGACTTGGGTGTCCAGTTCCTGCGTGCGCACTCCGGGCCGACGGGCGGCCAACACATCTGGATCCGACTTGGCGAGGACGGTGCCGACCCGGCCGCGGTCGGCGAACTCAACCGCGTGCTCGTTCAGCACTACCCAACCTTCGACAAATCCCCCCTGAGAAACCCCGATAAGGGGGTTGTGCGGCCTCCAGGGGCACCACACCGCAACGGTGGACGGTCCGTTCCCCACCTGGCCGGCGCCGAGCTGCAGCAGGCTCTCGAGCGCGTCAGCCGCGGGACGACGCCGGAAGTCGTCAATTGGCTCCTCGCGCGGCACCCCCATGTCGAGCCCGCTACACCGCCCGAAGAACATCGACGGCCGCGGATCATTGAGGATGCGGCGGGTCCGAGACTCGACCGACCCCGGCGGCCGCTACCCCACCGAACTGCGGCTTTGCTCGCGACGGTGCCGTCGAAGGGGGCGGACCGAAGTGCCCTCGCGTACACCATCCTTCTTTCCATGGCCCGCGCCGGACACACACTCGACGACGCCCGCGCCGCCGTTGCCACCGCCCCAGGTCTGATTCGGCTTCGTGAGGACGCGGCCCGCGGCCGCGACGACACAGAACGCCAATGGTCCCGCGCCCTCGCCCGAGCCGCGACCTTCACCGCTGACCCCGGCCAGGCACCCCGTGAACCGATCGACGACGACCTCGACACCATCGAACATGCCCTCGCAGCGACAACAGCGCACTGGGGCCGGCGAGGAGGAGCAAGTGACGAGCGGATCCTGCACGCACTGACCGCGCTAGCGCGCACCGCCCGGACTCGGGTCCTCGACATCGATTGCCGCCGCCTGGGACAGACCTGCGCTCTCGACGCGTCCACGGTCTCGCGCAGGCTTCGTTTGCTGGCACGGGAAGGCTGGGTCACGCTTGCCACTCCAAGCGCGGGGACGCGAGCTGCACGGTGGACCCTCAACCTGCCGCCTGATGTGGGCGTAGAGATTACTTCTCATGCAACACAAGGGGAACCCGCCCCCGCTTCTGGGCCCGGGCTTACGCTCCTCACCCATCACGCCCACGATCTATGGAGTCCCCCCCGGTCCGGCGGCCTCGGCGCTGCAACCGCACGCGTCCACTGGTTCTACCGATCTGGGGTCGATAGCCTGACCGGCTTGTCGGAGAAGACTGGTTACGGCACCGAGTACATCGAACGAGCACTGACGCGCTTGCACTCGGCAGGACTGCTCACCTCAGAGGCCACGGGCGAGCAGTTGCTCCGGACGCTCGAGACCGTCGCACAGACCCGGGGAGTTGCCGGAATCAACGCCCGCCGCGCCGCACGACACCTAGTAGACCGAGAGCTGTTTACCTGGTGGAACGAAGAGCACCTGTGGCGCGCCGCGCGGGGTAAAAAGAGCGGGGCACGTCGGACTACCTCGACCGGAATGCTGGCGCTACCGATTTCGGCCCCTGCCCGAGTCCGCTACGGCAGGTTCCCCACCCGATCGAACGGAAGGGCTGACTACCCCACCGCCCGAGCCGTGGTGTCTCAGATCAATTCAGCCGTGCGGGCGGCCGCATGACAACCAAACCCAGTGGATCGACGAACAACGCTGCGGCTGGGCATACACAGGCCCAGGCAGGACTCGGCGCCGCCAGCGCGGCACTCACTCCCCGGCCGCGGATCCCGGCTAGGTTATCGAGCATGAGGCGCCCAACCACCTCGACACGTAACCCACAGTGCCGCACGCCCCGGACTCCGTGCCGCACCGCTGCCGACGTCGTAGCCCGGTTCGCTCAGGGCGCGAAGACCGTCATCGTCGACTCCCCGCCCGATCAGATCCTCGAACTCCACGACCTCATTGGCACCGGCACCCTGCGGATCACCGGCACCTCACGCGTCCGCATCACCACCAGCACACCGCAACAACAGACACGGTCGCCGGCCATCGTCGTCACCGACGCGGCCCAGGTGCAGCTCGAAGGACACTCTCGCTGCTACGCGTACACCACCGCCATCATCGAAGCGTTCGACGACACCAAGGTCGAAGCCCGCAACAAGACCACCGTCTACGCAGTCGACCGAGCCAAGGTTCGCGCCACCGACGAACCCACGATCTACGCCTACGACCAGGCCACCATCCACGCCGACGGACACACCACCGTCCACGCCACCGACAACAGCCGAATCCTCCTCCACGACAATCCTGAGTTCCGCAGCTCGGGTGTGGGCAGGTGACGCGGATTGTGGTGGTGACCTGCGGGAAGGCGCGTTTGGCCGGTGACACGGTGTGTCACTAGGGGTGTCGGGGTGCGGGGTTCAGCCGGCGGTGAGTTCGAGGATCCGCGGCGGGGGTGTGACGTCGAGGCGGGTGAGGATGCTCCGCTGCGCCGGGGTGAGCGCGGTGGTCTGGCGGTAGGTGCCGGCGGGGCCGGTGAAGTGGCCGACGTGCAGGCGCTGCAGCTCGCGGCGGGTGGTGGTCCAGGTCTGGTCGGTGGTGGTCTCGACGATGCGGATCAGCAGCAGCGCCAGCCAGCACAGCAGGACGTGGGCGCGGATGCGGTCCTCGAGCCGGTGGTGGACCGGGCGCAGGTCGAGGATCTGTTTCATGTCCCGCCAGCCGCGTTCGACCTCGAGTAGTTGCTTGTAGCCCAGGGCGATGTCCTCGGCGGACAGGTGGGGTTCGTTGGTGCGCAGCAGGTACTTGCCGTCGAGCTTGGCCTCCGCGGCGATCGCCTTCGCGTCGACCCGGAGCAGCCCACCCGGGGTGACGCGCAGGTAGCGGTTCAGGCCCGGCTTGGTGGAGAGCACGCCGCGCAGTTCGGCCCGCTTGGTGACGGTGAGCTTGTCGGTGTCGGCGATCGTCTCGCGCAGCCGGTCGAGCATGTCGGCGCGGACGGCGGCGTCGCGGACCGCCGTATCGGGGTTGTGGGCGATCACGAACCGCTCGTGGTCGCCGAGGCGGACCTCCTTCACGCGCAGGCCGTCGGTGACGTCGCGGTAGCGGCCCTGTCGGGACAGCGCGGCGGTGGCCTCGGCGGAGCCGGAGCGCAGTCGCTCGCCGAGGATGTAGCCGCCGCCGGCGCGCTGGAGGTACCGGCGGTTCTCGGCGGAGGCGAACCCGCGGTCGGCGACCCAGACGATCCGCGAGAGGTTCCAGTCCCGCATGTCGGCCTTGACCTGCCGGATCAGCGCCGAATCGGTGGTGTTGCCCGGCCAGGACCAGACCCGCACCGGGATGCCGGTGCGGGTCACGGCCATCCCGATCACCACCTGCGGCAGGTCGTCGCGGTGGTCCTTCGATTTGCCGTATGCCCGGAACCCGGCCTGCCGCACCGCTCCCGCCGGCGGCTCGAGACTGCCGGACTCCTCATCCGTGCCGGCGCCGGGATCGCGGGCGGGATCGTCGGTGACGTCGACGAGGTGGCCGCGGGTGTCGCGCCAGATCGGCGCGTCGGCCTCGTCGGTCTCGAAGTAGGTGGAGGTGGTGTCGAAGAACAGCAGGTCGACCTCGAGGTTCAACAGATCCGCCACCGATGCGTACACGGTGCGGGCCAGCTGCTCCTCGGCCCCGACCAGCCAGTCCATCGCTCGGTAGCAGGCGTCGTCGCTGGTGGCCGCCAGCCCCGGAATGTGCACGTCCTCGCCGATCCAGGACGCCGCAGCCAGCTTCGACGACGGCGCCAACGCTCGGTTGGCGACGAGTGCGAACAGCACCCGCTCGGTGGTCTCGGCGTCCCGGCGGGTACCGCCCAACAGCCGGCGAATCGCAGTGCCGATCCCGAGCCGGGACCACAGGCCGTCGAGCGCCCATGCCCCGCCCAGCGGGCGGGACTCGCAGAACGTCAGCCCCTCACCCGGCTCCGACGCCCCGGACAACGCCGGGGTGTCCAGCAGCCGGGCCAGTGACGCGATCAGCCGCTCGATTCCGGCCCGGTCCACCTCCTCGGCGCGGCCGAAGTTGTAGAGCACCTTCATCTTCGACGACTTGCTTGCCGGATCCCATTGATTGTGTGCCAGCTGCAGGTACCGCACCGTGGCGCCGTCCTTGTTCCGCCGTGACGATGTCCTCACGAACATGTCACCGGACATTACCAGAGAACATGCTCGTCATATCGGTGAAAATGACAAAATCGTGTCACTAGGACTTTCGGGCTGTGTCACCATCGCGCAGGCCGCTGACCTGCACGCTTATCTTTCGGCATGTCCCGGTAACCCGATTAGCTGCGGAACTCGGGACAATGCCAACGTCACAGCGCAACGAGGTGTCACCATCCAAGGCCCAGCGCGCACCAACACTCGGATCCGTCAATGATGGTTGCGAAGGCCAAATCGAGAACTGGCGCCGGGCCGGCACCCTGTGATCGCGAGCTAGCGACGGAGAGTCATCGGTGTCCCGGCTACGGCGCCGCTGACACGGTGACAAGTGCACCCATCGTGTGCTGGTCGAAGGCCATCAACGAGACCTCAAGGTGCAATGGCTTCCACTCACCATCCAGCCCGCGGAAACGAATAACACCGGAGGTGCTACCACGCGCAAGGTCGGCAGAGAGACGCCTTGCAACCTCGACGTCATCAGGGTGCATCGCCGGCGTCGGCTCCCCTACCCCACCTTCCCAAGCAATCCCGGGCATCGGGTTGCCTCGCCATTTGAGCAGGCTCAGCTTCTTGTGATCCACGTAGGCCAGGTACTCACCAGGCTTCAACTTGGCGTCCAAGACGCGATGTTCCAGAATGACCGGCGGCGGCGCAGTCGGCACATCGTCTGCCGGGCCGATGTCATGCGTAACACCCCTCAGAATCACGACCTTCCGATCGCTGTTCGGATCGGGCCGTTCCTCGACAGCGCGGCACGAGAAATGCGCAGCACGGCGGGCGCCATCGTCGCGTTTGACCGTCCATACCGCTTGGTGTTCCATCCCCGGGGTCGACTTAACGATCTTGGCTAGTGCGTGCCCCTCGTCGACGCCGGTATCCAACCTGTCGAACGCCCCGGCCATTGCAGCCTCAGATCTACGATTCTCGGGCGCTACCCCATAAAGGTCGAAAAGATCATCGCTACCACTGACTTTGAAGTCGGTTAGATTGAAGTACCAGGCTCCAGCAGGATCACGTTGTGCAACCTTCTCCTCAGCTGATCCGACCCACAGATAGATGGCGTGAAGTCTGCCCTCAAATGTGCAGAGGGGGTCCGCGATAACCCGGCGCAGGCCGTCACTGGAAAGCCTGTCAATCTTGGTCGGGTGCGCCATGACCTCGGTGATCGCCGAAGTCGCATCTGCAAATGACCGCCTGCTCTTGATCACTTGCTCCAACGGCACGAAGGGCTTGGGTGTACGGCCCTGCCCCACAATCGACGGCACCGCGCCCCCGAACGTACTTACCAGCAACCACTTTGTCGCCATCCAAAACCTCCCCGACCGAATGAACGAGGAGATCCTAGCCTGTCCGGATTGAACGCTGTTCAGGTCGAACGTCCAGCTACGCACCAAGCTTCTTCAGGGCGGGCAGGATGGACAGATAACGCGCTCCGAGCGTTCGCGTAACCATGTCGACCGCTCTGGCGTCTGCGCCGATCAAGACGCGCGCAGACCCGCGCTGAACGCCACGGAGGATCGTCCGAGCGGCGACATTCGGATCTGTTCTCGCGATACGCCGCTCGAATGAATCAGCGAGTTCGGTCCCGTCTACTCCTGCCGCGTGCCTAGCAGTGCGCGCGATGGTGGTCCGAATGCCACCTGGGTGAACGCAGGTCACCTTTACCCGATGTCCCCCGAGAACCATTTCCTGGCGGAGCGACTCAGTGAAGCCCCGTACGGCGAACTTGGCCGCGTTGTAGGCGGAATACGACGGAGCGGCCATCAACCCAAAGGCCGAGGAGATGTTGACGATGTGCCCTCGATCTGAGCGCATCACGTGTGGAAGGAAGGCCTTCGTTCCGTTGACGACTCCCCAGAAGTCAACGTCGACCACTCGCTCGTAGTCCTCGAAGGTCGTGTCCAGGACGTCGCCGGCAAAAAGTACGCCGGCATTGTTGATCAGAGCGTCAACTCGGCCGAATCGAGAAGCGACATCTGTTGAATGGGCGAGTACGGCAGCTCGGTCCGTCACATCGACAACCGACGTATAGATGTCTCCGGGGCCGTCTGCGCACAGGTCAGCGGTAGCAAGCAGTTGAGACTCCGACGAGTCTGACAGCGCCAGATGTGCGCCAGATTGAACGAGCTGTAGAGCTAGCTCGCGTCCAATTCCCGCCCCGGCTCCTGTTATTGCGACGACACGACCCTCGAAGTAGCCCATCTGTTCCCCTCGTTTTCGGGCGGCGTCCCTGCTTTTACCCTATCCAACGTCTATGGGTCCATAGTTCTATCGAAACTGTCGTCGCCGCACTGTGATGACTCTCATGCACTTTGGATGCTTCACGTCGGGACGATCAGCTTCGCCCTACCTGCGTCCACACTGGTGCCCTTACCTACGACGGTGGGGCACCAGCTGTATGTGGTGGCACTGCGATGGGAGTTCGAAGACCTGGCCCTTCGGCTCAACACCGGCGACTACGCCCCAGTCGGCGAGCTCCGGGCACCGAGAGCCTCCTCCAGCCGGAGCCTGCATCCTGTGCAACGTGGACTACTCGCCTGGCAGCGTGAGGCGGTGGGTTGCGTGCAATGGCACGCAATAGGCCGGGCCCCGTATTGGCGTAAACGGGGAGCAATGCCGTTGCACGCAACGACGGCCACGCAACGACGGGCGTTGCGCAAGCATTGCGGGCAATAGCTGAATTCGTTGCTTTACCGGTAATGCCAGCAAAGCTGGCTGATGCGAGGGTTGGACAGCATGCACGGCCGGCTGTATCCCACCGATTCGCTTATAGCAAGCATTACAAGCAAACCAAGCATTGCTGGCTTCCGGAGAGAAGCAGTCCATGACGGCAATGAAAGCAATACCGGCATACCGCATCTGAACTGCATAAAAGCATTGCAAGCATTGCTGGGCACGACGACACGCCGGGAATAACAGTAATGCTTGCAATGACCGCGTTGCCGGTAACATGTGCAATACCAGCAACGCTGGTAACGCCTGCAACACCTGCAACGCAGGTAATCCTGGCGTTGCAGCAATAGCCATCGTTGATGGCAATGCCAGCATTAACAGTGAAACCCGCTCCGGGATAACGAGGGAGACATCGATGCCACCACCTCGCACGCACGTAGTCCCGCAACGCGATGCGGTCGCGTTGCATCGAGTCACCGCAGTAATCAACGGGAAGGGGGGAGTGTTCAAGACGACCCTGGCCGCGAACATCTCTGGTTTGCTGGCCGAGTCTGGTTACAAGGTCCTTCTCGTCGATCTCGACCCGCAGGGCAATATTGCGGAGGATCTCGGCTACACGTACGGCGAGATCGACGACGAGGGCAAAAATCTCGCGCAGGCTCTATCGTTCGGTGATCCAATCACCCCGGTCCGCGATATTCGCCCCAACCTCGACATCATCCCGGGCGGAACGCATCTGTCGATGGCTACCGCCGCGCTGGCCTCGAAAGCGACGAAAGACCCGCTAGGTGCAAAGTTGGCCCTCGCGACGGCTCTGGCGCCGCTGGCAGGCGAGTACGACATGGTGCTCATCGACTGCCCTCCCGGCGACGAGACACTGCAAACTGCTGCCGCTGCGGCCGCAAAGTGGCTGCTCGTCCCGACGAAGACAGACGGGTCGAGCCGCAAAGGCATGGCAGCCGTCGCGGCCCGCCTCACCTCGGTCATGGACGTCAACGAGGAGCTGGACCTCCTCGGCGTTGTCCTCGTCGGTGTGGGCGCGAACTCCACGTCCGTACAGAGAACGGCTCGTGAAGGAATCGCCACGGCGTTCGGTGGGGACGCCGACGACGTCGTGTTCGAGAAGATGGTGAGGCATTCAGAAGCCACAGCGCTCGCGATCCGGGAGCGGGGAGTGCTGGTCCATGAGCTCGACGACGTCGTCCAGAGCGGACCGAAGTGGTACGAAGTCGTTCGCGGTAGTGCCAAGGCCCAGGAGCACGCACCAAAAAGCGCGAAAGAGGTCGCCGCGGACTTGCTGGCCGTATGCCAAGAGATGGTGCAACGCATCACTGAGGCTGAGGCCTCGGAGGTGGCGGCATCGTGAGCGCAACGGATCGAGCTATCACGGGGCTGCCGCCGCGTTCCGGGGCGTCCGCGCGAGCTGCGACCCCTGATGTGTCAGCGCTGAGGAGGCAACGCAACAAGGCTGCAACGGATCTGACATCGACGGCTGCGGCCGCGCAACAGCCGGCCGAACCGGAGAAGAAGCCGAGCAACAAACCGACAACCGTCTACATCGCCCCAGACGTCCTGAAAGAAGCGCGCCTGGCATTCAAAGCAACGCAGTCCGCCGAGGCCGACCGCAACTGGTCGCACTTCGTGGAGAAGGCGCTCGCCGCCGCAACACAGCGCCGCGCCGCGCAACACAACGACGGCAACGCGTTCGAGGGGGAGGACAAGCCCCTCCCACCCGGCCGTCCGCTCGCTGACTAGCAAATAGATGAGGCCCCTGCCGTTTGGGTCGGCAGGGGCCTCGTTCCGACCGGTACCCCGTGGAAGGAAGACCAGTCATGAATGACCTTAGTATTCGAGCAGCACGAATCCAGGTCCGCGCGCTGATTGCGGCTCTGATCGTTGCGATTTCCATTGCAATTGGCATCACCACAGGGGCCTTTGTGTTGTCCTTTGCCGTGCAACGCGACCTCGCGTTGCAAGCCGGGATCCCGCACTACCTCACCTGGATCTTCCCGGCCATCGTCGACGGCGCAATCCTCGGCGCAACGATCGCGGTTGTTGCGCTGAGCAAGATCAGTGGCCGCGCGACAGGAAAGCGGTTCTTCCTCTGGCTCGCCGTCGTCGTGGTCTTCATCAGTGTCTTCGGCAACGCCTACCATGCCCGCCGAGCCGGGGAAGAAGCTGCCCGCAACGTCGCGGCCGGCATGGACCTGGGCTTCACACCGCTGACGCCGACAGGCGCATCGCTCATTGCGATCATCCCGCCGTTGCTGGTGTTGGCGTTCACCCACGGTGTCGGCATCCTCATCAAGGCAATCGGTACAGCACACACCGAGTACAACGCCCTATGCAACGACATCGCCAGCAGGTCGGTTGAGGAGCGAGAGAGCTCAGGCGCAGTCAGCACCCGGCTAAACCCGCAGGTCCCAGACCCCAAGGCCCAGGACAGTTTCAGAAGCATTAACAGCATTACTGGCAATGCCAGCAATGCTGGCGTCGATATCGATATCGATGTCGATGCCGCAGAAACCCAGGTTGCGGGAGTGCGAACGTCACGCGATGCAACGAGCGACGACATTGCGGAGGCGTGGCCTACCGGCGTTGACCGTTGCGATGGCGAAGATGACGTCGTTGCAGAGGTCGTTGCGGACGACCTGGACGTTGCGTGCAACGAGCTCGCAACGGCCGAGACCGAGACCCCGGTGTTGCCCGATGAGCTGCAAACCACGGAATACCTGCTCGCCTTCATCGAGTCGAGCAAGCTCGATCCGATGGTCAAGGAGACCGCCAGACTGAAGATCGAGCATCCAGACGCAACGTTCGCAGCACTTGCGGAGGCGACCGGGGAGAAGTGGGCGAGCACTGCATTGCGCCGTTACAACAAGGCCAAGGACCTCGCAGTTGAAGCCGGATTCCGTACCCCGCCACTCCCGCTTACCGACGAGGCAACAGACAACGGCAGCGACGAATCCGAATCGACACCGTACGAGCTGGTAGGTGTCCGCTAGAAACTCTCGGCAAGGGGGCAGAGCTGCGGATGCCTCGCCCCGACAGATCCGAGGTGCGTGTCCGATAGGGTTGACCCATAGTTCACGACCGGGTCGAGGCATTGTCGGTTCGGAACACGCTCGGGTGGGGTAGGGGAGAGACCAATGACATTTCGGCAGAACGCTGTCCGCACGGTTGCAGTCAGCGCCGCCACGGCCGCGATCGCACTCGTTACCAACGCGGTTGCAGCGGCGGACGTTCCGCCGCACACGCCGGGAATCATGGGTGACGACATCGTGCAGCTCGATAACAGCGGGCCGTGCAATGGTCCGATCCACGTGGATTTCGAGACCACCGCGGCCCGGCCAGGAAATCTCTCCGTTCTGCTCACTCCGCGAGGCAGTTTCGGGGCCCGCCCGGCATGTGCGACGAATATTCAGGTCGATTGGATCAACGGGATCGCCCCGTTCACACACACCCTGCGCGTTCCAGTGGACAACGGGACCACCAGGATCGACGTTCCCACGGGTGCCGGCGTGAGCCTCGTCAACGTCTCGAACTTTCCGCTCCGGGCACTGGCGATCAGCAGCTACGTCCTGGTCCCATAG
>NC_012521.1 GCF_000010805.1 Rhodococcus opacus B4 | reverse complement strand
CGCGGCGCTGCTCCCGGTGCTCCGCACCGGGAGACGGGGCGAGTCGCTGCGCTCCCCGCCAGGGAGCCGCTGCGCGGCTCGCAGTGGGTCAATTCCCGTTGCCGTCGATCGAGTCGCTTCGCTCCTCTGAGTTTCCGAAATTAGGTTCTCAACTGCTCTTTTCATCGGAAAGCTCGATTCAGTCCCCCCACATCCCAACGAGGCTGGGGGCGGGGGCCCTCCCCACCGACCACTCGCCTTCCCGCGCCACCCATTGTCATACCCACAGCATACCACCCATCCTTCATGCAACTCGAAACAGTCGAAAATCTCATAATCTCCAAATTTGTTGATTTACAACATATTACGAATCTTATAATCTGCCATTTGTGCACAACTCATGTAAAAGATTATTCACCAACTGATTACTCAAATATATTGCTAATCAACAACTTTCAAAATCAGCCCAAAACCACATGAAACAGACACCCACGCGCACCCCGGCGCCGGCACTCCCCCGGCACGTCGCCGACACCCCCACATCACAAACCGGGGACATGTCACCACACCAGGTCACAGCACCATTACGCCCCCACACAAGTACACCGCCCGCACCCCGGAAGTCGGGCGCGGGCCGCCGCCAGCCCACGCAGATCCCCTAGCTTCGCCGGCGGTTCAGTCGGGGGTGAAGAACAGCTCCATCCCGATCATGAACCACGCCACCATCGCCGCCGTCGGCGCAAAGGGCCTCCCGCACCGGATTCACATGCGCCCGCTCGGTGCCCAGCACCTGACTGAGCTGTCCTGATCGACACCGTCGGAGCGTTGCCCCCGAAACCGAAGATCGGATACAGCCGGGGGCGTTTGCGGGCGATCAACTTCGTGGCCTTCGTCCAGCCCACGTCCCGCAGGCCGCGGAGCGCGGTTTCCAGGTCCCAGGCGGGCCATCCCGGGGTCAGCGGGACCGGTTCGTCGACCAAGACCCGATCCGGGCCCACCGCCGTCAGAAGGACGTTCAGGATCGCCCGCGCCGCCCTCGGTGGGACCTGCACGGACAGGAACACCCGCCGCGACCAGATCGTCCGCGGTGAACCGGTCCGCCTCCCTCACCCGGTCCCCGGTCCTCGACCACGAGTCGAAGTACACTCCGACGTAGGCGCCGTCGCCGCCCAGATACGGGCGGTCGCAATACCGGTTCAGGGCCGCGATTGCCGCAGCGTCCGAATCCGTCACGAGGGCGGTCGGCAGCCGCAATGTCATACCCGCACCCTCCCACCCTTCAGGTGCCGGCGACCGGGAGCCGAGCCGAAGTGCGGCCGTGCGGGGCCACCAGGATGATGCGGTCGCACACCCCACCGACCTGGGCGTCCGAGTAATTCGTGTGGTTTCGCGGAGGTGATCGACCGGCTCCGCGGGGATGTCCGTGGTCCAGGGCAAGCGGTCGCGGCGGACCCGGCCGCAACAACCCCGCAGCGGTTACAAATAGACGACGTCTGCATCCGCCCGCACCCCTGCACTCACCCGGCGAGGACAAGGGCCGGGTCTGCGGGTCGCGACCTGAAGCAGTTCGCGTTCCACCATCGGGATCCGGCGACAGTCGGTAGGTCATCTTGTCGGCGGCCTCGAGCCGCGAAGATCCCCGGCGGCCACCAGCTGGCTGCAACTTTCGCGGTAGTCGATCACGTCGCCGCTCTACAGCCGGGTTCGCATCTGGGGCTCTGGTTGAATTCAGTCTTCGAAACTGACACCACGATGGGCATCGCGGCGGATCTGCTTCAGCCGATCTTCCGCTAGTCGCAAGGCCACCTTGTGTTCTTCCACCAACTTGATTGCGTCGAACTCTGCTGCGGTCACAATAGGCTGATCAGGAACTGTTTGATGTGGTGGCGGAGCTGCTGGCCCGATCCGTTCGGCCCGGACCACCCCTCGTCGCGCCGAGCATTCCGGGCAATCCTCGACTGCGATCGTCCGGGATGTGGAAGTGCGGTGCTGTCTACCCTGGACTGTGTGTCCACACGTGAGTGTGGACTTCCAGATGTCGAGTTCGTGTTCGGGCGTCTTCGAGGCCCTCCCGAACTCTTTTCTGATGACGTCAATCTGCCGGGAGCTGAGCGGCGGTGGCGGGAAGCAGAATCCACAGTGTGTGATCCGTGAGCTATCGATGCCGGTTCGGTAGGCCTGGCAGTCGCGGTGTCTATCGAGGTAATACTTGTTCTCGGCAGCGTATTCCGCACTTTCAGCCGGGGTCATATGGATCTGTGCCGGCCATGGACCGCGGTTGTCGATGAACGGCCTGCCGCATCCTCGGCAGGGCATGTTCGCTTCGAACTCGGCACGGGTCAGGTATGTTCCGTTCTTCTCCCATTCGAGTCGCTTCAGGGTTTCGCGCCGATCCCGTTCCTCGGCTTCGAGTGCGTGACGCATGACTTTGTCGGCGGCGCGCTGTTTCTTTTGTTCCTCCGTGAGTCTGGGCATGCGGGGGACGGTAGTGCCAATCACGTTGTCGCCGCTACGGCCCCTAAACGCGCTTGAACCCCTTCATCTGTCCCATTGTCATCGATTGTCATCGACAACATTCGCCGGCAAGTGGCCCTGTTGCGCGGGCTCGCCTCCGATTCGTCGGAAAGGGTCAGCGCTCGGCCCACTGCTGGCGCAGGTGATCCCACGTTGCCTCTCGGCTCGTCGTGGGTATCCCGGCGAGAATGCTGTTGTAGCACCCGGCGGCCGCGGTCAGTGCAGCATTCAGCTCGTGGAGGGAATCGGGTAGCGGGCTGCCTTTTGCCTGTGCTGGCCAGTTGTCGTGCCAGTCGGGCCCGGGTGTTCGTAGCTCCGGTGGAAGTTCCATGTGATTGCGCACCCGGCGTTGGTTCTCGAGCGCCTCGACTGCCTGTCCCAGAGGGATCGGCAAGCTCTGGCTGATGAGGAGGAGATCGACGAGATCGCGGTACCGGGTCGAGGTGTCACCGGGCGGCGGTTGACCGTTGCGCAGGTGGTATTCGTATATGGCGCAGAGTTTGTCGGCGATCTGGTCGGCGATCGGGTAGACGCGGACCCGGACGGGTTCTACGGTATCGCCCAGGTCGATCACGTGCGGGATCGGATGGATCTCGACCGGTCCGACCAGCCCTCGGTGGGTGACCAGGTCGATGGGGAAGTTGTCGAACACCGTCGTCCCGAGCCGTACCTGCACACTGATCCGAGCGCCCTTGTCGTCGGCGATGTCCTCCTTGCGCGCGATCGTGTAGGTGAACGGGTCGACCTCGTGGCGGAGTATCTCTCGTAGTTTGTCGATGGCGTCTGCGATGTCGGTGAAGGCGGTGGACATCAGGTCGACGTCCTTGCTGTAGCGGGCCTTCGGGAGCCGCACCATCATGCCGGTGCCGCCCTTGAGCACCCAGCCGTCGGGGTCGGCGTCAAACACCCTGGCCAGAAAGCGTGTCATGACGTACGTGCGGCGCAGTTGCTGCAGCGGTTGCCCGCTGCTCGCGGAGCGGTTCTTCAGTCGTTGCTGGATCGAGGCCCGAAATTGATGGGGGGACTGCGTCATTTAGGGAGTCTCATTCGTGTCGAGGCCGGCCTGTGCGTTCGGTATCGCCATCTTGCGCATCCGGAGTCGGGTCCCCGGTGCCCGCCGCCTGGTTCGGCGGTTGCTGTTCGCCACGCAGCCGCGCGGCCATGTTCGCGGCGGCACGGCGGGCCACCGGTTCGATGGCCTTCGCCACCGATGTCGTCATCATGTCTGTGGACGGTGTCTGCAGGCTCTGCAGGAGCGCGGTGCGGGCCGCCTCCATCTCGGGAGGGCCGGCGGCGGCCGCGGCGAGAGCGCGGAGCTGCTCGCCCAGTGGTGCGAGTTGGGTAACCGCGAGGCCCCCGAGTGCGTCCGCGACGCGCGCGTCGTTGGACCTCTTCAGTAGCTCATCGAACCGGCCGGTGGAGGCGGCGAACGCGAAGGGCAGCACACGGTCATCGCGGTCGAGGTCGGCGACCGACCGGGTCGCGAGTGCGGCCGAGGGGCGGTCGGGTAGGCGCGGACCCGCCCGATGGTCGGTAGCGAAGTGGGCAGCTGATGCTTTCGTGCTTCTCCGGTACGCGTCGGCGAGGCCGAGGGTGTTCTGGGAGACCCCGGCTTGGGCGATCAGGGAGTCGAGGAAGGGCCTGCCGTCGCCGAGGACGTGGCCGTAGTCGAAGGCGGACGAGGCGAGGGTGCTCTCGAGTTCCGGGACCGAGACGAGTTCGCGGGCGAGGGCGTCACGGACGATGCCGGCGAGGTGGCCGCCGTCGATTCCCTCGGCGGCGAGGTCGGCGATCGTGCGCCGTGCCGTGGTCACCGGGAGCCCGTCGACGACGGTCCAGTCGTCGACGGCGACGGTTCCGGTGTGGATGCGGATGTCGGGCAGGCGCAGCCGGATCCGTCGCCGGCAGGTGAGCTCGGTCAGGTCGGCGTCGAGGTCGCCGACCTCGTGCAGGTGCGCGGCGCTGCGATGGGAGACCACTCCCCCGGGAAACGGCTGGGACAGGCGCTCCCAGGCGGGGGTGTGCAGGTCGAGCGCGACCCACGCGACGCGCAGGTCCTGGCGGGGGTCGTACGGGAGTCTGGTCATGCGGTAGATCCCGTGATGCACACGCTCGAGCGCGCCGCGGTCCGCGAGCCGTTTCATCTGCACCGCGGTGACACCGAGCATCCGGGCCTGCGCCGAGGTGATCAGGCCCCATTGCTCGGCACCGAACTCCGCCACCGCCACGGCAGCATCACTCATCTTCACGGCACAATAATATCACCCAGAATGCAATTTTCTTGCCCTATTCCGGTGCGGTCGGGGTGCTGCGCACGTCTCGAGGGGGTGCCCCGCAGGGCTCAAGTTCGGATGTGATTCACATAACTACTTGTCGGTAACATCGTCTCGACAGCGAAGCGTACCCTTACTCCAGAGTCAGGTAGGCGACTACAGCAGCACTGTAGATAGACAATGCGAGGGGGTGATCAGGGTGGTGGTACACGAAGAGAACGGCTTCCTCGAGTATCTGGATCTTCAGGGCGACCTCCCCGACCAGGTCACCAAGTCGGAATTGCTGGCGCAGGTCCGCGAGGCCGGGTTCTCGCTGAGCGATCGGCAATTGACGTTCTACGTGACCGAAGGTCTCGTACCCCGCAGCGTGCGGGTCGGGACGCGGGCCGGGACGTACCCGGTAAGCGTGGTCTGGTTGATGAAGTGGATCCTCCAGGCCCGTGACGCCGGCGTATCGATCGAGGCGCTCAAGGAACTGCTGCCGGTGTGGAAGTTCCTCATCCGCGCCCAACGGGACGAACTACTCGACATCGGCGGACTCGAATCCGTCGCCCGCCAGCACGTCACCTCCTACGAGGCGTCCCTCGGCGTGCCGCGGGTGGTGTCCTACGTGCTGATGCGCGCCTGCTGCCCGACGTGCCGCGGGAAGATCCGGGTCGTGTACAAGGACGGGACGGAGAGGTCCCTCAACGACGCCGACGCGACGATCGGTTTCGCGATCGCCCGAACCCCCACAGACGATGCCGACGACGCGGCGGCGGGGACGCCGCAGTGGTGGGCCTCGGCCCGGATCGCCCTGTCGATTCCGAGCAACCACTCGACCGACCCCACGACGGTCATCCTCGGGGTGAAACCGAACGAGGCGCTACCTCCGGACCCGAGCGACCACCCCGGCCACAATCAAGCCTCAACCGAAGAGGAGGAACACATGTGACATCAACCCGGAGTAACAGGTGAGGCGGGCACTGGACATGACCGCCTCAACCCGAGGGCCGCTACGCAACCCGTCTTCGCAGACCCAGCGTAACGCCCTCACTCACCCGACGAAACATCGGCACACAAGAGTGAGGAAATTATTCTCGTGGCAATCAACATCACCGGCATCCGCCTGTCCGGCGGCACCGACCACCAGCACATCGCCCGCCTGTGGTGGACGAACCCGTCGGCCGGCAAGACCGGCGAGAACACCCGCGCACAGATCGTGGCGTGGATCGAGAACGAGGACGGCAAGGCCTACGTCGAGGACGCCCGCGGCAACCGCGTCGACGTCGGCGTCGTCAGCCCCGCCCGGGGTGAGAAGTATCTGCGGACCTACGCAGATCGGGTGTGGACCAACAACCTCCTCGCCCTGCCTCGGCGGTAGCACCGACACCGACACCGGCGACGCAGACAGGATCCCGTCCGCGTCGCCGGACATTCCGGTGAGCAGCCAGATCAGTTCTGCTGCCCCACAACACCGTTCTCCCTTCCGGCCACATCACTGGCCGGCCCTCTTTTCTGGGAAGGAATAGCCCCATGGGCCACACCGTCGACGGCGCATTCGCCGAATTCGACCGCAACCTCAACCTCGATCCGCAACAACGCGAGCAGGCTCAGCACAAGCACACCGCCATCCGCGACGTCCTCGACGATGCCGGCTTCGTCGCGACGAGCTTCCTGCAAGGGTCCTTCGCCCGCAAGACTATGCTCGCACCGCTCAAGGACGTCGATATCGTCATCGTCCTCAAAGACACTCACTGGGAACAACTCCAAGGCCCCGACGGTCCCGCCACGGCGATGGCCTGGTTCCGCCGCGCGATCGAAACGGTGTGGCCGGAAGCAGAATTCGACGAGGGTGACAAGCCGTCCGGAAAGGCCCTGCGGGTGACCTTTCCCGACATCAGCTTCGACATCGACCTGGTCCCCGCGTTCGACCTCGACGGCGCCGACGTGCTGATCGGCGACCGGGATCAGCAGCACTGGGAGCCCAGCAACACCCGACGCCAGCTCCGCGCCGTCGCCACCCGCAACCAGGCCACCGGCGGACGCTTCGTCCACCAGGTCCGCCAGCTCAAGGCGCTGGTCAAGAACCACGAGGAGCAGCTCGGCTTCGTCAAGGGGATCCTGGTGGAATCCCTCGCGTACGCGGCGATCCACACCACGAAGACCGACAAACGTGCCGTCGCGGAGTCTCTCGAACACGCGAAGAACGCGGTCCGCGGTGCGGTGATCGAACCCGCCGGCGATGACGACGTCACCGTCAAGTGGTCCCAGTCTGAGCGTGAAGTCGCCGCCGGGAAGTTCTCCGACTTCGCCGCCCGGGCAGCCGAGGCACTCGACCTCGAAGCAGATGGCGATACCGAAGCCGCGATCGACATCTGGCACAGCCTTTTCGGCGATAGCTTCCCCGCCGCGACACCCCGGTCACCCGGCGCCGCGCTCGCGGCGTGGAACACCGTGGGCAGTCGGACCAGCACCGGCCGGCCGACAACCTCCACCAGTGGCCGGCAACCGACCCGTCCGGGGCGGGCATGGGCACCGCGCTGACCGACCTGTTCGCCGATCCCGGGCGGGCGATCGCCCGGCTGACGACGATGCAGGCCGGCATCGTCGTCGACCGGGCCTGGGCACCACGCATCGGCGGATACGTTCTCGACCTCACCTTCGCCCCGCCCCCGGAAACCGCCACCGCCGGCTACCACAAGGAGCGGGCCCGTATCAGCATCCGCGAGTACGGCGACCCCCTGACGTTTCCCCTCGGACCCGAGCGCCGATGGAAGCACCGCTATCCCGCACCGCTCGGCGCGGACAACGACTACTGGGGGCAGCTCTGCCTGTGGTTTCCCAACGATCCGCGACCGCTGAAATGGGTTCCGGAGGACGGACTCGAGGACTACGTCGACCGCGTGCACCGCCACCTGTTCCTCGAACAGCACTGGCGCCGCACAGACAACTGGCCTACCGAGGACGCACCACACGGCACCCCCACCACGCACAATCTTCCGACCCCCTCGGCGATGGACACCTACCCAATCGCCAGCCGAGCACTGCGCAGGGCGGTCCGAACATGGCAACACCGCCGTCCCACCAACCACGAGCACGACGACCTCCGGAAGAGCCGATGACCGACCTACCCAGCCTCGTACAAGTAGTCCCCCTCGCACTCGGCTCCTCCGTGCTCGGCGGCCTCCTCACCGCCGGCATCAGCGGCCTACGCGAAACCGCCGGAAAACGCCGCGAGGGATACACCCTGGCCACCCGCACCCTCGTCGCCCGAGCCGAATACCCCTACCGCATCCGACGACGCACCTCCGACAACCCCGAAACCCTCACCGCACTCACCCAACTCGGTGGCGATATCCAAGAACAGCTCACCGCCTCCCGGATCTGGGTCAGCACCGAAAGCCTCCGCCTAGGGAAGATCTACGCGAAAACTATCGCGAACATCGACGCCGCAGTCGGTCCGGCAACCCAGGACGCCTGGTCGCAGCCACCGGTCACCAGCGGCAACCAGATGAACCTCAACGGGTGGGGCCCAGGCAGCCAAGACGACCACATCACCGCGTTCGAACGGGCAGTCCGGTGGCGATTCGGGATCCTGCGCCTCATCCCCTTCACCCCTGCCCTCCCGTAGCCGTTGCGGGAACGTCCCGGGCGCAACGCAGCCCACCTGCCCGGGCGTGTCCGACCAGCCGAATACACTGCCGGGCCAATGGACAGCGCACACATCATCACAATGCCCGCCCTCGGCGTCCTCCTCGCCGACGACCTGGTCAACCTCGACAGCGACTGGGTCGAATCGGTCCGGAAAAACTTCGTCTGCGAAACCGACGGCTGCCACGCACGCGTCATCGCCGTCATCGGCCGCACCCCACCCCTGCGCCGTGCACCGCACTTCCGGTCCCACCCCGACTCGGTGCACGAACCGCACTGTCTGTACGCCGACGTCGTCATCGAATCCACCAGCAACGGGAGGCGAACCGGACAACCCACTCACCGGCCAGCACTCTTACCCAAGCCGGCTGGTACCCATGACCGAGCGGACCATCACCACACCCGACGACAACAGCGCCGTCAACCACTCCCGCGGCGGGTCATCCTCACGCCGGACCAGAGGCGACGGCTCCACCACGGTCGATCACCACACCCGGGGAATCGCCCGCACCATCCGCCCGCTCTGCCGCGCCTTCATTGCCCACCCCCACCACCGCAGGGACATGCTCATCGACATCCCCGGCGTCGAGGCCACCCACTACCAATTCGCGTTCAAGCGGCTCCGCGACACCCGCCAGTCCCTCCCGCGGGAGCGGTACCGCCGCGTCTTCTACGCGCCCCTGCGTATCTTCGACCGGCCTGACGAAACCGACGACCGCACGGTCGTCACCCTCTACGCCGGTCGACGCGACCCCGCGGCCAATCGGCTCATTGAGCCGTATCGACTGTTCATCGACCACACCGGATGGACCGACAGCCGCATCCGCACCCTTCGGCGCGACTTGCGCGATGCCCGCGACGAAGCCGAGGACGACTACCTCAACCATGCCGCATCGAAAACCTGGGCCTTCTTCATCGGATCGCAGGACGCCGGCGACCCCTCCGTCTTCCTGGTCGACACTCCGGGCCACATCTGCTTCATCACCGCCGAGATCACACATCCCCGTCTCTGAAGTCGGGTCCCATTGTCGGTGCACGACGGCTTGTCCATCAGCGCCGATCAGCGGAGCCTGCGGATCGTGGGCCGCGGCGGCAGCGGAAGCGGGCCGCAACGAAGAGCCGCCTACCCCTGAAGGGACGCGACGATGCGGTGTGACAGAACAGCCGCTGGCCGCAATAGCGACGACCGACCTTCCACGCTGACTGCGTACACCTCACCCGTCACGCTGCGGGCGGACGTCAGCGCGGCGCGGATCCGCCAGGACTGACAAGTCTTCTGCACCACGAGGGTTCACCTCGCCCTACTCGGTTCCCTCACTCACCCGCTGCTTGTGAAGAAACTGCCCGTTCAGACCGCTGCAGGGTCGTTGCTCAGAGGAATGCTTGACCCCTTGACTTGACCTCCTTGACCGAGGATCACGGTGGCATGAGCACACCACTCAAGAAAGTCGCCGACGACCAGCTCACTGCCAGCGGGATGGCCGCCGAGCAGCTCGACGACGTCGACGCCAAATACGTCGCCGCCGGCGTGAAGAACGTGCTCTCGAACCTCAAGGCCCGCCGCGCATGGGAGAACCACATCGGCGCGATCTTGACCCACAAGCAGGCCGTCGACGCCACCGGCTGGACGAAGCAGGCCCTCAGCCAAGCCGTCAAAGAGTCTCGGGTCCTGCGCCTCGAGGCCGCCGACGGGACGATCGGCTACTGGTCGGGCGGATTGACCGACACCGCACCCCACGTCCCGATCCGGGGAATCAAAGACGTCCTGAAAGTGTGGGCGCACGCCGACGTCCAGTCCTGGACCATCGCCTCGTGGATGTCGAGCCCACGACCCGAACTCGACGACCGCACCCCGAGACAGGCCCTCCTCGACGGTGACACCGTCGATGTCGTGACGCTCGCCCGGCAGGTAGCCGAACGGCTGGCTTCGTGAGCGCTTCCCGAGCGACACAACACCTCGCCGACCCGCCGTCCCCGGACACGCTCCGGGGACGGTTCCCTGTTTACGCTGTGCCCGCCGGCACGACGATGCACCGCACGCACGGGGCCAAGTTCGCTCGGGTTCGGCACCAGCCTCGGGGGCCGCTTCGACATTCCCGGCCCCGACGGGACCTGCTACACCGCCGAGTCCGAACTGATCACCCTCCTCGAGACCTGGTGCGGAATCCAACTCATCCCGAGCCCGGAGATCGCACAACGAGTCATCTCCGCGGTGGTAGTCAACCGAGAACTGCACCTCGCCGACGCGACCTCGAACGCCGCGATCGGATTCGGAATGACGTCCGAGATCTCGACAACCACTGACTACGCGCTCACCCAGCAATGGCCACAGGCACTACACGCAGCCGGCTTCGATGGAATCCGATACTGGGCGCGGGACGAAATGACCCACGTGCACGCCTGCGTCGCCCTGTTCGCACCCAGTGGGGACCAGACCAGCACGGTGGCAGTCCCCAGCGGCTTCACAGTGGTGGGCACCGACACGTTTGCCGGATCGCACCGACCTCTGGGATTCGCTGTACGAGACGGCCGGGATCGAAGTCCTGGACATCCCCGGCAGCATCTAAAGCCAGGCCGTCCCGAGACATCGCTGAGCGTCTCGGGATGGGCGTCTCGGGGTGGCATCGAAGGCGCGACCCCGGGCCGTGCGCGCTAGAGAGCCGTAGAGAACGCAACAACGGTGGTCACCGAACCACCCATCCGACTCTGCGATCGCGTGAAGGAGTGCACTGTCCACGAGGAGGTCGAGCAGCTCTCCGGTGGACTCTGAGACCCCCGACGCCGAGTTCGGCGGGAACAGCCGACGATCTGGTCGCCCGGGCGGTGGCCGGCGCTCTCACGCAGGGTCCTGGGTGCAGGTCGCCGCGCCATACGATCCGGCACCGTGCCGGTCAGCGGAAGATCGTCCACACCGCGGCGGCGGCGAGCGCTACTACGACCACAACCATCACCACGGTGACGAGGGGTTCGTGATCGGCGAGAAGTTGCTGCATGACAGGAAGTCTCCCAGTCCCGGTTCCCATCAGAGCAAGCTAGCGAGCGCGAGCACCGACACGCGCACTGACCGCATGGAAGCACCGGCAACGACCTGCACGCCCCAGACGACGGCAAACCAGTATACGGAGCCGAACCGACGCCTAAATCCCCTCACCGCCCAGGATGTTGAGCCCCCGCACGCCGCACCCCGAGAGCCTGTCGCGCCGCCGGACCCTCTAGTGTGGCGGGTCCAAACCCGCAGAGCATGAGGAAGCAGCAGTCATGGCCACCGACTACGACGCCCCCCGAGTCACCGAATCCGACGAGCCGGACACGTCCCTCGAACAGCTGACCGCCAGCCGGAAAGACACCCAGTCCCCCGCCGTGGACGTCGAGGACGCCGACACCGCCGAGTCCTTCGAACTGCCCGGCGCCGACCTGTCCGGTGAAGAATTCACCGTCCGCGTAATCCCCAAGCAGTCGGACGAATTCACCTGTACCAGTTGCTTTCTGGTCCACCATCGCAGCCGCCTCGCCGAACATCAGCAGCTGATCTGCCGGGACTGCGCCTGAGAACGTCGATCAATCGGAGTGCCTCGCATCTCCGGAATCCCGGCTTCCCGGATTCGGACGTCATCGTCGTCGCCGAGCAACCTCTCACGTCGCCCGTGGGCTCGCGGCCGAGGCGTTGCGGATTCAAATCCTGGCGGGTGGCACGTGGCACGGACGGAAAGGTCAGGGCTCGGGTCGGTCGGCCGGAATCTGCGGGTAGACCACGACACCGTTCTCCTTCACCCACGTCTCATCTCCATCATCGGCGTGCTCGACGAGCAGCTCGACCGTCGGGATCTCCGCGGACAGTGGATGATCGAACGCAGCCCGCGCGTTACGCGCGCACACCGTCTCTTCGGAGTCGCCGGCGTAGAGGGCGTCGATGACGAACCCCGGGGTGAACCGGCCACCGAACCCGTCACCGCCACGCAGCGCTTCCTGCCTGCCCCGCCACCAACGGGTGAGGGCACGGGCCCGCACAATGTGCGCCGGTGCCTCGACGTCGAGGATCGTGAACTTCTCATACTCCGCGTACGCGAGATCTCTCAGTAGCCGCGGGCCGAGGCCGGGCCAGCTGAACGTGCCCTCGAGGACCAGGTTCTCCCCACGGGCCAGACAGATCTCGGTGATGATGTCGAGGAGCTTCGTCGACTCGGTGTGCACCAGGGTGGCGAGTTCACGCGGCATCAGGCGGTGCCCGTCCGCGAGGTCGATCTCTAGGAGGTCGGTGTAGATGCCCTGCTCGACGGCGTCCCGCAGCAGAAAGTCCTTGAGCTTGTCCGCATCGAGCACCCGCCATCCCTGCCCGGCGAGGTGCCGGCGGTTGATACTCGACGACTTCCCCACCCCCGGTGGTCCGGCGGTCGCCAACGCCAGGAACTGACGGCCGACACCGACGTTGGTCTGCTCGGCCAGGTAGGCATCGACGATCGCATCCCGCGTGCGGCGACGGGCAACCGGGCCGAAGAGATGGATCGAGGCGCGGGCACCGTCCTTGTCGAGTTTCCCGCCGGGCCGGCACCAGGCCTCGATCTCGGCGGCGACCGCGGTGGCCGGATCAGAGTGCATTCGCCCGCGCACGCCGGTCGGCCGTGGCCGCGAGAAGCACCCGATAGTCGTCGTCACCGAGCAGGTCGCGGGAGCGTTCGATCTGATCCCACGTCCCCCTCAGATAACTGGCACCGAGCGGGTCGTCAGCCGGGACATGCCCGAAGGTGTAATCCCAGGCCACCAACTCGGCCATCATCCGATCATGATCGATCCGCTTCGCCGCATGCTCGAGCAGCACCTCCCGCGGGGAGCGGTCCCGGGCCGACGGGTTCAACCGCAGCTTCTTCACGATCCGGCTGACCTCCGGCTGCGTCACGGCCAGGTTCTTCGCGATCACCCGCTGCGGCACCTGATTGTCCGTCGCGTGCGCCACCGCACGCAGCAACTTGATCTGCAGCAGTTCCTTCTCCGCCGGGATCGCCCGCAGATCACGCTCCACATCCGTCAACGCCACCGTGCACCACCTCCAACTGCAGTTATACAAAATTGTATCACCGCAGAGTTAGCCTCGCCGGCCGAGCGGCTCGGCGGCTACCCGGCCACACTGCGACACAAGAGCGCCGTCGTGTACGCGGAGCACCGCCCGCATAGTTCCGCCGTGGTTCAGCCCTGCCGGCACACCTGCTCAGTCCGTTCCCCGCTTTATCGTGCCGCGTTTGCGGTGCGGACACCACGGCGATCGTGGCCGCGCGGTCGGCGCGGCCCACGACGGGCAGCGTGGCGCCTGTCCCCGCGGACAGCGTCGTTCGCAACTCGCGCACCCCGAGCTCGGACAAACCGTCGAACGAATGCGCATGGACACCGCGGGATCGTAGTGCGTCCACCACCTCCGATTCGTCGTCGACGAACGCCGACAACCACCGCCCGACCGCCCGACAATGGCCAGCCTTGACCTCCACGGCCGGCCGGACATCATCACGAGAGCGGCACAGCAACGCTCGCCCTTGCGGAAATCCGTGCTCGCCGAGCCACAACCGGGTCTGCCCCGCGCACGAGACCGGTCGGGTCGTCGAGTACACCGGAACGAATCCCAGACCGGCCACCGCCTCCACCAGGTCCCGGCCCGGCTCGACCACCGCCGCTTGCCCGACATGTTCAAAGAACCGCTGCCATGCCCGTCGGCGACTCGCCGCCGAGTCGCCGGCCAAGATGTGAGCGAATTTTGACAGGTCCGCCAGCCCACCATCGATGTCGAACATCACCACCCGCTCACTACCGCTCACCTCCCAGAGCCTAACCACCGCGCCGGCCAACTCCCCGGCGCCACGCCCAGACCGACACAACCTCGCGTACACGCTCTAGCGAATAGGTGTCCGAATATTGTTGCTACAAAGGTTGATTCACTCTTCGCCTGCGATGTCGTGTTACAACGCGTCGCGCATCTGCTTGTTGCCGATGATCGACCCATTCGGTTCGGCGAAGGACGCCGAGTCGGCCTCGGCTCGGTGCGATCAGGACTTCTGGCCCTGCTTCTGCACGATGATCCAGGCCGCGATTTGAGTACGAGAGGCGAATCCCAGCTTGGAGAGTACGCGCTCGACATGCCCCTGCGCGGTGCGTTTGCGAAATGACGAGCCTGTCGGCGATCGACTTGTTGGTGAAGCCCTCGGCGACAAGTTCGGCTATCTGCTGTTCCCGGCGGGTCAGACTCGTGGGCCCCGATCCCGCGGAGTGCTGACCGTCGCCGGCACCCCCACACCACAAACCAGGGACATGTCGTCACACCAGGTCACAGAACCATTACGACGAGCCGGCCGACACGCCCTGAGCGCTACCCGAGCAAGTCCCACCCGACTAGTGCGTGTGTGAATCCGCTGGACGGGGATCGACGGCTCCACGACAGCGGGAGCGCCTCGAGCAGGCAAGTGACGGTGAGTAGTTCCCCTCCACCACCAGGAACATCATGTACCCCACGAACCGCTCCCCACGAAACACGGGTGGACTGCACGACCGCAGATCGTCGCCACGAGCAGACGAGAAGAACTTCGTACGCAGGGCGCCATTAGCAACCAGTAGCGCGATTTCGCGAAGGCCAAGCCCCTCGACCAACTCCAAGACGACAGACGGTGCGGGACCTGCCGCAACGAGACCTCACGCCCGATGACCCAACGGCTTTCCAACAGGCGGTTTCTCACTCGATCCAAGGGTCGAACTTGTAATTTCGTAGTACAGAATACCTATTTCTGTAGTACAGTATTGATGTGGCGATCGAATGGGCGACCAGCGCAGACAAACACGGCATCGACCGCGACGACGCGTTGCACGCGATCGAGAACGCCGTGTACGTCGAGCAAGAGTTCGACGAACCACGCGTTCCCGGGCACTCAAAGCCTTGGCTGTTCATCGGTCCTCCGCGCACACTTGGGGGTCCGTTGCTCGAAGTCATGGTGGAGATCGTTCCGCCGCGGGGCATGGTGGTTTTCCATGTGATGCAGGCGCGGCAGAAGCATCTCGACCGCATGAAGGACCAGCCGTGACCGCCCGATCCCCGGTTGCGCAGGCATCCGGTCCAACCACACTCGAAGGGGTGAAATACCGATGAACAGCAACGATAAGAACTCCGATTACGACGGGCTCGCCGAGTGGGCGGAGCACGAGATGACGCTGCCGAAGAACTCGGCCACTGCCAAGCGGGGCGCCGAGGCCGCCGCAGCGGGGCGCGAACTGCTCGAGAGGGTGGGCGCCGGCCGTCCGTCCTTGGCCGGCGCCAGCGGCGAATCACCCAAGCGGCAGGTCCGACTGCCGGCGCCGCTGAGCAACAAGCTCGACGAACTCGCTGAACGCCAGCACCGTAAGCCCAGCGAACTGATGCGTGAGGCCGTCGAGGAGTACATCCAGAGGCACTCCGCCTGACCACAACCCGCGACCGACCCGTATCAGCGAGGCGGTCAATGTGGGCGTGAAATTTAGATTCGCTCTGCCCTCGTCCCTCGCTTCGGTGAGCCACCGCGCAGCACACCGCGCGTCGCCACGACCACGAATTATCCACGCGGACACGCTCTCCCTCAGGTGACGGCGTTATACACCCGCGGCCGCTGCGGCGGTTTCATGCCAAGTGTGGCTTGGGCCAGACGGGGTCGGAACGGGTCACTGGATTCCTGAAGACGCAGAGAGTGGTACGAACTTCATCGAGTGTCGGCAACAAGCTGAGTACGGCGAGAAAGTGTCAAGCCGATGCCGTCAGCCGCTGCGCGGACCGACGTGGCGTGCGTGTCAGGGCGGAAGCGGTGGGACGGGCCGGTCACGCTGATCGCCGCGACGGCGTCCTCGCCGTCGCGGACGGGGGCGGCCACGCACACGATTCCGGTGGCGGATTCCTCGTATTCGTAGGCCATGCCCTCTTCTGTGATGCGGTCGAGCTGGGTGCGCAGCGATCCGGGCAGGATGATGGTCCGCGGGGTGTAGCGGGCCAGCGGAGCGGAGAGCACCTGCTCCCGTAGGGCGTTGTCGGCGTGGGCGAGCAGCACCTTGCCGATTGCGGTGCAGTGCACCGGCATCCGGCCCCCGATCCTCGATGGTGCGCTCGCCTGCCGATGGCCGCCGATCTTCGACAGGTACACGACCTCCGTCCCGTCGAGGACCCCCAGGTGCACCGTCTCGTGGGTGCGGACATAGAGGTCCTCCATGAACGGGATCGCCACCTCGAGCAGGCTGCGCTCGACCGACGCCCGCATGCCCAGCTCGAATAACGAGCCGCCGAGCCGGTAACCGGCATCGGTGCGGTCCAGCATTCGCACCGCCACCATGTCGGAGAGGACCCGGTGCAGCGTGCCCTTCGGGATGGACGTCCGCCGGACCAGTTCGGCCAGCGACAGGGTCGAGTCGTCGATGGTGAACGCATGCAGCACCATCATGACCTTGCCCAGCACCGTCGTGCGGTCGAACTCCTGATCGGACACTGCCGGCTCCTCCCTTCCGCTGCTACCGGCGACGTCGTCCACGATACGGCGCGTGTTCGGCTCAGTGGAACGCAATGCTTGGCGGACGATCACCCCGCGGCGACAGTGGAACCCACAGTCCATTCGCCACGATCACATCGGGAAGTCAGATGAGCACACCTCAGGGCACCAGCCTGCCCCCCACGGCGCGAGCCACCGCCGACGCTATCGCCGTCGCTGCCGAGCGGTTGAGCACCGCCGCCGCAACTTCCACGCCGTGCACCCCGGTCCGCGACCTGATCGGTGCCGACGACGTCGCGGCGGCGTATGCCGTCCAGGAGCGGATCGTCGCGGACCGGATCGCCGCCGGTGCGAGTGTGGTGGGCCGCAAGATCGGGCTGACCTCCCCGGCGGTCCAGCAGCAGCTCGGCGTCGACCAACCGGACTTCGGGGTGCTGTTCGACGACATGCGCTGCGCGGAGGCCGGCCCGATCCCGCTGTCTCGTCTGCTGCAGCCGAAGGTGGAGGCGGAGATCGCGTTCGTCCTCGGCCGCGATCTGGTGGACGGGCCGCTCGACGACGCCCAGATCCGCGCTGCCGTCGACTACGCGGTGGCCGCCCTCGAGATCGTCGACAGCCGAATCGCCGGGTGGGACATCACCTTCGGAGACACCGTCGCCGACAACGGGTCGAGCGGGCTGTTCGTCCTCGGTGCCGATCGGCGCACCCTCGACTCCTTCGACCCGGTCGCCGCGCAGATGCAGATGTTCATCGGCGACACCGAGGTGTCGACCGGCACCGGTGCCGCCTGCCTCGGTGACCCGGTGCGGGCGCTGGCCTGGCTCGCGCGCACCGCCCGCGAGTTCGGCCAACCACTACTGGCCGGTCAGGTGATCTTGTCCGGGGCCCTCGGGCCGATGGCCGCCATCGACAGCGCCGGCACCGTCCGCGCCGACATCACCGGTCTCGGATCGGTCACCGCAACCTTCACCCAGGAGTGAGCACCATGAGCGAGAACACCCGTAAGGTCACCGTCGCGGTGATCGGATCCGGCAACATCGGCACCGACCTGATGATCAAGGTGATCCGCCACTCCGACGTCCTGCAGATGGGCGCGATGGTGGGCATCGACCCCGACTCCGACGGCCTCGCCCGCGCCCGCCGCCTCGGCGTCCCCACCACCGCCGTCGGCGTCCACGGCCTGCTGGAGCTGCCGAACTTCGACGAGATCGACGTGGTCTTCGACGCCACCTCCGCCAAGGCACACGCCGCCAACGCCGCCCTGCTCGAACCGCTCGGCAAACGGCTGATCGACCTCACCCCGGCCGCCCTCGGCCCGTTCGTGGTGCCGGCGGTCAACCTCGACGAACACCGTCACGCCGCCAACGTCAACATGGTCACCTGCGGCGGTCAGGCCACCATCCCGATCGTCGCCGCCGTCTCCCGCGTGACACCGGTCGCCTACGCCGAGATCGTTGCCTCCATCGCCTCGAAGTCCGCGGGACCGGGCACCCGGGCGAACATCGACGAGTTCACCGAAACCACCTCCCACGCCATCGAAACCGTCGGCGGCGCCCGCCGCGGCAAGGCCATCATCGTCCTCAACCCGGCCGACCCGCCGCTGATCATGCGGGACACGGTCCTGTGCCTGATCTCCGCCCGCGACCCGGCCACCCACGACGCCATCCGGAACTCGATCCAGGCGATGGTCGAGCACGTCGCGACCTACGTGCCCGGCTACCGGCTCAAGCAGCAGGTCCAGATCACCCCGGTCCCGGACGGCCAACCCGTGCACACCCTGCTCGCGTCCGGGGACACGGCGGCACCCACCCACCAGGTGTCGGTGTTCCTCGAAGTCGAAGGCGCCGCACACTACCTGCCGGCCTACGCCGGCAACCTCGACATCATGACCTCGGCCGCGGTCCGCTACGCCGAGTCCGTCGCCGACACGATCGCCGCCCCGGCGGCAACCCAGGGAGCCACCCGATGACCACCAGGCTGTTCATCCAAGACGTCACCCTCCGCGACGGCATGCACGCCGTCCGCCACCGCATCACCCCCGACGACGTCGGAAAGATCGTGGCCGCGCTCGACGCCGCCGGGGTCGACGGCATCGAGGTCGCCCACGGCGACGGACTCGCCGGCGGATCGCTGAACTACGGCCCCGGCAGCAACACCGACTGGGAATGGATCGAAGCCGCCGCCGCCAACCTCACCCACGCCCGGCTGACCACCCTGCTGCTGCCCGGCATCGGCACCATCGCCGAACTCGAACACGCCTTCCGACTGGGCGTGCGGTCCGTCCGGGTCGCGACCCATTGCACCGAGGCCGACGTCGCCGCCCAGCACATCGGCAAGGCCCGGGAACTCGGCATGGACGTGTCCGGCTTCCTCATGATGAGTCACATGACCACCGCACCCGAGCTCGCCGCCCAGGCCAAGCTCATGGAGTCCTACGGCGCGCACTGCGTGTACGTCACCGACTCCGGTGGCCGGTTGACCATGGACGGGGTCCGCGACCGGGTCCGCGCCTACCGGGACGTGCTCGACGAGGGCACCGAGATCGGGATCCACGCCCACGAGAACCTGTCGCTGTCGGTCGCGAACTCCGTCGTCGCCGTCGAAGAGGGTGTCACCCGGGTCGACGCCTCGTTGGCCGGGCACGGCGCCGGCGCCGGCAACTGCCCGATCGAACCGTTCATCGCGGTCGCGGACCTGCAGGGCTGGAAGCACAACAGCGCCCTGTTCGCCCTCCAGGACGCCGCCGACGACCTCGTCCGGCCGCTGCAGGACCGGCCCGTGCGCGTCGACCGGGAAACCCTCACCCTCGGCTACGCCGGTGTGTACTCGTCGTTCCTCCGGCACGCCGAAGCCGCGTCCCAGCGGTACGGCATCGACGTGCGCACCATCCTCCTCGAGGTCGGCCGCCGCGGCCTCGTCGGCGGACAGGAAGACCTCATCGTCGACATCGCCCTCGACCTGCGTAGCCGAGCAGGCGGCAACTGAGACTGCGGCGCCGTGACGGTGGCGAGGTCTACCGTCACGGCACGATCATGCAGATACCTGTTCCGGTACGCGGCGGCGGGATCTGCTGGCGACCGTCACCGTGACGACAGTGTCGAGGGGACGGGCAGCTGCAGGGATTCAGCGGGTGAACAGTGCGGCGGCGTTGGCGTGGTCGATGCCCTGCCGGGTCGCGTCGTCGAGCGATTCGTTGGTGTCGAAACTTCTTCACCGCACGTTTGGTGGTGCGCACACCCTGGCTCTCGCCCGAGACGGTCTTCGCCTTCCTGCTCAACGCG
Source organism: Rhodococcus opacus B4 (assembly GCF_000010805.1). NCBI lineage: Bacteria > Bacillati > Actinomycetota > Actinomycetes > Mycobacteriales > Nocardiaceae > Rhodococcus > Rhodococcus opacus. The sequence continues at coordinate 224,840 of NC_012521.1, read as the reverse complement.
TCCGGCGCCACCATCCTGATGGTGTACCTCATGATCGCGCTGTCGCAGATCAAGTTGCGCAGCAGCATGAGCCGTGACGAGGTCGCGCAGCTCAAGTTGAAGATGTGGTGGTTCCCGACCCTGTCCGTTCTCGCGGCCGCCGGCATCGTCGGGGTGCTGGTGTCGATGTTCTACGTCGAGTCCTCTCGCTCGCAGATCTCGCTGAGTGTCGCAGCCCTGATCCTGGCGTTGGTGGCCTACCAGATTCGGCGCCGCATCAATCCGGAAAATCCGCTCGCGCACAACATCTCCGATCCTGCTCCGCACACGATCACCGAGTCTTCTCCGGGGTAACGCACGACCGCCGGGGGCGGTGGCGAGTGAGACCGACTGTGGTCTCCGCCACCGCCCCTTTCCGTGTGTCCAGCGGTCGACGAGGGTCAGTCCCGCCGGCGCGCGGCCCCACCTTCGAGTTGCGCGGCGAGCAATTGCGCCAGGTGGTCACCGCGGCGGTCGGTCAGATCCGACAGCTGCGTCCGGCAGGAGTATCCGTCGGCGAGGATGGTGGTGTCCGCGTCCGCCCCGGCCACCGCGGGGAGCAACTGCTGCTCGGCCACGGCCACCGACACCTCGTAATGTCCCTTCTCCACACCGAAGTTACCGGCGAGACCACAGCATCCGCCCAACCGCTGCACCTGTGCACCGGCCTTCTCCAGGAGTTGCGCGTCCGGGCTCCACCCCATCACCGAATGGTGGTGGCAGTGTGGTTGTGCGACAACGGACTTGCCTTCGAGCGACGGCGGTTCCCAGCCGCGCTCCGTCAGCAGTTCCGCGAGGGTACGGGTTGCGTCGGCGACCGGTTCGGCCGCCGACCTACCGAGCAGTTCCGCGGCGTCCGAGCGCAGCACACCCGTGCAGGACGGCTCCATTCCGACGATCGGAATTCCGGCCGCGGCGCTACCGGACAGTGCGTCCACGGTGCGGCCGAGGATCTTCTTCGCCGCGGTGAGTTGCCCGGTGGAGATCCAGGTGAGTCCGCAGCACTGCTGCTTGTCGGTCAATTGCGGCCGGTAGCCGGCGGCTTCGAGCACCTGCACCGTGGCGTGCCCGACCTCGGGGGTGAAGTAGTTGGTGAACGAGTCCACGAACAGCAGCACCGGGTCACCGGTCGTGGCACGGTCGTTTTCGGTGGCCTTGAACCAGGACCGGAACGTCTGCTTCGCGAACGGTGGAATGGTGCGGCGCTTGTCCACTCCGGCCGACGACAACGCCAGCGGTCCGATGCCGGGAACGCGCATCGTGGCGTTGACCAGACCGGGCGCGTGGCTGGCGATCTTCGCCCAACGCGGAAGCCATCCCAGCGAGTAGTGCGAGGCGGGGCGGATGCGGCCCTTGTAGCTCTGGTGCAGCACTTCGGATTTGAACGCGGCCATGTCGACACCGGTCGGGCAGTCCGAGGAGCACCCCTTACAGGACAGACACAGGTCGAGGGCGTCGTGAACCTCGGGCGATCGCCAGCCACCGTCGATGTCGGTGCCGTTGATCATCTCCTGCAACACGCGCGCGCGGCCGCGGGTGGAGTCCTTCTCCTCCCGGGTCGCCTGATACGACGGGCACATCACTCCCCCGGTGGCGGTGTTGTCGGCCCGGCATTTTCCGACGCCGGTGCAGCGGTGCACCGCCTGGGTGAAATCTCCGTCGTCGTGGTGATAGGCCAGGGCCAGGTTGCGGCGCAGGAGTGGGGCTGCGGGAATGCGCAGGTCCGCGTCGACCGGGCGGGGGTCGACCACGACTCCGGGATTGAGGATGTTGTCCGGGTCGAAGACGTGCTTGACGGCAGCAAAGAGTTTCATCGCGTCGGGTGAGTACATCAGCGGCAATAGTTCGCTGCGGGCGCGGCCGTCCCCGTGCTCACCGGACAGGGATCCGCCGTAGCCGGCGACGAGTGTGCTCGCCGCGACCAGGAAGTCCCGGAAGATGCGGTCCCCGCCGGGCTTGTCGAGCGGCCAATCGATGCGCACGTGCATGCATCCGTCACCGAAGTGCCCGTACGGCAGGCCGGTAACGCCGTACTCGTCCATCAGGGCGTCGAAGTCGCGTAGATAGTCGCCCAGCATGGCCGGTGGCACGGCCGCGTCCTCCCATCCTGCGTGTGCGGGAAGGCCGGCAGGACTGCGGCCGGCGAGTCCGGCGCCATCGGCGCGAATCCGCCACAGCTGGGCCGTGCGGCCCTCGTCGGTGACGACGAGGCTGTCCACGGCTCCGCAGTCCCGTCCGACCTGCTGGGCCCTGGCGATCGTCTCGTCGAGGTCGTCGCCGACGACCTCGACGAACAACCAGGCCGCCCCCGCAGGCAACGGCGGAACCGCATCCGGACCGCGGCGCTCGCGCACCACGTCGACGATCCGGGAATCGATACCCTCGCAGGCGGTCGGATCGAACTTCAGCACCAGCGGGGTCGCGTCACCCGCCGACGCGATGTCGGCGTACCCCAGCACGACCAGGACGCGGTGGGCGGGCTCGGACACCAAGCGGACCGTCGCGCGGGTTGCCACCGCGAGGGTGCCCTCCGTGCCGACCAGCATGCGGGTCACGTCGAACCGATTTTCCGGCAACAGGTGTTCCAGGGCGTATCCGGACACCTGACGGCCGAATTGCCCGAGCTCGGTGCGGATGGTCGCCAAACCGGCGCGGGTGACCTGCTGTAGTGCACTCAGCGCCGGGGAGGCCGTCACCTCACCGGCCGAACCCAGTTGCAACGACTCCCCGGTCCCGGTCAGAACGTGCAAGCCCTTCACGTTGTCCGAGGTCCGGCCGTATCCGAGCGTGCGCGAACCGCAGGCATTGTTTCCGATCATGCCGCCGATGGTGCATCGAGTGAACGTCGATGGGTCGGGCCCGAATCGTAGGCCCTGCGGTGCGACGGCCTGCTGCAGCACCGTCTGAATCGTGCCCGGCTCGACGGTGGCGGTCTGTGCGTCCCTGTCGATCGACAGCACCCGGTTCATGTGCCGGCTGAAGTCGAGAATCAGTCCGGTCCCGACAGCGTTACCTGCAACGGAGGTGCCGCCACCGCGAGAGGTCAGCGGCACGCCCTCTCGGCGGCACACCGCGAGGGCGGCCGCCACCTCGTCGGCATGGCGCGGCCGCGCGACGACCAGCGGTCGCACCCGGTACAGGGACGCATCGGACGAATAGGCAGCGCGGGTGGTGCCGTCGGAGAGAACGTCGCTCACTCCCGAACTGCGCAGCTCAGCGGCCAGTGATTCAGCGGAGATCATTCGTAGCATGCTACATGCACCTAGCATGCTACGAACAGCCCCGTGTTGTTACAGTGATCGGGTGGCAGACGAAGCGCTCGAACTCGAACCGCTCACCCCGTTCGCGGGACGACGGATGGAGCAGGCGATCGCGGCGGTGCGGGCGGCCATCGACGACGGCCGCATGAAACCGGGAGTGAAGTACTCGGTCTACCAACTCGCCGAGGGTCTGGGGATCTCCCGAACCCCGGTGCGGGACGCTTTGCTGCGCCTGGAAGAAGTGGGAGTCATCAAGTTCGAAGCACGCCAGGGCTTCCGCATTCTTCTCCCCCAGCCGAAGGAGATCGCGGAGATCTTCGCAGTCCGGTTGGCCCTGGAACTACCCGCGGTCCGCAAGGCCGCAGCCGTGGCCGACCCCACGCTCTCGGACGCACTGCAGCGGCAACGACGCCTGATGCAGGACGCCGCCGCCGGCGGCGACGAACACGAGTTCGCCCATCATGATCTCGGGCTTCACGACCTGATTCTCGACGCCGCCGACAACGCCCGAGCCCGCGCGATCGTCAAGACCCTTCGCGAGACCACCCGGCTACTCGGGGCCAACACCGCCGACAAGACCAGAACACTCACCGACATCGACAACGAGCACGCGCCCATCATCGACGCGATCATCGCCGGCAATCCAGTCGAGGCAGAGGCGGCCATGCGGGCACATCTGGAGAACACAGGAAGACTGCTGGTGACACAATCTATCCGCAGCGTTGACGACCCGAGCCTGTCCACGGAGGAGATCTGGGCTACCGTCAATTCCTGACGGTAGCCGTCCCCAGACGGGGCGTACCGTCCCGCGACCACCAGACTGTTACCCGCCGGTGCTTGCGGGTAACAGTCCGTGCTCATCGGCGTCAGAGTCCGATCTCAGTGACGGCGTTGCCGATCAGCGGGGCGTTCTCCCGCGCGTAGATCTCCACGGTCGCCGGATGTGCCCGGTCTGGCGCATGATCGCGTGCGCGTCGGCGCCGTTGCGGAAGGCCTGGGTGACGAACCCGGCCCGCAGCGAGTGCCCACCGAGTTGGGCGACGATGTTCTCGTCGTACCCGGCCAGGGCGGCGCGGCGGCGGATTGCCGCATGCACCGACGCCCGGACAGGGCGGTGCCCCCGAGGTTGCCGTTCTTGCGGATCGACCGGAACAACGGCGACCGGGCCCTCATCCGCGGCAGCGCGCCGCGGCAGACTTGGTTGTCGAACGGCGGTGCGGCGCAGCATCCGGATCACCCCGGGACGGTTGGCGGTGTCGAAGGCGGCCACGACCTGCGCCCACCGGAAGTGTGGGCACGGTGTGCCACTGGGGCGAGGTGGTGAACGGCAGCGCCTTGACCGATCCGGCGCCCTCCTGGTCGGTCTTCGATTGGCGCAGGCGGATGTGGATACCGTCTAGCCGGTGCACGCTGACGTCGCCGCAGTTCAGGGCGACGAGTTCGCTGCGCCAGAAGGCGCCGGTGAACCCCATCAAAATCAGGGCACTCTCACGCCGCTCGTACACCTCGGCCGCCCAGCCAGTGTCTTCCGCCCAGTCCTTCAGCTCCCCAGGCGGTCCGGCGGGAAACCGCTATGTCCAATTGAGTGCGGCCGACTCTTTAGCTTTAGCAAGGCAAAGACACAATCGACCAACTACGCGAATGGAATCGCAGGTTGCTCATCTCGCCGACACTCCCGGCACACAGTCGCGAGCACGATCGAGTTCTGTGAAGTCGTAGAAGGTCGACGCTGAGAGTTCTTGTTCGGCCCAGGCAGACATAGGTTGTGAGCGTATTGATTCGAGGATGCGCTCCTGCGCGACGAGCACGGGAGAGGGGCGCACATTCGCTTCACCGTGGATGCCTACCGTAGAAGCCGGGGAGCGCGACCGCTCGGACTGCGTATCGGATCGTCGGACCTCAGTTTCCTACTTTCGGCAGGGTGAGCGCGATGCGCAGTTTCGAGTCGATCGTCTGGCTGAGGGCGAGTGATCGGTCGAGCAACGGGCCCAAGGCTTGAACCTTCGTATCGGCCGCGGACAGGGTGTTCACGATGTCCGCGGCCGGGGCGGCCGCCGCGTTCGCCTGATCGGTTGCGGACTGGCCGGCATCGATGATCCCGCCGAGCGGGGCGTCCGCGGACTTCAAGGCGTCCCCCAGAGACTGCAAGTGATCACCGAGCGAACCCAGAGTCCGGTCGGCTCTGGCGAGGGAGTCGAGTACCCCCACCACCTGGGGTAGACCCTCGTGGAGGGCCTGATCAGCGGGGGGCAACTGCTGCGCACCGTCCAGTGCCTGGTCGGTTGTACTGTCGACGATCTTCGCTTGTGCCACTCCCTCTTTGAAGATGTCGTTCGAGATACTCAGATCGCGCGTCACGATCAGGATGCCAGCGAGAACCGCAATGGTAAAGGACAGGGCGATCGCCCAGGAGAGCCGAAACATCAAGTTCTGCCTTTCACTCGCTCAGTGGTCGGCCACAAGCCGGTGCGGGCGGTCATGAGGGCGGTGCGGGTGCGACACCGAGGGCGGGGAGGTTCAGGTCATTGACCGGGGGGCCGATTACCGCGAGGAGGGGGCCGAACTCCTGCACGTGTGCGGCCTCTTCCCGAACGATTGCGAGGGTCGCAGAGATGGCGGAGGCTTTCGGGCCGAGCGCACCGAGGGATCCCTGGACGGTGGTCAATCCGTGGTTGATCGCCTCCAGCTGGGTGGTAACCGATCCCACCGCAGTGGACAATCCGGCCACCGTCGGGCTCGCGGTGTCGGCACGACCGGTCACCTTCACGATGAGGTCGGGCAGCGGCGCCGCGATCTCGCTGACGGTACTGGTGGAGGCGTTCAGTGTCTTGGCTTGACCGGAGAGTTCGCTGGCCTTGTCGGTGAGTCCTTCGAGATCGTTCGCGAGCGGCGTCAAGGTCTGGATGTCGGAGGCCAGACGCGCGTGCTTGGGGACGAGAATCGCGGTCAGGGTGTCGAATTGGCCTGCGGAATCGATCAGCTCGAGACTGAGTTTCGACGGCCGCCCCAGCGGATCGCTCACATCACGCAGCGCGGGAAAGAACCCGTTGAGGGCGCACAGAACCACCGCCGACCCCGCACCCAGCACGAGTACGATCGCGGTCCACAACTTTCTGGTGATCATCAGTTCCCTCCGGGGGCAGGAATGAAGGCGTCGGTGGCGGGAACGAGCGCGAGCTTGTTCGTCGTGCGGGTGAGTTCCGCGTTGAGCTGGTTCACCAGGTCGAGTGCCTGGGTGAGTTCGTTGTCGACGCCGGTCACGGTCGTGTTCGCGCCTGCCGATATCTGATGCAGGGATGCCGCCGAGCCCTGCAATGTGGTGGCGACCCCCTCGAGTTGGCCGGCGATCTGTGTGTCACCTTGGCCGGCGGCGAGCAACGTGCGCGCGTTCGGCAGGAGGGCGTCGAGGTGGTCGACGTCGGTCGCGGTCGCGGTGTTGAGCTGGGTCAAGACTCCTGTCAGTTCGTCGAGTTGTTTGCGGGCGGTGGCGGGCGCGGTCAGGTCCGCGCGTTGGGCGAAGAAGTCGTTGGTGAGGCGGAAGTTGTCCACGACGGTGCGCGCGCTGTGTTGCACCTGCAGCCCCTTGTGGATGGAGGCCACCACCAGTGCGAACAGGACGACGGCGATGACCGCGGCGAGGCGGCCCAGCCACTCGATTGCCACCGAGAACCCGGTCGCGTCGGGGATCGCGGGCACCAGCACATCCGGCCGATGCGGCTTGGTGCCTTTCCGGTAGGGCAGCGCCGCCGCGGGCACATCGAATCGCTGATATTTGGTCACACCTCGGGGTGGGAGAACGTCGGGAGGTAGATCGTTGCGCTGCTGCATATCACGTCCAGTGGAAGTAGTGTCGGATCGTCGACGGTGAAAGGGTGCTCAGCCGGGAAGTGGAAGCATCTGGTTGATCGTTTTCGCCGCCTCGACCGAGACCCTCAGGTCGCTCACCAGCCCCTGCACGATCACCAGCAGCTGGTTGCCTTGCTCCCCGAACGCTTCCGCGGAGGACACCAACGGGAGCACGGTGTTCTGGACCTCGCCGAGGATGGACTGGATGTTGGTGAGCTGGTCGTTGGTCATCTGTGCGCCCGCGGTGCTGCTGGCCAGCATCGCCGCCGCCGGGGCGATCGCCTCATCCAACTTCGTCAGCAGTGGACCGAGCGCGGAGGTGGCATCGAGCGCGGTCTGTGCCGTGTGGGTGAGCTCGGTCAGTTGCCGGAGTTGGCCGGTCACTTTGTCGTTGACGTCGACGATGTCCTGAGAAGCGGCGATGCTCGTCACGTTGGCGCGCTGCTGATTGTCGAGGCGGGTGTTGAGGTTGAACACCACGAACGTGAGCAGACCGAGTACACCGACCGCCACGATCGCCAGAACCATCCGGGCGGGACCGCCGCGGCGTCCGAAGAAAATCACAGAACTTCTCCTATTTTCCTGACAGGTCGTTCGCGGACTCCTCCGCGGAGACCCGGGCGTTGTGCACCTTCGCCGCCGTCGAACGGGCGTCGTCGAGGATGACCCCCAACGTGGCGCTGTCGGCCGCGAGGGCCGCGGTGGCGCCGTCGACGGGAGGCTGCAACGAGTTGATGTGCGTGGTCAGAGTGTCGAGGGAGGCAATGAGGTCGGTCACGTTCGCGCCGGCCTGATCGAGCGTCGCCTGCACATCGCCGCTGATCTGACCGGTCAAGGTATGGAGCTCGGCGGTGACGGTCGCATCGGTGACGAGAACACTCGCGAGCGCGGTCTTCATCTTCTCCAGCGACGCGAACGCGGACAGGGTCACCTTCTCGTGCTCGACGATCTTGTCCAGCGCCGGGTTGTAGTTCCCGGCGGAAACCACCGCCTGGTCCAGGCGGTAGGGGGTGGCGGTCAGGTTGTAGATCCGCGGGCCCAGGTAGAACACCGAGACCGGGATCAGGGCGAGCAGGAGCAACCCCCTGGCGATGTTCGTGGCCTTCGACGCCCGAGGCGGTTCCCCGCCCTGCACGACGTCGTCGTCCGCATAGGGCAATTCGAACTGCATCGCCGGGTCCTCGGAGGCGTGACTGGCCGGGCGGCTGCGGCCCGAGAGCGAGGTCATGGTTCGATCACCGAGACCAACGCGATGGTGCGCAGCGCGGTCACGGTGTGGGTGAGTAGACCCTTCACGACCAGCTTGTGCTTCACGATTTCCCCGAGCACCGTCATGCCCCGGCCGGTGAAGAAACCCACCGGGATCAGCCCGCCGGCCTTCATCGGCAACTGTGACACATCCAGGATCTGATCGACGGTGGCGATGACGGTCACGGCTGGTTTCCCGACGACGTCGTTGTAGACGACCGCCTCGTCGGTGCCGAACACGATTGTGCAGGCGCTGTCGGTGTCCGTGCTGATAATGGAGACCGGTCGAGCGATCTTGCGTGCGAACTTGATTCGCGACGGAAAGTTCTCGAGGTTCTGCCCGAGCAACATCCCGACGATGTTGGCGACGCCATTCGCGTCCTCACCATCGAACAAACTGACGGGGTACGCGCCGGATTCAACAGTAGTCATGGAGTGGGCCTTTCAGACAGGGTGACGGCGTTTCGTGCGGTCCTGCACGGACGACTCACCCGGATGAGGGGTCGGGCGCGTGCCCCGTGCGAGAGTTTCGTGGGATCAGACGTCCCAGTCGGTGGGGACCTGACCCCAGGTAAGCAGGAAGTTGTTGAGTGCTCCCGCGTTCTCGATCGCCGCGGACATCGGGCCCTTGGCGAACTTGATCTGCCCCTTCATCAGCAGCTTTCCGCCTTCTTCCTTACCCGCGGCGGCGGCCTGCCAGGTCTCGAGGCTGCCGTTGATGATCAGCCACAGCTCACTCTCGTCGAACGTCCGCGGCGTAAACGAGACGACCTTGCCCTCTTTGAATTCGAGATGGCAGGCGACATCGTCCCGGCCGATGACGCCGAATTCCAACTTGTTGGTGAACGTGTCAGGATCCTTGAAACCCTCGTACACCGCATCGTTGGCATTGACCGCGTCGAGTGCTGCGTCACACCACTCCTGTGAGAAGAGCTTCAGCTTGTCGGTCATCGATCCAATCTCCTTGTCCTTGATGGCCAGCGCGGCAATTACGCTGGTCGTGCTGCGCGGATTGTGCGGACCTGCCGTGCCGCCGAAGGGGACACGGCGCCTCCCTGGACCCACCGTTCAATCACCCTGAGACCGTTCATACCAGCGAAGGCATCACGGCCTCGCGCCTCTCCGTCCAGCTTGAGCATCGCCGACCAATTGTCGCGATCCAGGCAGTGGTCGGCGTACTGGGTCGTGCTGTTCGAACTCGGAAGGTCTATCTCTCAATCGAGATGGACACAGGGCCCTCCTGCTGTTCGCTCGCAGCCATGGCCACCCATCTCGTAGTGGCCAGCGCGACCGCGATATTCGTGAGCATGCGTTGGATCGTCTCCGTGGGACGCCGGGGCGTCAGCAGTCTGGCGCATGCGATCGCAGCATGAAGGATGAGTACGGGCATCTATCGAACCTTCCAGGCTTTCGGCGAGGTCCCGAGTCGAGGCATCGGTTACGTCGCGAACGCGGTATCTGCTGGGGGAAACTGGACCAGGCGTACCATTAAAGAACTTCTAGCACGGGCCGCTAGTTCGTGGTGGTGATTTCGTCGACGAGATGGCGCCACCGACGTCCGTTTTCGCGCGCGCCCTCGGCATAGGCCTCGGGTGCTGTCAGAAATGGGGGACGGGCGGGCCCGGCGTTGATGTAGCCAGCCTCGTCGAAGCGGAGCTTCTCCAGGGTGACGTTGTACTTGGAGAACTCGGGGAAGTTGGTACGGGCGAGGAACGGCTCGTAGGTCCAGTCGATGCGATGGGTCAGATGTCGCGCCGCATCGAGGTTTCCGGATGCGAGTGCGTCCCGGAGGGCGAGCACGGGCTCCGGGCCGCACAGCGCGCTGCTGCTCCAACAGCCAAGCGCCTCGTCCGGGTAGAGGGTGCGGGTCGCCAGCCAGTCGCTTTCGAGCGGCAGCAGCCGCATCTTGCCGTCGACCGCGGCGATGTCCACCGCGAACTTCGGGGTGAGCGCAATGTATTTCGCGCCGATGACCTGGGGCAGCGTGGCGAGCTCGGCGTAGACCGGTGATGGGATCGGGCCTTTGAATGCTTCAGGGTTGTCGTAGAGCACGATCGCCATGTCGGGGAACGTGTCGGCGATATCGCGGTAGAAGGCGGCCATCGTGTCGGCGCCGAGTCCGCCCCACATCGGACGACCGAGGAACACCCCCTGGATCCCGAGATCTTCCAGGAAGCGGATCCGGTCGACGGTGTCACGGGTGTTCAGTGTGGTCGCCCCGATGAACAGCGGCAGGTCGGGGGCGACCTCGGACACGACTTCGGACACGCGCCGTGTGAATGCCTGCCACTCGGTGAGGGTCAGGGTTGCCATCTCGCCGAGCGTGCCGTTGGTGATGATGCCGTCGACGCCGTCGGCGATCAGCCGCCGGATCATCCGGTCCGTCTCCTCGAGGTCGACCGTGTCGCGCCCGGCGAGCTCCCCCGCGCCGGGGAGCGCCGGGGTCGGCGTGACCGCGACGACGCCGCGCAGGTCATTGACTCCGAATTTCTGTGCCATGCCATCTCCGATGTGAAGGTGTCGTTTCCAATGTCGTCGTTGACGTCCTAACGGTTCGGGAAGCGCCCCCTCCACGGTGGCCGCTGAAGGTCAGGAACGGTCGGGCTGGGCAGGAATGATCGCAGCGGACACCAGCCCGACGGCGGGGACCGTCGCCGTGCTGGTGGACGCCCGAACCCGTCACGGCGCGTGGGAGGAGTGGCCCGCCCACGCGCCGACCCTCACTGCGCGAGACCCGCCATCCGCGTCATACCGCGGACCCCGAGACCGCCGTCGCTGTTGATGATGGTGCCGGTCACCGCCGAGGTCCGCTCCCGCGAGGCGAGAAGCGCGTATGCCCATGAGTGATCCTCAGGCTGGGCGACGATGCCCAGCGGATTGATGCCCTCGATCAAACCCTCGATGTCCGGCACGTCCTTGAGACGTTGGCCCTCGTTGGCCAGAGCGGGGATGCCGCGCAGCTCGGTGATGGTGCCGCCTGGTGCCACGCCGTTGACGCGCACCTTCGGCGCCAGCTCGTACGCGAGCTCGGTCACGAGGCCGCGTACGGCGAACTTCGACGACACATACAGCGGGCCGCCGCCACCGGGGTAGAACGCAGCGTTGGAGAGGGTGAGGATGATGTCGCCCTCGTTCTCGATCAGCTCGTCGAGCGCCGCCTTCACGCTGAGCAGGTTGCTCTTGACGTTGACGCCGAAGAGTTGATCGAACGCCTCGCTGATCTTGTCCTTGGGCAGTTGCGGAATCTCGGTGAAGTAGTCGAATACGCCGACCACGCAGACGAGCGTGGTGAGCGGCCCGAACGCGTCCACGACGTCGGCGACGGCGCGTTCGTTGTCGGCCATCGACGTGGCGTCGCCTTCCGTCACCACGACGGAGTCGGCGGGCAGTGCGTTGCGCAGGTCCTTCACCTTCTCCGGGGAGATCTCGAGGATCCCCACTTTTGCGCCCTGTTGCACGTAGAGCTCGACCACAGCGCGGCCGATACCCGATCCGCCGCCGGTGACGAGCGCCACCTTGCCGTCCAGGAATCCCAAGGGAATCAGTCCTTTCTGAATAGAGCCGACAGGGGGCTCGCTTTGAGTTCCGAGCCCGGTCCGTAGGGCGTGTCGAGCAGCGCCGAGTACATGTCCGGCGTCTGCCAGGTGAGGCTCTCGAGTTGCAGCGGATCCAGATGGGTCTGGAATCCGAGGCGCGGCGAGGTGATGACGAGGCGCTCACCACTGCCGGTGCGGGTGTAGCCGACCTGGATCACCGTGAACTCGTTGGCGATCTGGATTATCGGTTCTCCGCGGTCGTTGTGGATGATGCTCATGTAGGCTCCTCCGTCACATGATCAGGGCGAGGTTGTGTGTCATTATCGTGGTCTGATCAAGCAGCACAACACGTTTGGCGAGACGGAAGCCGTCGCCCGCGCGCCGGAGCACGTCCTTACGTTCGCCCGAGAGGACGTCGTAGGTAGCAACGTCACCGCGGGTGCGGTAGAGCAGCAGGTTCGAGGTAACCTCGAACTCGTCCTCGCTATCGCCTGGCGCGACTTGAACGTTGGTGACGAAGTGCCGTGAGCGCGACGGCGGGTCCTCTGCCCACGCGTACTCGGTCTCGAGGCGCAGCACGCGCATCTCCATCGAGTCCGCGTCGTCGTCCATGTGGGTCATTCCCTCGACGACGTCGGTCACGGCCTCACGCTCCCGGGTGACCCTCAGGGGCACAATGTAGCTCAGGTCCTCGGCGACGAGGTCCAGCCATTCCCGGTACCTACCGGCGTCGAGCAGCCCGGCCTCCATGTAGAGCCAGTCGGTGATCTCACGGACGGTGGTGGCCGAGATCTGTGTCTGCGTACTCATGGCCTACGCCTCCGCTTTCGCTGGGGTCTTGGGGGCGGCCGGCGCCGACGTCTCCACCTTGCCGTTGCCGTTGCTGTTGCCGGCGTGCAGCGGTGTGTCCGCGAGCATGAGCTGCATCCAGTATTCGAGGAAGTTGCGCTGGTTGGCCTCGGCGTAGTCCAGCGGGTAGGCCTCCCCGGGTCCGGGCCAGTTCGGGTCGGGCTCGAGAACGCCGCGCCCCATCTGGTAGTTGAGCTCCCCTGTCTTGGCGAACTGACCACCCAGAACACGGGTGATACTGCGCCAGTTCTCGGCGTCGTCCTGTTCGAAGGCGCCGGAGATCCCGAAGGTGCGCAGGTAGGCCTTGTAGCTCTCGTCCTTGAACCAGTCGGGCGCCTCCTTTTCGACGAGGAAGAACGACATCACCTCCATCTTGTCCGGTCCGAGCGGGTGCCAGAGGCGCAGCGTCAGGAACGGCGTCGGTGGGGAGAGGTGGTCCTTGGCCATCAGGAAGTTGCCGATCGACAGATTCGGGAACACGGTGCCATGGATGAAGGCATTGGGCCGGAAGATCTCGACCTGCTCCGGCGTGAGCCGACGCCCCAACTCCTCGACGATGTTCTCCGGCATGCCCATGAACTCCGGCAGCGGCATACCCGGCGGCGGACCGATGATGCCCAGGCCGTGACCGTGCTCGGTGTGGACGTGCTCTCCGTAGAGCGCGAACTGCGGGTCGGGCGGGGCGAGCCCCAGCTCGACCATCGAGCGGTGGGTCATCATGGTGTGGTAGGCGTCGCCGACGAAGTTGTCTGCGCCGAGCTTCCAGTTCGCGTCGACCACCCACCGCTGCGGGGCGCCGACGACCTGCAACCCGGCGTCACTGCGGTCCAGAACAATATCGAGGTAGAACTTCATATCGCCGAGGTAGTCCTCCAGCGAATCGGCGTTCGGGTCCAGCGAGCCGAAGATCAGGCCCTTGTAGGTGGCCAGGTTCGGCATCGGCCGCAGGTTCCAGTCGGACTTCTTCAGCTGATTGCCGTACGCGTCCTTGCCGGCCGGCACGCCGACCAAACTTCCCGTGTTGCTGTAGGTCCAGCCGTGGTACGGGCACCGGAAGTGTGAGGCGTTCCCCATCTCCGCGCGGCACACCTGCATACCGCGGTGGCGGCAAGCGTTGAGGTGCCCGCGGATTTCGCCGTCCTCGTCGCGGCAGACGATGAACTGATCCTCGGAGATGTACCGCACGACGTAATCACCGCGCTCGGGGATCTCACTCTCATGCGCGAGAAAGACCCACGCGTGACCGAAGACCCGCTCGCGCTCGACGTCGTGCACCTCGGGATCGTTGATGATCGAGGCGGGGACGGTCCAGTCGGACTTCACGTCGTGCAAACCCTTCTGGAGGGTCTGCCGGAGTTCGTTGCTCAGCATGCTTTCGGCTTTCTCGAGTCAGACATTCTCTTTCTCCTTCTGGAAGTGCGGGCCTACGAACCCTGAAAGTGCGGGCCATCGAACCCTGAAAGTGTGGTCCTACGAAGCGAATTCGATCCCGCGCAAAGCCAGCTACTTGACTGACGTTCTACCATGTTAGTATCTTTGCTCACATCGGTCAACGTATTTTTGTGTCGTAGGTCACCGACGACCGGATTGTGTGTCGTGGGCCACCAACAAGGAGAGCGCAACATGACAACACCCGTCCTTTCCCCCGAGTGGATGCAGACATACGGCGAGCTGTGGAACAACACCGAGGCGACACGCCAGGGACTCAAGAAACTGAGCATGGTCATCGAGTACCGACTCGCCGAGGACGAGAGCCGCGCAGGTCAGATCCAGGTGGTCCTCGGCGAGGTCGTCCGGGCGGGCGCCCCGGCTGACGGCGTCAAGCCCGAGTTCGTGCTGACAGCCAATACGGACACCTGGCAGCGCCTCGGCCTGGGCGAACTCCCGGCAGCCAAGGCGATGGTCACCCGCAAGGTCAAGTTCCGCGGCCCCATGTCGGTCGCTATGGCGAACCTTCCATCCCTGGAAGCAGCGATGAAGATGATGGGCCAGATCGACGGCACCGACTGGTCGGTGTAACCGGAAAGCCCTCGCGCACGACGGTGAAATGTCCGCCCTGCATCGAGCATCCGACGCCGCCGCGGAACAGCAGATGAGGACCGTCCCGGTCGACGCGCGACCGGGACGCCGCCCTGGGCCAGGTCACATCATCAGCATTGGACATGCGCGGGTCGTGTACGGACGGCACTCCACCGATGATGCCGAGGGCGCGTTTCCTCGCCCTGCCGCAGCGAGGTTGGGACCCGCTGCGGCCCTTGATCATTCCAACCTGAAGCGACGGGCGGGCGGTGCGGACCTCTCGTTGGCGGAGCGCGTGCCCGTGCTCGTCGGCTGCCCACATCGTTCGTCTTTCCCTTGCGCGCGCCGCGGTTGGACGCTGCTGCGTCAGGGTGAAAGGCGTGTGGTCAGCTCCAGTACCCAGGGCTCGCATGAACTGTGGCGCACGCAAGGGGTCGCCGCTCGTCAGCCGGCGACCTTGCCGACGCGTCGTCAGACGGACGCGGCGCGGGGCATACTGGCCGGCATCACTTTGTACTGCTTGGTCGGGCGGTGCAGGCGCGGATCGCGCATCCACAGCGACACACGATCGCGGTGGGCCATCGCGAAGCGGCAGTACGACACGCCCTCTGCCCGACAGGCGATCTCTTGCACATCGATTGGGAGGCCTGTCGCCTCCGAGGCCCAGCCCGCCGCGTATCCCGCCTGGAGATGGCAGGCCCGGCTGCGGTGCCCGTCGTTCAGCGCCTCTCGCGCACTGAACGAGTTGTCCGACTCCCACAGCACGAGGAAGTCCTCGTCGAGCTTGGGCTCCCATAGGAGCAGTTGCACGTCTCCGTAGCCCGCCCATGCGAAGTGGAACGGGCCGGTAAGCACGCGATACTGCGGTTCGGTCATGCCGATCTTGCGGTCCGCGAAGAACGCCGCCGCGTGGCTGAGCCCGATGAGCCGACCGAACCGGTACATCACCGCGGGTGCCAGCTCGGCACCGAGGATCTCGACCAGCTCGCGCGGCAGGTCGCTGGCCACGACGTGGGTCGGAACCAGGGCATGTGGAATGCCGGCGAGCGACACCTGGGCATGGCCCGGGTCGCGCGTGAAGCGCTCCTGGTACTCACACATGTCGTCGAGGGCACGAGCGATCAATGCCGACAGCTCGGTCATGGCTTCTCTCCTCCTCGCCGCGGGGCGGCGACACCCTCCAGGTAGGCGACGAAGCGGTCGCCGCACCGACGGGTGTGCTGCTCTGCGAGGGTCCGGGCACGCTTGGCGGTACGTCGCTCGAGCGCCTCGAAGATGGCCCGATGCTCGGTTCTGGATTCCGTCATCGACTCCCCCATCTGGTCGCCCGTGAACGGAAGCCGCGCAAGCTGATAGCGCAGCAGCGACCACACGCCCTCGACGGTCTGGATGAGCCGCGGCATGCCGCTACCCTCGATGATCTTCAGGTGGAACTCGTAGTTGAGGTCACCGTAGGCCACTTCGTCCCCATGATCAATGGCCGCTTCCATCCGCTCGAGCACGCCACCGAGCTCAGCGAGCTGCTGGGCGCTCATCGCTTTGGCGGCCACCTCGGCGGCGAGGCCCTCGAGCACGCCACGTATCGCGAACAGCTCGGTGACGGTCGTGGAACTCGGCCGAACAACGCGACACCCGACCTGCGGGATGATCTCCACGAGTCCCTCTGACTCCAGTCGCTTGAGGGCCTCGGACACCGGCGTGCGACTGATCTGCAGCTCCTCGGACAGCGCGTAAGTCGAGAGCGTGTCGCCCGGCTGCCAGCGACCGCGGAGGATCTCCGCGGTGAGCTGCTCATACGCTTGACCGCTTCGATTGAGGCGCTGACTGACCATGGGATCCTAGGTGTGCGAAGTGATCGATTCACTCCAGTGTATTGCACCGGTGGACGCGTACCCGATCCGGCTAGAATGTTACTACGCTAGTTGGGTGCGGTTGATGCCACTGCGGTGTGGTGGATCACCCGAACCCACGCCGACGGCTTGGCCGACACCATGAACGTCACACGCGCCGGAACATCAAGCTCTGCAACGCTTCTTCGATGCCGCGCCGCTAGGGACAACCGAGCCGAGGGTGCGTGGCGGGGGTGTGATTTCGCCGAGGCCAGGTCGAGGGCCTCCCGGGTGATCGACGTCCGCGAGCAAGCATCCGTGCGCCCGCCGGAGCGCCGCACGATGCCTGCCGAGTCCCCACCCCCGATCCGTGGACCAGCCGTGTCCACCGACGGGGAGGTCTGTGGCAAACTGCCTTCCACTATGTCCAATAGCGCGCTAGCATACTAGTATCAAACGCACCGTGGAGGGTTCATGAAGATTCTGATCGCGACGGAAGAGACACAGGCGGACCCGGCAACCGAGCTGTGGGTCTGCGAGGTCTGTGAAGACGTGTACGACCCCCAGCTGGGTGACCCGGACGGTGGCATCCCCCCGGGAACTGCCTTCCAGGACATCCCCGACGACTGGGTCTGTCCGGTCTGCGGGGCGCGCAAGAAGGAATTCCGGAAGCTCAGGCCGGGCGAGGAATACCAGGATGTGAGCGAAGACCTCGTGACGGGAGAGCTGGGATGAGCGCTTCCGGCAGCGGCCGCGTCCTCGTCTGCCTCAAGCAGGTACCCGCCCCGGGGGCGGTCTCCTTCGACGAACGCACCAAGCGCATTCGCCGCGATTCCGACGCCGCGATCACCAACCCCGCCGATCTGTGTGCTCTCGCGCACGCGCTGTCGCTTCGCGACGCGCTCGGCTGGGAGGTGGTCGCCGTCACGATGGGGCCGCCCGCCGCCCAGGCCACCCTCGTCGACGCACTACGCCGAGGCGCCGACCGCGCCGTCCATCTTCTCGACCGGCGTTTCGCTGGCGCCGACACGCTGGCGACGGCGCGCGCGATCACCCGGGTCGTCGAACGTGAAGCGCCGGACCTCGTCCTCACCGGCCGCTGGACGCTTGACGGCGCCACCGCACAGGTCGGTCCGCAGGTCGCCGAACTGGCCGGGCTGCCGCAACTCACGCAAGTCGTGGCCCTGCATACCGGCGACGACGGTCGCATCCGGGCCGAGGTGGAAACCGATGTCGGCACGGAGGACTGGGCCATCGAGCTGCCGGGGTTGGTGTCGGTCGGACGTGGAATCGAGCCGCCCTGGGTCGTCGACGCCGCCGACGCCGCGGCCATCGAGACGGTCACCGCCGATGATCTCGGAGGAGGGCCCCGCGACTTCGGGACCCGCGGCTCGCCGACCTTCGTCGTCGAGATCCGTCCCGGCCGCAGTATGCGCTCCACGGAGCACGGCGCCGACGCCCCCGCCGCCGCCAGCATGCTGGCCGCCGCGTTCGCGGCGGCCCGCGAGGACCTCCGGCCCGCGACCTACGCTGCCGGTCCGGCATCCCCGCCGCGGGAGATCTGGGCGGTCGCCGAGCCGCTGCCGGGTGGCGGGCTGCACCCCACCAGCCTCGAGGCCCTCGCCTGCGCCCGCTCGATCGCTGCCGAGCTGCACTCCACGACCGTTGCCGTCCTCCCCGGTGCGCACAGCAGCGACGCGCCGCGCGTCCTGCACGCGCACGGGGCGGACCGGGTGATCGTGCTCGGTGACGCCGGGCTCGAGGAGTACGCCACGGAGCCGTTCACGAGCGCCCTCAGTGCGGCGATCATCGCCGGCTCGCCGTTCGCGGTGATCGCCCCGTTCAGCGCCCGGGGCCGCGACTACGCGCCGCGCGTCGCGGCCCGGTTGGGCCTCGGGCTCACCGGGGATTTCGTCGCGCTCGAGGTACGCGGCGCGGACAGCGACGACCCGGACCTGCTCTGGCTCAAGCCGGCGCTCGCGGGGAACGTGCTCGCGCCTGTCATCGCGCACACCACCCCATCGATGGGCACACTGCGCCCCGGGTCCTTCCCGGTCGCCGCCGTCCGAGACGAGGGCGATCCGCAGGTCGACGTCCTCGGGCCGGCCGCCAAGGCCGCCGACGACCGGTGCACGCCGATCGAGCGGCGCGTCGAGAATCCCGACGCTCCCCATCTGACAGCGGCGCGGGTGGTCATCGGCCTGGGCCCCGGGCTCGATGCGGCGACGCGCCGGGCGGCCGAGCGGTTGGCTCAGGCGACTGGCGGCGCGGTGGCGGCCACCCCAGCGGCGGTGGCCGCGGGCGACGCACCGCGGCAGATCGAGATCGGGCCACTCGCCCGCACGATCGCCCCCTCGATCTATCTGGGCCTGGGGAGACACGACCCCGGGACCCTCCGTGCGGTGAGTGGAGCAGGGCAGATCGTCGTGGTAGACCCCGACGCCCAGCTCGACGAACTGTCCGGCCTCGCCGACGCAGTCGTCACCGCGGATATCGAACCGGTACTTGCTGATCTGTTGGAGCTTGTCGCGGCGGTGCACTAATCCCTCCTCCGGAACTGGCTCACCGTCCCGGTCGGCGCCGGTGAACGGATCGGGCAGCATCGCCAGCCACTTGCGCAGCAGCGCATCGATCCGTGCCCCGGTGAGCCGGTCGCAGATCGCCTGCAGCACGGCCGGATCGTCGACCGCGGCGAACCCGTTGTCGAGTGCCAGTGCGGTGAACCCGAGCCCTGCCCCCGCGGCCTGACGCTGGGCCCAGTGGCGGCCGTTGATACAGAGTTTGGCGTTGCAGGAAAAGGACGAGCAGAACTCGAGGAAGAACGGGCCGAAGTCGGCGGCGACGCAGTAGAAGTAGTAGTGGTTGACCATGCCAGTGGACCTGACGCTCCACGGATAGCTCCGACCGTCGGCGTCGCGGCTTTTCTCGGTGATGGTGGGCTCCGGTGGGTCGGGCGGCCAGTAGGCCAACCAACCGCTACGACGATCCATGCACCCGATCGACGTCGTCGACCAGGGTCACCACCCCGACCCGCCGGTGCCCCTGAGCGCAGCCGCCACCACACGACTCGTCGGGCGGGCGAAGCCCCGTAAGATCTAGGCCGAGAGGTCGGGTGCGATGTCGACGATCATGTCTTCTTGACCGCCGACGAGTCCGCGCCGCCCGACCTCGACGAGGATTTCGCGGGTGTCGAGTACGTAGGTGGTGGCCGCACGCTCCGCGTGCCGGAGGAAGCTGGAGTAAACGCCCGAGTAGCCCAAAGTGATTGTCTCCCTGTCCACTTGCACCGGACGGTCCTGCAGCGGCCGGACGATGCCGTCAGCCGTGTCCTGCAACTTGAACAGATCACCGGTGTGCTTCCATCCGGTCAGGTCTGCGAGGGCGATGAACGCTTCGATGGGGGTGTTGCCCGCTTCGAACTCCTTGCCCGGCCAGGGATGCGTCGACCCTGGCAGCTCCTTCCTCGACCGCAACCCCGGAGTTAGCCACGGACAGTGACAGATTCTGGTGTGCGTGGATTCCGATCTCCGTCTCGGGATCGAGGACCTCTCGGTAAGCGCGCATCCGCGCTCGTATGTCGTTCATGGTCAGACGGCCACCCGAGTCGGTGATGTACGCGCAGTGGACGCCGTAGGCTTACATCAGCTTGGCTTGCTCGGCGAGGTGCGTCGGTGACGCCATGTGGCTCATCATCAGAACCCCGGAAACGTCCATGCCCAATTCTCGTGCCGCGCTGATGTGCTGCGCGGAGACGTCCGCCTCGGTGGCGTGTGTGGCGACGCGGACCGATCTAACGCCGAGTGAATGCACGAGCTTCAGCTCGTCGATTGTTCCGATACCGGGCAGCAACAGTGTGGTCAGCCGCGCCGTCGTGAGAGCTTGTTCCCGTACCCGGCGAGTCTTTCTGCGTTCGCGATGTGCGCTACAGCCGAGGTGACGTCGAAGACGATGTCGATGTCTTCGAAGCCGGGCATGCCGATGAGACCGTCGACACCGGCAGCGGTAGCGGGCACTCCGAGACGGGTAGCCCGGGCCAGTCCGTCGGATCCGGCCCACTGCGGCTGCAGCATCCTCGATGGTGAGGCCCGCGCCCGCACGATCCTCCTGGAGGATGAATGCCACCTCGGGTTCCACACGTGGGGTGATGAATCGGTCCGCAGGAACGCACCGATCGGACTCGAAGATCATCTCGTCGAGCAGGAATCCGAAGTCCGGCTGGTCGACCCCGAGCTGACGCTGCATCACCTGCGAGGTCACCCCCACTTTGTGCCCACACAGCATTCTGCCCGAGCCGAGCAGGTGAGCGCGCACGCTGGTCTGGATCCAGGTAGGCCCCGTCGATGGTCAGCCCGGACAGCGTTCGGAGAGCGGGGAGATCGGGATACGCCTGCTTGCGGCAGCGAGGAGATCGCGGCGAGAGCGCCGAGGTCGGCCGGCTGCGCCTGGTCGATGGTGTTCCGGCGTGTCGGCGTCATTCATGCGCGCACCGTTCCGGCAGCGACCGCTGTTTACGTGAGGCCGGCGGTCGTGTGAACGGGTACGGCCGTGGTCACGGCGAACCCGGCGATGTACTCGGGAATGGGCCGGTAGTACTCGGAGGTCACCGTGTACTGGCCGGCGGCCGCTTTCAGGGCGTTGTGGGCCGCGACCCAGGTGCGCACTTCGTGGGCGGAGTTGCCTGCCGTGGCGGCCATCTCCTTGGCGGTCCACGCATCGAGCCGTTCCAGCTCCCCGGAGGCCAGGATGTCAAGAAGTTGCCGGTCCCACTCCGGGGCGAGGTCCATGATGCCGGCCTCACCCCTGGTGAAGGCCTTGGCGGTGTCGATAACCCGCTGCTGGCGGACCGCTCGCGCCGCGGCGGTGGGGTGGCGGCCACCCAGCAACATCTTCCGTTGTTCCCCGGTCGCTGCCTCGAGCCGCGGTACCGGCGGGTCGTGGGACAGACCACCGGACCCGAGGAGCAGAACGTTCCCGTCGAAATTCTTCAGGAATGTGCCCACGGCCTCGCCGAGCAGGCGGATTCGCTTCATCGGCGCGAACGGTGCCGCCACGGAATTGACGAAGATCGGGATCACCGGCTTCGTCGCGATGCCCCCGAGCAGGATTTCCAAGGGCTGGACCGCACCGTGGTCGACTTCCATCTCGAGGGAGACTGCAATGTCCACGCCCTGGTCCAGCACCGACTGCGCCATCTGCTCGGCAAGCGCCGAGGGCACGTCGAGCCGGCCGGCGGAGCTGCCGAAGTCCCCCACGCCCGAGGCCTCGAAGCCGATGCAAAATGACGGCATGAGCTTGTAGAAGAACCCGTTGTAGTGATCGGGGGCGAAGGAAACGACGAGGTCGGGGTCGTAGTCTTCGATGAACTGCCGGGCCTGCGCGAAGGCCCTGTCCACCTCTGTGCGGACCTCGGGCGGGGGGTTGTTGAACTCCAGCAGCGGACTGTGTGACGTGCAGACCAGCGCGAGCGTCATTATCGGTTCCCTTCGGTGAACAATATGGTCTTCGCCTCAGCGGCGGGCCAGCACTCAGCCGGCAAGGGTGAGCGGGCCGGTCGGTTCGAGGCAGAAGCCGGACCAGGCGTCGGAGTATTCGGTGTCGTGCGCTGCGCGCAGTAGGTGTCGGTAGCCGCCGGAGTAGAAAACGAGTGGGTCGCCCGGGGCGTCGTCCAAATGGTGGACCTTCCCGATGAAGAGGGTGTGGTCCCCGGCGCGGTGGGCGTCGACCACCTCGACACTGATGCGAGCCAGGGCGCCCCGTACCAGGGGGGCACCGGCGATCTCGTCGAAGCTGAAATCCGGAAGGAGGTCGGGGCGCCCGCTGAAGTGCCGGCTAACGGTTTCCTGGTCGGCACCGAGAAAGCTCACCCCGTAGCGGCCGCTGGCGAGCAGCATCTCGTGCATCTTCGCCTTGGTAGCAATGGACACCATCGCCAGAGCCGGGTCCAAAGACACCGACATGAATCCGTTGGCGGTCATGGCGTGGATGCCATCGGCGTGTTTGGTACCGATGATCGTCACTCCGGTGGTGAAGCGCCCCATGACATTACGGAAACGCCGGGGTTCCACAGGGGGCGCCGCATCCGGGCCGGTAGTAGTAGTAGTAGTAGTAGTAGTAGTCGACGTCGATGTGCTCATTGCTCCACCTCTCGAACTGAGATCTTAGTATGTCAGCTTAGGGGTGTGTGATCGACCTGACAAGCCTCTCCGTCAAAGGCGACCGGAAGCTGTTCCGGTCCACCGGCGATCTACGTCGTCGTCGACCGCCGGTAAGGCAGCCCCACGGTCGGCCGCATTCACCTAGCCCAGAGGGCGTTTGATGGATCCTCTGGGCGCCATCTGTTCCGTCGCCGCGTTCGGTTGGACCGCATCATCGAGCGCCTCGAGTACGATCGTGTGAGCCGTATTCTCGAGCGAGATATGGTATTGAAATACTAGAATCTGACAGGGTCAACCCTCATCGGTTTGGTCCCGTGCAGTGATCGTCGAGAGGCTGGATGTTCCATGACCATGACCATGACCGCGTCGGGGAGCAAGACGGACCAGATCTACGACGCCCTCCGCACCCGGCTGATGCAAGGGCATTACCAGTTCGGGGAGGTCCTGAGCACCTACGAACTCGCTCAGGAGTTCGGCGTGAGCCGCCGGCCGGTCATGGACGCTGCGATGCGGCTGGCGTCCGAGGGATTCATTTCCATCATCCCCCAGGTGGGGTGCCGGGTGATCATCCCCGACGAAGAGAGGGTCCGTGAGCATTTCGCCCTGGCCGGAATCCTCGAAGGTGCGGGCGCCAAGCTGGCAGCCCTCAACGCCACCGAGGTGCAACTGGCCGACATCGATGCTGCACTTGGCCGCTGCGCCGGCCCAGCCGAGGCGGACGATGCGGCGGCCTTCGCGGCCGCGAACCGCGACTTCCACTCCGCCGTGCTGGCAGCCAGCGGCAACCAGCGACTGACCGAGCTCGCCAAACACGCCTGGGATCTGAGCGATTTTTACATCCAGAAGAACCGAGTCAGCACGGACCTGCGCAGATCTCAGAGTGAACACTCCGACATTGCAGGGGCGATCTCGCGCCGGGAACCAGGGCTTGCGCGAGAGCTCATGGAAGGGCATCTCTCGCGATTCTGGATGGGCGTTCACATCTAGCCACTCGCCGGTCACGTCCACGGCAGGCGAGGCAGCGGGTCACCCTCGACAGGGTGTAAGCCCGCGGCCCAGCCGTAGCCGGGCGGCGAAGCGCCATCAGGCTCCGGAGTGCCGGAGAAAGACCGACCCGAGCGGCGTCCCCGCCCCGTGAGTTGAATCCGGCCGAATGGCGCGTGCCCGTCAGGGCGAACACGGGGAGGTCGACGGCGATGATCTCTGAGGCGACCGCCGAGATCGTTCCGAGAGCAGAACGCGAGTAGCGCGCACACTCCGCTGTGCGGGCCGGGGAAGCACGGCTTACCCCGTGCGCCGCATCCGCCCGCGGACACCGAGCCCGGGCAGGGCGCGGAGCCGCTCCGCTGTCTGCACCGGCGCAAGCATGTGTGGGGCATCGCTGTGTCGGTCACCGCATCCGCCTGGCGGCCCCACGCGACACCGCGGCGGAAAAACAGCATCTTGTCATTGAGATCTTAGTATGCCAGCATGTTACGTGTGATCGCAGTCACTGGTCGGATATCAGTCAGGTACCGGGGATAGGCATCCGGCCGGCGAAATGTATCGGGGCGGCATGACTGCCGCCGAGCCGAACCAGCCGGGCCTGGTTGCAACAGGAAGGATTGCCGTGGAAGAGCATGTGAGCATCTGGGGAGACCTCGCGGGTGTCGACCTGGTTCAACGAACGGTCGATGTCGACGGAGTCGCGACGCGGGTCGTGGAGGCCGGGAGCGGACCGAGCCTGATCCTGGTGCACGGGACGGGCGGGCACCTGGAGGCGTACGCGCGCAACGTGCGGGATCTGGCCAAGGATTTCCATCTGGTCCTGTACGACATGCCCGGGCACGGTTACTCGGACAAGCCCGACCGGCCGTACACCATCGACTATCTCAGCGATCATCTCGTGGCGTTGATGGACGCGCTGTCCATCGACCGGGCCGACCTCTCGGGCGAGTCCCTCGGCGGCTGGGTCGCGGCCTGGACGGCCGCGCACCACCCCACTCGCGTCCGCGGGATGGTCCTCAACACACCCGGGAACATCACCAACAAGCCCGAGGTGATGGCCGGCCTGAAGGAATCGAGCATGAAGGCGGTTCGTGAGGCCAGCCCGCAGACCGTGCGAGCCAGGGTCGAGTGGCTCTTCCACGACACGTCCCTGGTCACCGACGAACTCGTGGGCCTGCGGCTGCGGATCTATTCCCAGTCCGGCTTCGAGACGGCGATGGCCAACATCCTTGCGGTGCAGGACTGGGAGTACCGGCGCCCCTTCGTGTGGTCACCGACATGGTGTGACCGCATCCTCGCCCCGACCTTGTTGCTGTGGACCGACCACGACCCGACCGCCGCCGTCGAAGAGGCCTCCCTGCTCGAAACACTCATCTCGGGAAGTCGCCTGGAAGTCATCGAGGGGGCCGGGCATTGGCCGCAGTGGGAGAAACCGGACGAGTTCAACGAGGCACACATTCGATTCTTGAAAGGAAAGTCATGACCGCACGAAACGGCGCAGCGTACCTCGAGAGGTTGCGCACGCACAGTCCCGAGTTGTGGGTGGGATCGGAGAAGATCGTCGATGTCGTCGGGCACCCGGCCACGGCCGGTGCCGCCGCCGAGATCGCCCGCCTGTACGACCTCCAGTTCGAGGACGGCAACGAGGACATGCTCTTCGAACCCGCCGACGGCGACGGCCCGGTCGGAGTGCAGTTCCTCGAGCCGCGCTCCCGCGAGGACCTGGAGCAACGACACGCCATGCACAAGAAGTGGGCGGATTCCACCCTGGGCATGATGGGTCGCACCACGGATTTCGTGAGCGCCATGCTGGTGGCCTGGAACGCCAATGCCGACTTCTTCGGCGACAACGCCGACAAGGTACGCGACTACTTCCGGCACGTGCGGGACAACGACCTGTTCCTGTCCCACGCGATCGCGGACCCGCCCGTGGACCGGTCCAAGCCCGCGTCACAGCAGCCCGACCCCTACACCTATCTCGGGGTCAAGGAGCAGACCGCGGAGGGCCTGATCGTCAGCGGCGCGAAGATGCTGGCGACGGCCGCACCCTACTCCGACGAGATCCTCGTCTGGCCGTTCTCGCTGCGCAAGTTCGCCCCGGAGGAGAAGCCCTACGCCATCGCCTTCGCCATCCCGACCGACGCACCCGGCGTGCGGCTGATCTGCCGGGAGCCGTTCGGCGGCGGCAATGCGTTCGACCAGCCGCTGTCGAGCCGGTTCGACGAGATGGACGCGGTGGTCGTCTTCGACGACGTGCTCGTGCCCTGGGACCGGGTCTTCATCAACCAGGACTACGAGCGGGTCAACCGGATCTGGGAGATCAACTCCAACGCTTTCACCGGAGCCCAGACCTCGGTCCGCCTGATGGCGAAGCTGCAGTTCGTCGCCGGGCTGGCGAAGCGGGCCACCGAGGTGGTCAAGACAGATCAGTTCCCGCAGGTCCGGGACGCCCTCGGGGAGATCAGCACCTACATCGAACTGACAAGGGCCGCGATCCTCGCGTCCGAGGCCGGCGCCACGCCCAACCAGGACGGTGTCCTCTTCCCCGACCTCCGGCCGCTGTACGCCATCCGCAACTCCGGAAACCGCTGGTATCCACGGGTGCGCGAGATCCTCCAGCAGATCCTCGCCGGCGGACTGCTCTACCAGCCGGCCGACGTCAGTGCGTTCGACTCCCCCATCGCGTCGGACCTGGCCAAGTTCTACCGCGGCCCCGACAACAGCAGCGTCGACCGCATTTCCGTCTTCAAGGTGGCAGCGGATCTGGCGGTCTCCGCCTTCGGCGGACGCCATGAACTCTATGAACGCTTCTACGCCGGCGATCCGATGTTCCTGCGCATCAACACCCAGTTCAACCAGTACGACTGGACGGAACCGCTGGGACTGATCGACGGGTTGCTGGCCACCTCGGCCGAACACGCACGGACCGCCGGCTCCGCAGAGCCGGACCGCACCGAGGGGGGCGCCGCGGCATGACCGTCACGGGCAAGCGGGCGCTGGTGACCGCCGGGTCGAGCGGGATCGGTGCCGCCGTCGCGGCATCGCTGCGGGCGGGCGGCGCGGAAGTCTTCATCACCGGAACCCGACCGCACACGGCCGACGTCGCCCGGGACCTCGGGGCGGCGGGCTGGGCGATCGCGGACTTCACCATGCCCGGCGCCGCCACCGGCGCGGTCCGGTCTGCCCTCGACACTCTCGGCGGTGTGGACATCCTCGTCTCCAACACCGGCGGCTCGCGGGCCGCTCCGGCCACCGAACTCGCACAAGCGGACTGGGAGTCGGCCTACCGGTTGATCCTCGACAGTGCCATCTCGCTGACCAACGCGGTCCTGCCGGGCATGTTGGCCTCGGAGTGGGGTCGGCTGATCTACCTCACCTCGGTTGGTGTGGTGCGGCCACTGCCCCGCCTGCACACGTCCAACGTGATGCGTGCCGGCGTGGCGGCGCTGGCTCGGTCCCTCGCGGGTGAGGTTGCGCCGAACGGGATCACTACCCACGTCATCGCCCCGGCGCACGTCGATACCACGCGGCGGAGGGCATTGGTGGCGGCGGCCGCCACGTCGGCGGGTACCTCAGTGGAGGAAACGGAGCGGCGGCAGCTCGCCGCCGAGCTCCCCGTCGGCCGCTGGGGGCGGCCGGAGGAGATCGGTGAGCTCGTGGCCTATCTCTGCTCGGAGCGCGCCAGCTTCCAGACCGGGTCGACGCACGTCGTCGATGGCGGAATGACCTCGATCTAAGGCGGAAAGAATGACGAATTTCGACGTGTGGATGGAAAAGCTGCACGACATGAAGGATTTCGACCCGGAGCGTTCGCTGCCGGACGGCCTGGTCACCGGCCCGGACAGCGCGCGCTGGCTCGAGGAGGAGATCACCGGCAACCCCAGCCGGGTCGGGGTACTCGCGGACGTGCCGGCGAAGTCCATGGAGTTCTACCTCCAGGAGATTCCGGCCGGAACGGCGACCGACCTTCAGCGGCACTTGCACGAATCCGTGCACTGCGTCGTTGACGGCAGCGGCTACTCCGAGATCGGCGGGAAGACCCTGCGCTGGACGGCAGGGGACTTCGTCTACACCCCGCCATGGGTCTGGCACCGGCACTACAACGACGGCACGACGAACGTCCGAATGATCCTCGTAGAGAACTCGCGGATGCTCGACAGCCTCG
The DNA here is from genome assembly GCF_000010805.1 of Rhodococcus opacus B4. Lineage (NCBI taxonomy): Bacteria > Bacillati > Actinomycetota > Actinomycetes > Mycobacteriales > Nocardiaceae > Rhodococcus > Rhodococcus opacus. The sequence continues at coordinate 196,928 of NC_012521.1, read as the reverse complement.
GCATCAATCGGCGGGAGAGCGCCGGAAATATCGCCTACCACGACAACATTGACAGGAGTTGATCCAATCATGGGAATCTCACAGGTGTCCCACGCCGAACTCGCCGTAGGCGACCTCGAAGAAGCGGTCGGCCTTCACGTCGACGTGCTCGGCATGAAGGAACTCGGCCGGTCCGACGGTTCCGTCCGGCTCACCGCGGGCGTCGACGAAAGGTGCGACCTGGTACTGACCTCGGGTGGCACCGGCGTTCGCCGGTTCGCCCTCAGGGTGGACTCGCACGACGACCTCGAGCACTACGGCAAACGCCTCGCCAACGCCGGCGTCGAACACAGCACCCGCAGCGACGAGGATCCCGGCGTGAGCCAGTCCTTGCAGTTCCGGACGCCGACCGGCCACGTGATGGAGCTGTCACTGCTCACCGACGCCGAGGGGCCGCAGTACATTCATCCGGCGCGAGCCGCCCATCGCGGCGGGATCCGGGCACTGGACTTCGACCACATCACACTCCAGGCGCAGGACCCGAAACCACTGGTCGAGTTCATGGTCGACATCCTGGACTTCCAGATCTCCGACATCTTCGCTCCCGCACCCGGCGTGATGGGTGCTGCCTGGCTCCGCGCCAGCGACCTGCACCACGACGTGGCAATCATCTCCACACCCGAGCCCGGAAAGTCGCTGCACCACTATGCCCTGGGAATGGAGTCCTTCGACCACCTCAAGGTGGCCGCTGACGAACTCGCACGGCACGGTGTGCCGATCGAGACCGGACCCGGCCGTCACGGTGTGGGCGCCAACCTCTACACATATTTCTGGGTCGCGGGTAACCGTTACGAACTGTCCGCGGAAATGCCCCGGGTGCGCCCCGGTGCGCCCGGAATGTGGGACAACTTCCCGAAGGCGTTCAGCCCCTGGGGCCTGACCCCACCCGAGTCGTTCGGACACGCCTCCTAGGGAACCGGTGCCGCCCTTGACCTTCCCCGTCAGCGGCGGCACCGGCACCAATGCCTTGCACAGGTCGATCAATGCATCAAGGGGCGGATCCCGATCCGCCCATTCCAAGGTGAGGAGACCCGCGAGCTGGCGGACTTCTCCGTGAGTCCCAGATCGGATACAGCCGGGGACGTTTGCGGGCGATCAACTTCGTCGCCTTCCTTCGTCCAATCCCCGGCAGCGCCCACAGGGCCGTTTCCAGGTCCCAGGCGGGCCATCCCGGGGTCAGCGGTTCCGGTTCGTCGAACCAGGTCCCGGTCCGGGCCTATCGCCGTCAGAAAGGCGTTCAGCGCCTCGGACTGGGTGTCGAGGATCGTCCGCGCCGCTTTCGGGGGGACCTGCACGGACAGGAACGTCACCGCGACCAGGTCGTCCGCGGTGAACCGGTCCGCCTCCCCGGCCCGATTACCGGTGCTGGACCAGGAGTCGAAGTGCGCGCCGACGTAGGCGTCGTCGCCCAGGTACGGGCGGTCGTAATACTTCGTCAGTGCCTCGATCGCCGCGGCGTCCGAGTCGGTGGCGAGGGTGGTCGGCAGCCGCAATGTCATACCCCGCACCCCCTCACCCCCCAGGTGCCGGCGACCGGGAACCGAACCGAGGTGGGCGCTACGCGCCGGGCCCGGAATCAGGGGCGGTGTCCGGCCGCGGCGCGGCCGCCGGCGGTCTCCGGCAGAAGCGTGCGGGCCTTCTCCGCCAGGTCCGGCAGGCCGAGCGCATCGAGCCAATCACCGTAGGCCCGCGCCAGGGCGGCCAGGGCGAATTCCTCGTCCACCAGCACCACCGGACTGGTGGGATACGCGACCCGCGCCACGAACCGGGCGATCTCGTCGGCGGACGTTGTGTGGACAGTATCGCGTTGTGGGCGTGGCCCTTCGGACGTCACAGGGACGTTTCATCTGCCCAGTTCAGTGATAGGAATGCGCGGTGATCGATGCGCGCAAAGGATGGCCTGAAGGCGAGTGCACCACCACTGGCTTCTTCGACGGCATGGACCGCTCGAGGACTGCGAACCCGCCGCCCGGACCACCCGAAACAGCCAGCACCCGGGGGTCGGGGGCAGGCATGGTTCTCGCCCTCCCACCTCGACGTTGCGGGCATGATTTAAGCTCCAGACCAGCCCGTCTCCGTCAACGGCGAGATCGATCACCCAGGTATCGGTGCCATCCAGGGCCCACCTGACACCTGACCGAAGTACGTTCGTCAGATGTCCACACGAATCGCTGTGTCGATAAACCTGGGACCGAATGCTCCCATCCAGATCCTCAGCGCGGCCCTATCCGATCTCAACACCATTTGCGCGCTGAGCACTGACCTGGAGAAACAGATCACGCGCGCAAACATGCTCTATAGGTTCAACTCAGAAGATTTGTGGTATCGACTGATGGTCGACAAGAGGTTCAACCCTCCCAGCGGATGGAAGAATCTCGCCGACATCGAAAGAGAGGTTTACTTCCTAAGCCTAGGTCCGTTACAGGATCTTGCCAGGAATGCCGTCGAGGCAGAGATAAGTCGAATCATCAACGAACGAGGCTGGGCCTCCGACGGGGAGATATACGTCACCAGCCTCACTTATGCCAACCCCCTCGACGCAGTACTCACCGCCATCAGCGCTGCAGGCATACGACCCGCTGGCGAAATTCTCTACCGGATCCTTGTACTGATCCGCGATTGGAAACAAGACCGGCGCCGAAAGCGCCTTTCAAACGATGACTACGAAGACCAAATCCAGACTCGGAAGCTGATACGCGCCCACGTCACCAAGCAACTCATCGAGGATGGGGTCTCGCTCAGCCCCGAAATAATCAATTCACTCTTCACCGACGACCGCACCGATGCGTTCGCTCAACTCAGCCGCGCACAGTTGTCGATCGAATCAACCCGCGTCGAGGACGCCCGAGACGATTCCTCCCCCACAGAAGAGGCGTAGCTGAGCATCCCTGGGGACAGCGGGGCAGGCGGCGGGGAACCGTACTGGGGCGGTCTCCTGTCGCCGCGGCCGGTGCGCGCGCCGAATCCGGTCGTTTCGGGGCAGGCGCGTGCGGGCCTTCCCCGCCAGATCCGGCAGGCCCAGCGCGCCGAGCCAATCACCGTAGGCCCGCGCCGGGGCGATCAGGGCCAGCTCCTCGTCCACCAGCACCACCGGACACGTGGGGTACGCGACCCGAACCACGAACCGCGCGATCTCGTCGGCGGTCAAGATCTCCCCGAGCGGCGGGAGGTCCAAGGCGTCGGTGAGGCGGTCGAAATCGGCGGTGGTAAGCACCCGCAGCGACCGCAACCGCCACGGGTAGGTCCCCAGGACCGCCAGCACCGTCGAGGTGGCCTGCCACACCGATTCCGCGGGGATGGTAAACGACCTCGGCGTGGCCGAGCTCCGAACGCGCGGCCGTGCCGCGCGGCGTTGAGCCCGAAAGTTATTCGGATGTCGTCGCTCTATTTCATGTTTGAGGGAACCGTGCGGTTTCCGGGCAGTTCCACGATGACAACGTGGCGAGGGTGGGCGCTTCCAGCGATTGTCGTGGTGGTGTGTGTGACCAGGTCGCTGAGGTGTGGAGGTGCGCCCTTGCCGTCACCGAGGCGGAGGATTATGAGGAATCCTATACGAATGTCGCCGCCTTGATAGGAGACTGTTTGCTGTATGTAGGCGGTCTTGGCGGCCTGTCGTGCTTTGGTCGCGTCTGCCTTTAGTTCTAGGTAGATGTGGAAGGCGCCGAAGCCGACTTGAATATCGGCTCGACCGCCGGCAACATTCGTTAGTTCGATTTGGGCGAATCCGGCCAGACCACTACCCACGAGATAGTCGAACAGGTCCAGGTGTAAGTCGTTTTCACTCGCGTTTGGCTTGTAAAGGTAGGGTTTGTACTTTTTCTCGATGTTGATGCGCGAGTGTAGAAATCGGACGAGGAGTTCGAGGACGTAGTCGACCTTGTCCTTGATATCGCCCTTGTAGTCCGGGCTAGCGCTGAGGTTGTCTTTGATCCTCTCGCATACCGCGGAGATGGCTACATGTTGGAAGGGGCCCCGGGAGTCTCGCGCGTCGGTGATTCCGATCGCAAGGGTCTTTAGGATTTCGGGATCGAGTTCGGCGATAGCGTTGGGCACGTTTCCGCCGCCGAACAGGTCAGCGAGCGGGGGCGGAAGCGGCGCCGACGCCCCAACAGTTTTTCCCGGCGGCTCATGCTTCGCGACCTGGTCGCGGGCCGCTTCTAAGACAATCCGCGCGACAGGAAGAACCTCCCCCGCCCGCCCGTGGCTATTCGATTGCGGGTTGTCGACGCACTTTTGCAGTTCATCGACGTGGTCTTCGAGATTGCGGAGTAATCCAGCGCGGGCAGCGAAGCTGCCGACGATCGGCGGCTGAAGCATTCTCCGCACACCGTCGAGATCGGATTCGCGGGCGACGACTTCGACCGCCCGAGAGGCGGTGTAGATGTCGAGGATGTCGTCGAGCACGACGGCTGCGCGGTAGATGCTTGCGCGTTCAAGGTGGGTTCGCAGGAACAGCAGATCTTGGGCGAGGCGCCCCCACCCGGTGAGGACACTTTGTTTGCGGTCTCCCACCCAGTGGTGGAGCCCGTGTGCACCGATTCGGTAGCGCGTCACGAGATGTTCCAGTTCAGCGACCGCAGAAGGTTCGATCGGCCACTCGCCGGTGCTGGACTCGGTAACACCAGTAAGGAAGTCACTGAGGATCTTCAGCGTCGAGTCGAGAACGATGGCATCGATCGCATCCTCGTTACCCGTGATTGGCGCCAGAGCGGTTCTGGCCCGGCCGATGTGCATGAGGGTGTCGCGGGCCGACGATGCGCGTAAAACTCGGGCGAGTTCGATGGTGGCTGTGGCCCACGCTGCATCGAGTGCGATATCGATGGTCTGTTGGTGCGCAGTCTGGGTAGTGTGGTCGTCGTGGACTGCACCGGGACGGGGTGCGCGTGCCCCGGTTAGCACCTGGATGGATTCGACGAGGTTGTCGTCGAGTTCCCAGTGGTCGAACGCGGTGGCGATTGCACGAACCATCGCCTGTGCGTAGCGCCGCGGTTGTGGTTGCTTGATGTCCTCGAAGAGGATGAATAGGCGATTCTTGGATCCATACTCGGAGAGGGTCAGTCGCAGATACGTTTCCAGAGCGTCGGCATGTCTTGCAATGACGGCGGGGGTTGATTCGTTGCGAGGGTCTGGGGCAGCAGCTAGCTCGTATACGCGCGCCGCCAGTTCGCCTCCGCTCATCGCGAGGATCGGGCGCGTGGAGAATTGTCAGATCGGGGTGTTCCTCGCCTACGCGTCCGGCGCCGGGCACGCGCTCATCGACCGGGAGCTCTACCTCCCCGAGTCCTGGACCTCCGACCGGGACCGGTGCCGCGCCGCCGGGATCGGCGACGAGGTGAAGTTCGCGACCAAACCCGTTCTGGCGCAGCACATGATCGAACGCGCCCTCGACGCACAGGTCCCATTCTCCTGGGCCACCGCCGACGAAGCCTACGGGCAGGTGAAGTACCTGCGGGTCTGGCTCGAGGAACGCGACATTTCCTACGTGCTGGCCACCCGCCTGGGCGGCGACGTGTTCACCCCGGATGGCCGCGCCGGCCGCGCCGACGAGATGATCGCCGCGATCCCGCCGAAACAGTGGCGCCGCATCTCCGCCGGCGACGGCGCCCACGGCCGACGCGAGTACTCCTGGGTCCGGATCCCGATCCGGATCGCCTGGGCACCCGGGCGCGGGCACTGGTTGCTCGCCCGCCGATCACTGTCGGATCCGACCGAGATCGCGTACTACATCTGCGCCGGACCCCGCCGCACCACGCTCACCGAACTCGCCACCGTCGCCGGCTCGCGGTGGCGGGTCGAGGAATGCTTCCAACAGGCCAAGAACGAGGCCGGCCTCGACCAGTCTAGGTACGCACCTACCGGGCCTGGTACGCCCACATCACCCTGTCGATGCTCGCCCTCGCCTGGCTCGCAGGCACGAAAACCGAAGCCATAAAAGGGGAATCGGAACCGATGATCAGGACATGATCGGCTACACGGTACCCGAGATCCGCCGCCTACTCGTGTATCTGATCCTGCGACACGCCCACCCCGACGAGCACACCTGGTCCTGGTCACACTGGCGGAGACGCCGACAACACCAGGCCCGCACCTCCCACTATCGAACCCGCGGTCACCTGCCATAAGTGCCGTTGCAGTACTAGCCCACGCACTCCCCGGGGGCCGGGAATGAACGGGAACACGCAACCCAAGGCATGCGATATTGGGCTAGTTGGCGAGGAAGTCGTTGAGTAGCTGGTTGAACTTCTCGGCCCATTCGATCTGTGTCCAGTGTCCAGAGCGGCCGAAGACGTGTAGCTGGGCCTTGGGGATGACTTCCATGAGTCGAATGGAGCTCGACAGTGGTACGACGCGGTCCTCGCGGCCGTGAATGACGAGCGTTTCATGAGGCAGGCGTGCCAGGTCCTCCTCGGGAGTGACCAGTGCATCCACGCCGTTCTGCCGCGGTTCGGGAAACATCGTGGAAAATGCCTCCTGAATGCCCGGTTCGATGCTCGCGCGGTACCGCACTTCGGCCAGCTCGTCGGTCACGAGCTCGCGCGAGTACGCGAAGATGTCGAGCAGTCGACGCATGTTCTCAATCGATGGCTGGTAACCCCATGCCGCATCGAGGCCATCGGTGAGCGGGAAGGAAACACCCGCACTGCCCATGAGCGCCAGCCGCCCGACACGCTCCGGGTGCTGCGTGGCGACCCGCAGCGCGATTGCCCCGCCGAAGCTGTTGCCAACCAGGGACGCCCGCTCAATGCCGTGCGCGTCAAGGAAACCCACCACCTGGTCTGCCCAGGTCTTGAGGTCATACACCACGCCAGGGGGCCGTTCGGTCCCACCGAACCCGACCATATCGGGGGCAAGCACGCGGAACCGTTCCGCGAGTGCCGGGATCGTGAGCCGCCAGTTCGCATAGGCAGTGACCCCCGGACCCGACCCGTGGATCAGCACGACAGGAGGACCGCTACCAGCCTCGAGGTAGTTCGTCCTGATACCGTTCGCGACGATTGAATTATCCTCTGGGGGCACTTCCGTGCTCATAACTTTCCCTCCGACCGAGCTTGCCGTGGCGCTGTTTTGACCAGTGTGGGCTTGGTCCCAATCCCGGACATCCGTAAAAACTACGGAATACCCACGCATCGAAGTCAGTCCACCGAGTACTCCAAGGGTGAGTCCCATGGGGTGGTGTAAATCGGGTTCCGCGAATCGGTGACAGTGTCAATCCGAGATGGTCGCGGCCGCTGTACGCGTCATTTTCAGCCAGCCGACGGGGGCCGCTGGTGCGTGATCGTGTCGCTACCGTCGCAGTGATGTTGGAATCTCAATTCCCCACGGTGGCAGCGATGTTAAACGAATGCAAAGGAGGAGACCACGGCGTTCGCGGACCTCCCGGAGGCACACTGGCGCAAGATATGGTCGACCAAATCATCGAGCGCCTGAATAAAGAGGTCAAACGTCGAACCGACGTCGTCGGTATCTTCCCCAACCCTGCAGCGCTGCTGCGTCTGGCGAGGTGTGTGTTGATCGAGGCGCACGACGAGTGACAGGTATCCCAACGCCGCTACCTGTCCGAGGAATCCACTGCCGGGCTCCGCCCGCCTGCGCCGACAGTCATCGCGGCTGACGCACCCGCCCAGGCGATGGTGCTGGACGAAACAACCACACTTACGGCATACTCCCCAACATCACAGTTCCCGGCGCACAACGATTTACACCACTTCACGGGGCTCTATCCCTACCCGATCGAACGGCAGTTAAGAAATGCAGATGCGCGCAGCGACGTACCACAAGTCCGGAGAGGCTTCCGATGTTCTCTCCATCATCCAATGCGAGAAGCCTGAACCGGGTCCCGGGCAGGTTCTCGTTCGAGTCTCCTTTTCCGCAGTGAATCCCTCTGATGTAAAGACCCGCAGCGGCAAGACTCCGCGCCCGATAGACGACTTCCAAATTCCTCATATGGACGGGTGCGGTCGGATAGTTGCAGTGGGACCAGGAGTCCATGAAGGCCGTATCGGCCAACGTGTATGGCTTTGGCTTGCGGCGCTGGGCAGCAGATGGGGTACGGCCGCCGAATATACCCTCGTTCCCGCGAATCAAGCCGTGGCGTTGCCCGACTCAGCTTCCGACGAACTGGGTGCGTGTCTGGGAATTCCGGCCATGACCGCCCACGAGTGCCTACTGCATGCAGGACCGGTGACGCACAAGAAAGTCTTGATTGCAGGTGGCGCCGGCGCTGTAGGCCACTTCGCGATCGAACTCGCGCGATGGGCGGGTGCCACTGTCATCGCTACAGTGAGCACGCCCGACAAAGCTAAACTCGCACGACAGGCAGGCGCAGACTTCGTCGTAAATTACCGCGACGACGACGTTGCCGACCAGATCACAGCCTTCACCAACGGCGTGGACATCTTTGTAGAAGTCGCCATCGTGGACAACTGGAACATCGACCTAGCTGTCGCGGCACCTGGTGCAAGCATCGCCACCTATGCCACCGACGGTCGCGAACTCTCGATCCCTATCCGCGAGTGCATGGCTGCAGGTCTCGGGCTCCGTTTCTTCCTTCTTTATACACATAGTCGTTCAGCCCTCTCCCTCGCCGCGCAGAGCATCACCGACGCACTTGCCGAGCAGGCACTAACCCCACTGCCTCATCTCACGTTCCCGCTAGATGAAATCGCTTTAGCTCACGAAGCAGTCGAGAACGGTGAGTCGAGAAAAGTTCTACTTGACCTTCGTGACTCCGATACATGACGGTCGCGTTGGTCGAGCGCAGCGTACGGGCGAGAGTGGGCGGCACACCCAATCGCAGCACCGTGAGTGTCCCGTCGCGTCCCTCGCGCAGGCTCGCGGCCGCCGCGAGATGGGTACGGTCGAGTTCCTTCGCCAGGGCGGGCAGCGCGGCCTCGGCCTCGAGCGCCGAATCGGCATGGTTGGTGTCCGCCATATTCCGCCCGACACTGCTCCGAAGTCGTCGCGGCAGATGATTTTTCACGTCTCGTATCTTGTGTAGCTGACAATGTTGGATCACCGGGTGATCGAGGACGTCGACCACCGCCTTACGCAACCAGCGTCGCGTTCTCCGTCGAGCTCTCCACCAGCGCCAACGGGTGCTTGTCCCCGTCGATATCGATGCCCAGGGCGACGATGCAGCACGACTCGGCGTAGTGGACCCCGTCGATCATCAACGCTACCAGATCCAGCCCGGACAGGTCCGCGGCGAGCAGCTCAGTCAGGGCGGCTTCGGTCAACTTCACGAACCTGCGTGAGACGGCGGACTTGCTTGTCGCCGAGAATGTCTCGGCGGCTCGCCGTCCGACCGGTTCGAGACCGGCTGTGTAGCGGCGGGTCGAGAGCCCGGCGAGCATCTCCTCCATCGCCATCTTCCCCAGGATCTCGGTGGAGGTGACCAGCTCGTACGACGGGGTGGGCCGTTCCCCGGCGCTGTCGGCGGCCCGCACCCGCGGCCGGGTCACGGGCATCCGACGCCCGCTGAGGGTCACCGAGCCGCGTTCGCGGCCATGGCGCACCCGCGATGCGCTGCCGGTCGCGACGGCCTCTCGGCCCGGCCGGGGCGGTCACCTCGGCGTCCATCATCGCCTGCATCGCCTGCAGGCCGCCGACGGCGGCCCTCGTGCATGTTTCGGCGATCTTGGCCATCGCCACGCTCACCCGCTCCGGGATCGCGGGCACGGTCTGGTTCTGGCTATTCTTCTTCACGGCGGTCCCCTGCTGTCGGAGTTCTTGGAGGAACGCCCGACACTTACGACATGGCAGGTCTCGAGCTGGGGACCGCCACCTCAACTTCTACGACGCCCGGGGCAACTCCGGGATCATGCCGGGCCAGGACTACATCGCGAAACCCGCACCACCCGACCGAAACCAGAGCAAACGACCATGAACCGGCCGCAGCGACACCGGTCAAGGTACGAAGTTCACAGAGGCGTCGGACAGCCCTCCACCGGGGCGCCGTCGACGACGATCCTGGCGCCGTCGGGGTAGAACGACACGTGGTCGCCGATGCCCGAAGCCTCCGCGGTCGTGAACGGGTAGTACCAGGCGGCGTCCTCGACGGGGTCGCTGTCGTCCGATCCGGTGAACGACAGGTACGAGGCCGTGCCCTTGTACGGGCAGGAGGTCTTGGCGTCGGAGCCGGTGAAGAACTCGGAGCGGACGTCGATGCGAGGGATGTAGTAGCGAACTGGTAGTGAGGTCTCGAACAGCAAGCGTGGATGGGTGGTGTCGGCGACGAGGGTGTCGCCGATAAAGACCTCCACGTGCCGGGAGGACGGCAGGACGTCGACGCGGAAGTAAGGGTCGCGCGGGTGCACGAACACCTGCTGATCCTCCTCGTACCAGGCGTCCATCTTGTGCCAGTAGAAAGCGACATACCAGCTGAGATCGAGGGAGTCCTTCAGCGGTTCGTCGTAACCCCACAGCGACCGCTCGGCCCGCCGATCGTCGACGACGAGATCCCAGTACCTGGCCTTGCCTTTCCACGGGCACCACGTGGTGGCGTCGAGGGGCTCGAGGGAGTCGGTGCGCACGTCGTCGCGGGGGATGTAGTAGACCGGCAGGTGCCCCTTCTCGAACAGGTACACCGCGCGGGTGGTGTCCGCGATCACGTGACCTGCGAAGAACACCCGGATTCGTTTGTGGTTGCGTTCGAGCGAGATGCGGCCGTTCACGCCGGACTGCTGGACCTCGGCAGCGTGCGTCAGAGCTATGGACATCGACTTCTCCAAAGTTCGTGGGTGGGTCGGGCGCTCCGCGCCCTACCGGGTGATCGTGTTGATCAACTCGAAGACGGCGGGCGGAGGGATCTGATGAGGTAGCTTCGGTCGGATCACCTCGTCGAAGGGTTGTCGTGGACGTCCCGGGATTCCCAGATCTCGGAGACAGTCAAGCCGTCCCCCCAGGAAATGCGTAGTCGGCGATGGGAACAAACTCTCTCACGCCCGATCGCTCCGACGACAATCAGCACTCCGGTCATAACGAATGCGCAGTTCATCACCGCGTGTTGGGCCCTAAATAGTGTGGTGTACAGCATATTTCACGATCGGAGCGCCGTGAAACAGGCCTGGCGCTATCTGTCCGATAACGTGCTCTGCGGTCCGGCCTGCGCCAACCGACCAGTGGGCGTCTCGTCCAGGTCTGCGGTACCGGCGATGTCGTTGTCGACGAGCGAGATGTACCTGCCGTCGGCCGCGACGCCAGCCAGAGTGAGGAGGGTTGTGAAGATTCGGTCGAGCATGACGTGGACCTCTCAGTACGTTCCGGCGGTAGGCCGGATTGATTGCAAACTGCACGGACAGAACGTGATAGCGCGCGGATATGCGGGATCGTCGGTCGCCAGGTGTCGCTGACACCCGGTTCTTGTCCGTCAGCTACGGGCCGCCGACCCGACAACATCAGGGGCCAAAACGTGATGGTTGGCGGCGAGTGGCAGGATCGTGTGCTGCCAGTTCGCCCAAGCTGACACCCCCGGTCCAGGGTCCGTGCAACAGCAACACGGGATCGCCGGGTCCTGCCTTGTGATAGTGCGTCGTGATGCCGTCTACGTCGATCGTGTGGCTGGAACTCCCTATCGTCGTGACAGTCATGCGCGGTGTCTTCCGTAGAAGATTGCAGTCATTGGGGAAGTAAGGGGTCAGGAGTCGACGGTCATGCCCTGTGGGCAAGGCGTTCGGCGGTACCTCGCAGCGACGCCAGCGGGACCACTTCGTGAACCAGGCCCGCATGGTGCGCTTGTAATGCCGTCACAGGGTTGTGCACGGTCGGGTTTGTGGCGCAGATCGTGCGAAGTCCTGCTGGCAATCCACCCTCCCTGTTGCTCACATCATCTGCAGGGGTGAAACGAGGCGGCTCGAAGAAGGAGGCGTTGCTGGACGCGACGACGACATCGGCATCACGCAAGAATCGGAATGATTCTCGACAGGCGATGCCGTTCACGGTCACGATCAGGTGTTTGTCGACGCCGCATTCCTTCGGGCTGATGGCAAAAGCTTCCCATCCCAGGGCGTTGCCGCCGCAGGAAAGTGGCTGGGGCGGGTCTTCTGCGTCGAACCCCATGCAGAATGCTTCGACACCAGCCGCGGACACGATGATCGAGTGGATGCTCGCGTCGTCCCGAACCAGCGACCACAGCTGCTGTAGCCGCTTGGCCATGGTCGCATTGATGGCATTGAGCGCAGTGGTCCGATTCAACGTCACGCGCAACACTCCGTCGTGCTGATCGCACAGCACGCGGCTGTAGGTGTCCTCTTCTGCCGCAACGAGGTTTGGCAGCACCATCACAACCTCCGGTTCCTGTCGATCCACTGTTCGACACGGCTTCGTGTGCGTGCTCAACAGTGCGGCGACAGATCGTGTTCCACCATTCAACGATCCACGGCCGCCCACGAACATCCGGGAAAACTACGGAAGTTAACTCGGCTGCCGCTCGATACCGTGTGGTGTGGCCACGCGGTGTGGCAGTGACGTTGACGTTGTCGTGGAGGTGGACCGATGCACATCCCATTTACGGTTACAGACTTTCTGGAGCGGGGAGCGGCCGGTTTCCCTGACAGCGTGGCCGTGATCGACGAGCCGGAACAACCGGGCGAGTCGGTCGGGCAGGTGACTTTTCGGGAACTCGCCCACCGCGTGTGTGCCTGGCAAGCAGGATTCGACCGTCTGGGCATCAGGGTCGGCGAACGGGTCGCCGTCGTCAGCCACAATTCGGCCCGACTGCTCGAGCTCTTGTACGCGGTGCCGGCGAGCGGCCGGATTTGTGTTCCGATCAATTTCCGTCTGTCTCCGGCGGAGGTCGATTACATCGTCGGAGATTGCGGCGCGTCAGTGCTTCTTGTCGATCCCGAGCTGGAAGAGGCGTTGTCGGGTATCAAGGTTCGGCACCGGTTCGTACTCGGGAAGCACACAGACGCGGATCTGATGCGCTTCGATACGGAGCCGGCCCCCTGGGCGTCGCCCACGGAGGAGTCGACGGCAACAATCAACTACACCTCCGGCACCACCGCGCGCCCGAAGGGTGTCGAGATGACTCATCGTAATCTTTGGGTCAATGCCGTCACACTCGCGATGCACACCCGTGCGTGGGAACGCGATGTGTACATGCACACGTTGCCGATGTTCCACTGCAACGGTTGGGGGATGCCGTTCGGGATGGCGGGACTGGGCGCGAAGCAGATCGTGTTGCGCAAGGTCGACGGCACCGAAATCCTCCGGCGGGTGGAGGAACACGGTGTGACGTTGATGTGCGGGGCTCCGGCGGTGTGGAACGCGGTGCTCGATGCTGCCCGGTCCTGGCATGGAGAGATTCCTGGTCGCGATCGGGTGCGGGTGGTGTGCGCCGGCGCTCCTCCGCCCAGCCGTACCATCGCGCGCCTGAGCAGCGAGTTGGGGTGGGAACTGCAGCAGATCTACGGGCTCACGGAAACATCGCCGCTGCTGACTTTCAACCGGTCGCTGCCTGCGGATGACGGTCTTGATCTTGAGGAACGAGCGCACAGACTGACCCGCGCCGGACTTCCCGCCCTCGGTGCACGGCTTCATATCTCCAACTCGGGTGAAGTTCTGGCGCGTTCGAACGTCGTGATGAACGGATACTGGAACAACCCCGAGGCGACGGACGAGGCGCTGCGTGATGGTTGGTTCCACACGGGAGACGGCGGGATGATCGACGGCGAGGGCCAACTGACGATTTCCGACCGAAAGAAGGATGTGATCGTCACCGGTGGCGAGAATGTGTCGTCGATTGAGGTGGAGGAATGCATCTTCAGCCATCCCGGTGTGACCCAGGTCGCGGTGATCGGCGTACCGGACGAGAAATGGGGCGAGACCGTCAAGGCGCTGGTGGTCACCACGGGTCCCTCCACAGTCTCCGAGGCCGAGATCATCGCACACTGCAAGCAGCACCTGGCGGGCTACAAGGCGCCGACTTCGGTGGAGTTTCGTGACTCGATTCCACATACCGCGACGGGCAAGATCCAGAAGTTCAAGCTCCGAGCGCCGTATTGGGAAGGGTCGACGCGCGGCGTGAATTGACGCAGGCAGTCCGGCACAGTCTAGTTTCTAGAGCGTGTCTGCTATTTACGGACACGATGATGAATGACGAGCGCAGCGAAGAGTACGCCACCAAGGAAGGTGGTGGCGTACTTGTCGTATCGAGTGGCGATGCCACGCCACTGCTTGAGACGCCCGAAACCACGCTCGACGGCGTTGCGTTCGCGGTAGCGGTCCTTGTCGAACGCCGGCGGTCGACCCCCGTCCGATCCTTTCGTCTTGCGGCGTCGGATCTGGTCGCAGCGTTCGGGGATGGTGTGCGAGATTCTGCGTTCCCGCAGGTTCTTTCGGGTGCTCGGGTGCGAGTACGCCTTGTCGGCCAGCAGGCGGAACGCTGCGGTGTCGTGGGCGCGGTGCGCGTCGAGCAGCGGCGCCAGGTAGGGGTTGTCGCCTGCCTGTCCCGGCGAGAGCAGCAGCGTCAGCGGGCAGCAGAAGGTATCGGTGAGGGCGTGGATCTTGGTGCTCAGCCCGCCGCGGGAGCGGCCGAGTGCGTGGTCTGCGGGTTCGTTGGCCAGATTCTTGTCATTCGACCGAGCCCCCTGTGTGCGCATCGGTCAGGGCGCCAGCCGAATGTTGGTGTGCGCGGACAATCGTCGAGTCGATCGACAGCAGACGTTCGAGCTGTTCCTCTCGTTCGGGGGCTGCCGCCCGCACCGCGGCGAACATCCGAATGTAGGTGCCGTCGTCCGACCAGCGGCGATGCCGTTCCCAGATCGACTGCCACGGGCCGAAGTATTCGGGCAGATCGCGCCACGGTGATCCGGTTCGGAACCGCCAGGCGATTCCTTCCAGGGTCAACCGGTGGTCGTTCCACGGACGCCCCCTTCGGCCCGCCAGTGCGGGTAGGACGGGCTCGATCACAGCCCACAGGTCATCGGGGATCTCGTCGGCGCGCAACACATACCCAGCATCACGCATCAATTCCCGAACATTAAGCAGACACGCTCTAGTCCAAAAGGCCTGCGTCCCGGGCTACTCGGGCCAGTTCGGCGCGGGTGCGGATCAGCAGCTTGCGTTGAATGCTGGCTCGGTGGCTCTCGACGGTGCGCGGGGAGACCGTCAGTTCCTCCGCGATCTCGGTGTTGGTGAGGCCGGAGGCGATCAGCTTCATTACCTCGAGCTCCCTTGAAGAAAGAGAGTCGATATTGGCCTCGAGCAGGCCTTCGGAGCCGCCGGGTTCGGTGGTGTCGGCTCGAAACGAGACAAATCCTTCATCCTTCATCACGGCGTAGAGGACAGACACGAGCTCCTCGTCGAGGCATTCCTTCGTGATGTACCCTCGCGCACCCCGCGTCTTCGCCTTCTCGACGTACCCCCTGGCGCCGTACATGCTGAGCATCACGACACGGGTCTCGGGCGAGATGGCTGAAATCTGTTCCAACAGGTCGAGGCCGTTGCAGTCGGACAGTCGGATGTCGAGCACCACCAGTTCCGGCGCGAAGTCTCGCACTGCTTGCAGGAGAAGTTCTCCGGTCGGTGCGGACGTCACCAGGTGAAAGTCCGTCGTGGTCTCGAGGATCCTCTGGATCCCGGACCGGATAATGCCATGGTCGTCACACACCACAACGCTGATCATCGTCTGATCGGCACCTCCACCATTATCGTCGTACCTTGTCCTGGTCGGGACTCGACGGACATCCGTCCGCCTACCAGCCGGGCCCGTTCCCGCATTCCGATCAATCCCAGCGACCTGCGCTGTCCGACCAGGTCGAGGTCGAATCCGGTCCCGTTGTCCTCGACCACGGCCCGCAGGGTGTCTGCCGAGGACACGATCATGACACTCGCCTCCCCGGCGCGACTGTGTCGGCCGATATTGGTCAGTGCTTCCTGCACGATACGAAAGACTGCGGTCGTGACCGCCGGCGGAACGGATATCGGCTGTCCCGTTGCGGTGAGTTCGATCCGGATCGGGTACATCTGCCGGCAATCTTCCACGTACTGCTCGATGCAGCCGGTGAGCCCTAGATCGTCGAGCCCCGAGGGCCGCAATGACCACGCGACAGTCCGGGCCACCTGTATCCCTTGTCGGACGATCGTGCGGACATCGGTCGCAGTCTGGCGTGTGGTGGCGTCTTCGGAGTTCTGTAGAGCACTGAGTCCGTCCATCACGCCCGCGAAGAGGTGGCCGAACTCGTCGTGCAGATCACGTGCGATTCTCCCGCGCTCGGCCTCCTGCACTTCCACTATCCGTTCCATGGACGCTCGCCGAAGGCCCTCCCGCTCGATGACGGCGCCCGCCAGCGCGGCCAGCACCTCCATGGTCGGCCCGTGGTGCTCGCTCTCACCGAGGGGAAAGGCCGCGACGACCGCGGTTTCGGTGACATCGTTCCCGACGACCGGCTTGATGATGCGCTCCGTCAACTTCATTTCGCGGGCCTCACCGGCCGCCCCCGAATCCCCGAGCATCGACGCTGGAGACGCGTTCGGAACTCTGATCGCATCGACGCTCACCGGTGTATGGCGCGAGATCTCGACTCGGCGCGCGGTGGTCGTCGCGAAAGTTGCGTCTCGGAGCTTGTCGAGAACCTCGTCGATGTCTTCGGAGGCGACGATGCTGCTCACAGCGTCGAGCAGGGCCTGGTGCCGGGCTGAGCCCCTGCCGACGAGGGCGTCTCGCGAGTGCGCCGACTCGACGATCCCGCGATCCACCCGGATACCCAGCGGTCGGCACAGTTCGGTCACCGGCGCCAGCGCGCTGAGCGGCCCTCGTCGGGGTGTGAGCCCCACCAGTGTAGCGACCAGAGCGCATGCGGCGAGTTCGCCTTGCGCCGAGTATCGGAATGCGCTGCGAGATGCTGCGGCCAAGATCATGCGGCCGCGCCACTTGTGTCCCCGCGAAAACGACATCAACGCCCATTCCCGCAGAACCGCGGGCCGCTCGCCCCAGAAGACGATGGCCGACCACCGGGCACGAGTGAGCTGCCGTCGTGCGGCCGTGGCCTGGAGCCGGCGTTCCTCCGTCCACCAGGCAGGTGCGGCGTCGTGCGAGAGGCGAAGGACCTGCAGGTGCGCGGTCAGGATCGGTGCGAGGAAATGATTCCTGATGCCCGAACCGCGGATCAGCTCGTCTGCCTGCCGAAACGCGTCCACAGCCTGCACGTCCTGCTCCGCGTGGAAAAGTCGCCAGGCCCGCGCCGCATGCAACATCGCCATCGTGTGGCGGTCGCCCGAATTCGTCTGCCGCAGTTCACGAGAGATCGTCTCCATGCTCACCTCACCCGGCAGGCACGAGACCCAGATCGCGAGGGCGGTCCCCGCGCCGATCCGATCGCCTCTGCGCTTGCCCTCCCAGTAGGTGTCACGCGCAAGCACTCCCGCATCGTGAAGTTTCCCTTGTCGAGCCAGACACAGCGCCTTTTGCCACATCGCGGCTACCTGTTCCCAACGATCCCCGACAGTGTCGAAGGCGGCGATTGCGGTGTCGAACGCCGCGATCGCCTCGTCGTACCGGTTGGCAGCGTAGAGAACGAATCCCCGGAAATGGTGCGACTGGGCGATGCCCCAGCCTTCGCCCGCCGTCTGGCGCAGTCGCAGCGAGCGGTCGGCGAGGCGCAACGCCAGCGGCGCAAGGACGGGGGCTACACCGGAAATCACGGCAGCGGTGGAGTATGCCTGTGCCCGCTCACGCGTGCTTCCTGCGGCATTCGCGAAACGCACGCCACGGAGGATGGCCAATACCAGCCAGATCGGTGACCTGACGAACCACCATTCGTATAGCAGCCGGTTGTGGATGCGGGCGGCCAGGCGGTCACGCTCTGTTCCGGCTCGGCCCGGCCGGATTCGGCGAGAGAGCCAACCAAGGGTAAGCAGACCCACCTCGCCGACCGCGAATACGGCGGCGAGTATGGAACTCCGGGGCAAGCGAAGCCCGATGTCGTGCATGCTCTGTCGCATCCACTCCGCGGCATCATCGAATCGGCCTGTCTTGAACGCGAGTTCGCCGAGCAGAGTGGCAACCCGTGAAGAGTCGAGTCCCGAGCGCGCACGGGTCAGCTCGTATGCCCACGCCAGTTCCTTCGCGGCCAGATCGTAGTTCCCAAGGAGCATGTGGACTGTGCCGAGTCCTTCGTGAACACGGAATCTCGCGGTGTCGTCGGCCGACTCGCACAGGGCCAGTCCCGTTTCAGCGATCTTGAAGTTGCCTTCCGCGACGTCGAGCGCATTGTGCCTCAGTCCCGCCTCGCCCGCACGTAGGGCGTACGGCACTGCAGATGCGGCTCGGCCGGAGCGGTCGAAGTGATACGCGATGTCGTAGTCGGCCCGAACCGCAGGGACGCCTTCGAGTGCCTGTGCGGCGCGCAGATGCAGCTCGCGCCGGGCGTCGTCGGTCAAGGTTCTCAGCACGGCTTCGCGGAGCCGATCGTGCGTGAATTCGAACTCGGCGTGGCCGCCGTCCGCGATGCCGCGCACGATTCCGTGCTGGGTTGCCTCCAGGAGGAGCTGATCGACGTCCGTGGGGCTCGCCGCCAGTGCCGCGTACAGAAGCCTGGACGAGAACCGGCGTCCCAGCACCGCGCCCTGACGTATCGCCTGCTGTGTGTCCGGCGACAATAGACTCAGCCGTGACGAGACGAGCACACTGTCCCTCCCCGACGCGGCGTCGGAATCGCGGGATTGCGACGGCAGCGGGAGTGACGCCATCCCATTCTCGTCCATCACCCATCGACCCGACTCGCGCGTCAACGCCGACGAGTCGACGAGCGCCTGGAAAACCAGCATGGTTTCGAGCGGATTGCCTTTGGAGTACTTCGTGACATAGGGGATGATCTCGTCGGGGATACGGTCACCGATCGACCGGATCAATTCCTCCGTATCGGCTGCGGACAACGGCTGAAGGTCGAGAAACTCGATATCACTGATTTCCCAGGCCCTCACTTGCGCAACAGCTTCCGTTCGGCACGAACATATCAACGACACGTTCGACTGGGATCGCGTTTCCTCCATCGCTATCGTCGAAGCTAGTTTGGCGAGCACCTGCCAGCTGAGATCGTCGGCCCACTGACAGTCGTCGACCACGATCAGTCCAGGTTGTTCCTTGGTGAAGACGGAGCGAAGAAGTCGAGCGACGGCAGTCGGGGCGGCGGCTACCGCGTGATCGCCGAATCCGCTGTCGGAGTTCTTCGCCGCGGGTGGATCGCCGAAGGCAGCGGTCAGCTCCGGTATCTGTTCGAGTGCTGCCGGGAGCAGCTCACCCATTTCTCCGCGCACCCGCTCGGCCTCGCGCGGGTGCGCGGTCAAGTAGGCGACCACGTCGCGGAAAGGGCCGGCGAACAGGCCGAGGGGACGGGCCGCCGCGTGGTCGAACGCGCCGGCACGCATCACGGTCACCCCGGCCGTCGAGGCGTGCGTGGCGACGGCGTCGAGCAGGCGGCTCTTGCCGACTCCTGACTCACCGCTCAGGCATGTGACCGCGCCGGACGATCGGCTCGCGCCGTCGGCACATGCGGTGAGGGTGGCGAGTTCGTCATGCCTGCCTACCAACGGCGGCTCCACGTAGGCGAGCGATCCGCACTGCCGGGGCGGCGCGACAGCAGACGCGAGAGCGCTCTCCCCACCGCCGGTCGCGACCACCGCCTCGAGCGCTGCGAGCACCTCGTCGGCGCTTTCGTAGCGGATCGCTGCCCGTGGGCTCAGCAGCTTGAGAAATATCGGGCGCAGCGTAGCCGGGAGGCCGACGATATCGACCAGGTGTGACAGCTCTGCGTGGGTACCGATACGAGGGTTCGCCCTACGCAACGCGCTGGCCGTCCGATTTCCCTCCGCGGTCGACTCGAGGAGTACCCACCCCGCTGCGAAGATGTCGGCCGTGAAGCCCGCCGCCGGGTGTGCGAGTCCGGGACTTTCCGGAAGCAGATATCGACCTTCCGGCCCCTCGACGGGATGGGTCACGGCAGCCAATTGAGTCCGCGTCACGCTGGCGTCGAGGAGAACGAGCTGATTGGTGCCCTCCGCGAGCATGATATTCGCTGGCTTCACCCCGCCGTGAGCGATTCCCATTCGGTGCAGACGAGCCAGTGCGTAGAACAGGTTGCACATCAGCTGGAGCTGGACGTCGAGCGATTGGGGTGACTCCTGCGCAGACCATTCTCGAATGTCGAGACCAGCTATGAATGGGCGGACGAGATCGACGTGGTCGGGTCCTTTGTGTGCAATCTGGGTGGGGATGACGTGTGGCAGCCTCGCCCTGCGCATGGCCTCCAGCTCACCTTCGAGCCAGTGCCAACTCCATGGGAACGTCATGGATAGATCCACCCGCCGGACAACCACACGTTCACGGGTCTCGCCCGACAGGGCCAGAGTCGTCGTGATGCCCGGACTCTGCCGCAGCACCCTCACGGTGTCGATTTCCATGTTGTTCCCTAGATCAGCGACTTCGCTGTCACGGTCCAGTCTCCCCAACAAACCAGACTCGCGCCATGAGCGGCTGGGTAACCACAATGTGGGCCCGGAGGGGATCCCGGCACCGTGGTCACCGACTGCTATCCCGGAGGTTCGGGAAGGACCTACCCGAGACTTCGGAAGGTAGCCAGGTCAAGTGGCCTCTTGATCCAATGCGCGGGGCCCGAGCTCGCTCAACTTGACGATGATGTACTTGAACTGTGGGATGTCCTTCAGCAGGGGTCCCATCTTCCCCTTCACCGAGATCTGCTTGGTGACCAGCGCGATGTTGACGGTGAGCTCGCCTGTCACCAGCATGCGCCGCCAGTTCTCGCTGTTCACCGGTGAGCACGAATTCGCTGGGTGGCGCGTCGTCCGCGTTGGCATGTTCGACGACGTCGGACATGACGCCCCTGCCGAAGTCCATGCGGACGACGAGGGTTAGCTTCCCGGTGTACACATGTGTCACCCCGAAGGTCATCTTGTCGGCCTTCTTCAGCCAAACGTGGTCATTGTTGAGTGTTTCGGCGAGGGCGTCGGGTACCGAAAGTGGGCCTGGTGTCGTTCGCTGTTGTTTCTTCCTTTCCGAGGGCTGCTTTTTACAGGTCGTTTCCGCCGGCCGTCTCGGCCAAGCCGCGCACCCCCATCCCGCCGTCACAGTTGATAATCGCGCCGGTTGCCGTCCTCGAGTTCGCCTTCGAAGCCAGCAGAACGTAGTGCCCGGTGTAGTCCGCCGCCTCGGGCAGCTCCTGCAGCACGGTGCACTGTTTGACCAGATCGCCGAGCGGCACTGAGGTGATGGTGGTTTCGCCCATTCCGAGCGAACCAGGTCCTCTCAGATCGGTGGGCATTGCGCCCGGAGCCACCCCGTTGACGCGGATCTTGGGGCCGAGTTCGAAGGCCAGTTCCTTGATCAGCCCGACTACCGCGTGCTTCGACGCGGTGTAGAGCGGGCCGCCGCCGCCGGGGTAGAAGCCGGCGTTCGACACGGTGTAGATGATCGAGCCTCCGGTGGCGGCGAGCTCCTCGACCGCCGCACGTGCACCGTGCAAGTAGCCCTTGACGTTGATGTGGAACATTTCGTCGAAGAGGGCGTCCAGTCGGTCCACCGGGATATCGACCATCTTCGTCGAGAAGTCCCAGATCGCGGCGTTCGCGACGAACGTGTCGAGGCGACCGAACTGGCGAACCGTTTCCTGGACGACGCGCGCATTGTCGTCGTACTTGCGCACGTCGCCTTCGACCACGAGGACATCCTCGCCGAAGTCGTTGGCAAGCTTCTCAGCCTTCTCCGCCGACTTCTCCAGGACACCCACCCGGGCTCCTTCTCCCAGGAATCGCTCGACCAGCGCCCGGCCTAGGCCCGACCCTCCGCCGGTGACGATCATGACGTTGTCTTCCAGCCAACCCATCTGAATCCCTTTCTTCGTCTTGTGAGTTCGGTTCGTCTTACGCTTGCGCCGGGGCGCTCAGCGTGGCATCGATGTCAATCAATTCATCCTCGATTGCGTTGCTGCTCACTTGCCTGTCGCGCTCGGCAACGAATTTGTGACCCCAGATGCTGATCTTGTCGTAGCGCACGACGGACCAGCCTGGTTCGACCTGGCGAGCGCCCCAGCCGTATTCGACGGCAAATCCGGAGGGGGTCGCGCCGTAGAATGAGAGCATGTGGTCATTGGTGTGGCGGCCAAGCGTCATGACCACTGTCCCGTCCGCATCGAACTTGTCGTAGGCAAGGCCCACGTCATCCATATGCTTGGTCTCGAGCATGAAGTGGTGAGTCTTCTTTGCTCCCGGGAGACCGGCGAGCGCCAGGGTGTGGTGTCGACCGTTGCAGTGCAGGAAGTGGAGTTTGACCGTCAGTTCATCGTTGAGCTTCCAGTCGATGATGTCGGAGAGATGGAAGCCCAGGCCCTTGACATAGAAATCCAGGGCAGCATCTATATCCGGCACAGCCAGCACGTAGTGGCCGAACCCCTGGTCGCCGGTCGTGAAGCCCGAGACCCCGGTCGGCGAGATGAACGGCTTCTCGAACAGCTCCGTCGCGCCATAGTAGATCTCGACCCGGGTGTTTGCCGTGTCCGTGCACGAAATCAGTCCGAGGACACCGCGATCGTCCGCCAACTCGCCGCTCTCTGTTGTCACCTCGATTCCATGCGCTTCGAGACGCTTTTTGATCGCGAGTAGCGAGTCCTCGCTCTCGACCTCGTAGCCCGAGAGCGAGATGTCATCCGACGGTCCCTTTTCGACCATCAGGCGCCAGCTGCGGGAGTCAATCCTGAACCGCGCCGAATTCTCGCTGCTCGAGGCCTCCATGGCCCCCAGTTTTTCCGTCATGAAGGCGCGCCATGCGGGCACATCCGCAACCTCGAAGCCCATGTAACCAAGTCTCTGAACGCTCATTTCTTACCTTTCTTGGAGTGTGATTTGCGCCGTCGGCCGCAGGCTGTGAATCACCCAGGGACCTCGGGTATGGCTTTCCTGTTGCCGTGTGTGATGGCCGAAGGAGATTGGCCACCCGGCGTCCCGAGCCGACTTGACCGCTGGTTGGGAGATGCGACTCGATCGCGGTGCCTGCGTTGGCGTCCTACCCAGTCTTCGACATGTTCTCGATCCAGCAGAGCAGGCGACCGTTGGTGCATATCGTCGCCGAACCAGTGGCGCGGCGGAGCGGATGAGTGATCGGCCCTAGCGGCACCGCTGATCACTCCGCGATCAGGGCTCTCTGTCATGCCGCTGTTGTTCTCTCGCGTGCCGCCCGATTCAGTTCGCGCAACTCCACGCTTGTGTCGGCGAGAACGTCCCGGCCCACCTGAGCACCGCTCTCGACAAGGCGGGTCGCCATGGCGAACTCTCGCGGAGCATCCACCGAAAGGGCCGCAGTCAGTTTGCCGTCGGTGAGCCTGAAGAGCAGTGCCGGGCCGTCGTCGGGAGCGCCTCGCATGACGTACTCCCCTGAACCTTCGATGTCGCCGATCATCTGTATGCGATGTCCGGCTATCTCGGTCCACGACAGCGGTAGTTGCGGCGCATGAACGGCTTTCCCTAACATCGCGGACGCAACTGCGGTCGCCTCTTTCTGACTGTTGATGTAGGTCTCGAGCGACCGCCGGCCGCCCGTCCGTAGCGGCCATGATGCCGCGTCGCCGGCCGCGAAGACCCCCTCAGCGGCGGTGCCGCCGGAATCGTTCACGATGATGCCGCGGCTGCACGCAAGCCCAGCCTGCTCGGCTATCGCCGTCTCGGGTTCCGCG
This sequence comes from Rhodococcus opacus B4, assembly GCF_000010805.1. NCBI lineage: Bacteria > Bacillati > Actinomycetota > Actinomycetes > Mycobacteriales > Nocardiaceae > Rhodococcus > Rhodococcus opacus. The sequence goes on along the minus strand of NC_012521.1, from coordinate 173,208 downwards.
CCGACGCACACGATTGCACTATCTGCCGGGAAACGCCGTCCGTCGGTGCCGATCACGGCGGTGATCCTGTCCACCCCGTCGAACTCGGCGACTCCCGTGTTCACCATGACCGAAATCCCGAGTTCCTCGAGGCGCGCCCGGCACCAGCCACCGATCCGGCGGCCCAGAACGCGCTGTAGCAACTCGTCTGAGGCCTCGAGGATGCTGACCTCGAGCCCGAGCTTCCGAGCGGTGGTGGCAACCTCACAGCCGATCAAGCCTCCGCCGACGACGACGAGCCGTTGTCCTGGCTCCCAGTCTTGGCGCAGCCGCTGCGCGTCGTCCACCGTTCGCAGGGTGGTGACGCCAGGAAGGTCGGCGCCGGAAAAGGAGGGAACGCGCGCGCTGGCCCCGGTCGCCAAGAGAACACGATCGACCTCGAGCGAGCGGCCGCCGTCGAGCAGAACCTCCTTGCGGGTGACATCCACCTGCAGGACCGTCCTGTCGAGCACCGTCTCTACCTGTAGCTCGTCGTACCAGTCAGCCGGTGACAGCGGCGGGGGATCGGCCAGATCCCCGGCCAAGACCGCTTTGGAAAGCGAGGTGCGGTCATATGGGAGTTCGCGTTCCTTGCCGATCAGGAACAGACGCCCGTCATAGCCTTCCGAACGCAGCGACTGCACGGCACTCACGCCAGCGACCCCGCCCCCGATGACCACGATGTCGGAAGTCATGTCGTCACTCCGCCCTCGAGGTCCACGAGAACGTCGTCTCCCTCGAGTTTGACCACAAAGGTCCGCAACGGCAGACAGGCCGGGAGCGCCTTCGCCTTGCCAGTGCGCACGCAAAACTTGGCCCAGTGGAGTGTGCACTCCACGACGTCGTCCTTGAGATACCCGTCTGAGAGTGCCCAATCGGCATGGCTGCAGGTGTCCTGAGTCGCGAAGAACTCTCCGCCCACGTTACAGACCAGAATCGGCTCTGGACCTTCCTCGAAGCGAAGCATCTCACCCGGCGCCAAATCGCCGGAGCTGCATATCTTTGTGAGGGCCATCGTCACTCCTAGAAGAAGAAGCTGAGGTTGTTGGCGAGAATTGTGCTCTGGTCGATCAGGATCGTTCGCTTCGCGAGTTCGAAACCCGCTTCGCTACCAGTTCGACGCAGAATGTCCTTCCGCTCCCCAGCGAAGATATCGAGCTGCCGCTCGAGCCGATTTCTGTACACGATGAAGACGTTCGAGACGTGGTATTCACCAGGGTTATCACCGTCGACGATCATGACGTTGGAAATCACGTGCCGCGTGCGCGAGGCCGGGTTCTCTGACCAGCTCACATCGGAAGTGATCTTGCGCAGGCGCCCTCGCATCATCTGCGCATTGTCGTCGAAATGTGCGTATTCATGGGCGCCGGAATACTCCTGTTCGGCTTCTCGCATGATACGCGTGGTTCGGATTGGCATGAAGTAATGAATATCTTCGGCCAACAGATCGAACCATTCTTGGAAGCGGCGGTCATTGAGAAGTTTCGCCTCCCAGTAGTAGAACTGCTCGATCTCGTGCTGCAGGCTGGGGTCTACTGGTGCGGGTTTTGTTCGAAATGCCGTGGTTGGCGATTCGGCGTCAATCATAATTCTTCCTAATCAGTCGGGAGTTCTGTTCAGGTGGAGACCCGGCGATGGTTCCACCGCGGTCCGCTCGCCCCGCCGCGGTCACGTGTGGGTCGACTCGGACACTGCGGGTCGGGTGGCGTCCAGTGCAGCCCAGTCCGGCGAAGTCATCATCCGGACCCATTGCGTATACAGCCCACGCGCCGCTTCTTCGCTGTAGACGTAGCTGATCGTGCCGGGGTAATCGGGATTGTCCGTGTCGGTCTGGCCGAGTCCCATCTCCGCGTTGAACGGCCGACTGCGGGCCTTGTGTCCGCGCAGCACCTGCTGGATCTCAACCCAGTTCTCGCCGTCGTCCTGCTCGAAGACACCACCTGCCGAGAAGGTTCGCAGTGTCTGCTGGCGGTATTCCTCTTTCATCTCCTCGGGTGCGTCGGCATCAACGACGGTGAAGGCCCAGACCTCGATCTCGTTCGGCCCGCGAGGGTGCCACGCTCGGATGGTGTTGATGCCTGGCAGGAACGAACAGGTTGGGAAGATGGTCATGTGCTGCGCCATTAGTTGCTGGCCACGCTCTGTGCTTCCCAGGCGCTCGGAAGCCTTCTCTGCGGCAGTGCCCTGAGTCCAGTACTCGGTGACCTTCGGCCCCATGATGGCGAGCAACAGGTTGGGATCGCCGATGTAGAAGCCGCTACCGTGCCCGCCCCAGGTTGCGCGGTACTGGATGCCTTCCGTGGGGGGCGCGAGCTCCGACAGATCGACGCCATCAGGCAGGCCCGCGAGAATGCCGGAAAGATGGGATGTGGTGCCCGCGTGGTACATGTCGCTGCAGAATTGCTCCGCTGCGAACTTCCAGTTGCAGGGAATGACCCACTTCTGAATCCCCGGGATCGCTTCGGTGCCCGCTTCGGTTCTATCCAACATGTGGTCCATGTAGAACTTCGCTTCACCCAGATAGGTGTCCAGGTCCGGGGCGTCAGCGTCCCAGTTTGCGAAAATCAGGCCCTTGTAGGTCTCGACGCGAGCCTGTAGCGGGCCCCAATCTTCTTTCCTCAGCCCGGGGAAGGCCTGCTCCTCGAAAGGCACACTCACCAAGTTGCCGCCCGTATCGTAGGCCCAGCCGTGATAGCTGCAGGTGAATGACTTGGCATTGCCCCCGTCCGCGCGGCAGATCCGCATTCCGCGGTGGCGACACTGGTTGAGGAAGACGCGGATCTCCCCGTTCTTCTGACGAACGACCATCACGGGATCCTCGCCCATGTAGTTCGTCATGAAGTCGCCGGCCTTCGGAATCTGCGTCTCGTGGCCCATCAGCAACCACGAGCGACCGAAGATCCGCTCCAGTTCCTGTTCGTACAGCGCCTCGTCGGTGTAGATCCGCGGGTCTAGCCGGCCGGTCCTTTCGTCTACGAGTTCAGCGATGTCCGCGTCGGCCCACTTGGGCTTTCTCCCCGCAAGCGCGGGTTCACATTGCACGTCAGTCATGCGGCTTTCCTTTCTCGTCGGCAAATCACACTTGTACGGTCGTTAGTGCGTTCAATGGAACTCAGGTCTGCGTCGTAAATGCCTTCGGCTACGTCGCCGACGGTGAACCACGGCCCGACGGAAAAACTTCCGATCCATTCGCCGTGCTCACTCGCTGGCATCCATAGTGATCCAGATCTCATCGGCGAACATCCGGGAAAACTACGGAACCCGCCGGTCCGATGGATCGACGGACCTGCTCCATGTTTCCGCTGCGAGGACACTGCCGCGGCGGGGGTGTCGAGACCGTACGGTAGGAGTTGTCAGCGGACCGCATGAACGCCTCGGAATGCTTGTGGGACTGGGAAGCTCGACCATGTAGGGCAGAAACCGCGCCGCAAGGTCGATGGAGGAAGAGCGCTTGGCAACGGAACTGGAGGATGCCCGGCGCCGAATCATCGAACTCATTAGCCAGCTGGCCGAAACAGTGCGCAGCCGTGATCACCGCATGCAGGTGATGGCGTGGAATGCGGGGCCGCGAGCACATCGGATTCGGGGTGCTGTGACACGAGTTCGGGTGCTCGTACTACAGCCACGTGGTCGGGCGGATCAGGTTTGCGAGATCCACCAGCGTGTACCGATGTCGGCGTTCGAGTGCCTTGCGGGCGAGCGCCCGGAGCGCCGACTCCGCTGCACAGGACCCGATGGCGGACCTAGGTGACGACCGTGTCGGTGACCTTGCCGATGGTGTCCTTCGCTGTTCACATCGTCGAGATGAGCCGCGAGCTCGCCGATCGCGTCAGCTCCGGCCAATCTTCTCTGCGCTTCTTGACGATCTGTGGGGGCTCGCCTGTTGACCTGCCCACCCGGCTGGAATTCCTTACGGCAACCAATATGGTCGTGATCGCGCCTGAGGTCAGAAGCGCCCACTCATGATCAGCGCCGCAGCTTGTCAGGCACCAACTGCGCCGAAGTCATGGTCGCCCGAACAGTCCGATTCTGGAGACTCCCTTGAGCAGCTGCTGGATACGAACAAGCCTTGCACGCCCCTTCGCGGCCATGATTAGGTCGGTTCGATACCAACGGCTAGGACTCTCGCGATACTCAGAGAGTGTTTTGAAAGTTTTCGATTCGGGCGCGGCGGACCGGCCCGGTGGCGGCATGATTAGGTCCGTCGTTGCTCGCAGGAAACGTCGCAAGCGGACGCCGTATCCGTCCGATCTGACCGATGCCCAATGGGAGTTGATCGCACCGATGGTGCCCGCGGCGCTGCCGGGCGGTCGCCCGGCGATCCACGATCGTCGGCGGATCGTGGAAGCGATCCTCTACGTCAACCGCACCGGTTGCTCGTGGCGGCAGCTCCCGCATGACTTCCCGCCCTGGCAGACCGTTTTCGGGTACTTCCAGCGATGGAACGAGTCCGGGGTGACCGACCGCATCCACGACGCGCTGCGGGCGAAGCTCCGTGACCGTAGCGGCCGGGATCCGATGGCGTCGGCGGGGATGGTCGACGCGCAGGCGGTCAAGGGCGCCGACACGGTCGGCACGGAAACCCGCGGATGGGACGGCGGGAAACGGGTCCACGGCAGGAAGCGACACGTGGTCACGGACTCGCTGGGCCTGTTGGTGGTCGTGCTGGTGACCGCGGCGAGCGTGCAAGACCGCGACGGCGGGCGCCTGGCGTTGTCTCGGGCGAAGACAGTGATGCCGTCGATGGTGTGGGCAGACGGCGGCTACGCCGGACGTCTCGTCGCGTGGGTCGCGGAGCATTGCCGGATGACGCTCGATATCGTGCGGAAACCCAAGGGGAAGCTGGGATTCAGTGTTCTGCCGCACCGTTGGCTAATCGAACGGACCCTGGCGTGGATCGTGCGTTGCCGTCGACTTGACCACGACTACGAACGCCTCCCGGCGCACTCGGAGGCGATGATCAAATGGGCAATGATCGGATTGATGACCCGACGACTCGCCCCCGCACGCGGACGACACCCCTGGCAGTCGACCCGCGCGGCGTGACACTTTCAGAACACTTTCTTAGCTTGTCGTTTAACCTCGGCCATCGCGTGGGGCAGTTGGTGCTGGTGTTGTTCGGCGTGTCGCCGCGGCATGAGGCGACCACCGCCTGATCATCTTGAGGTTCCTTCCAGAGAACTTTCGAGACGAAAACAGGCGGTGGCCGTGAGTATCAGTGTGCCCGATCGGTGGGCGGTCGGGGAAGAATCGGTCCCCGATCCGCGTGTCGACCTGGTGTCGTTCCGCGAAGAGTTCTACCGGTGTCTTCCGTCCCGAGGTGATGCATTGTTCGAGTTGACCGATGCGCTGCTGTGTTCCGGCACCGCGGTTCGCACCCTGGTCGAGTTGTCACTGGCCGCCGAGCATCGGCGCGGTCACGGCGCCTTGTACGACGCAATTAACTGCGGCAGAGTAGATTTCACTCGGCTGCGCCGCTACCTTGGCGGGCTGACGATCCCGTGTGATCGTGGCGGCCGGATCGTTCTGGCCGTCGATGTCAGTGCCTGGTTGCGCCCGGATGCACCGACGAGTCCGCAGCGCGGGTTCTGCCACGTCTACGGCCGCGGGAAGAATCAGGCGCAGCTGATCCCGGGGTGGCCGTACTCGTTCGTCGCCGCACTCGAGACCGGGCGTACCTCGTGGACGTCGGTGCTCGACGCGGTTCGCTTGCGCCCCGACGATGACGAAACCGCTGTGACGGCGACCCAGGTGCGTGAAGTGATCACGCGGTTGCGCGAGGCCGGGCACCACCGCGACGGCGACCCGGACATTCTGCTGGTGTTCGACGCCGGATACGAGTTGGCGCGGTTGGCGTTCGTGCTCGCCGATCTCCCGGTGCAGGTGTTGGGTCGGATGCGTTCGGACCGGGTGCTGTGCTTCCCGGCGCCGCCACCGGGCCGTACTGGGCGCCCACCCCGGCACGGCCCCGAGTTTCGATTCGCCGACCCGATTACGTGGCCTGCACCCGAGACCACCTCGAGCACCGAGACGGACCGATACGGCACAGCCTCCGCTTCGGCGTGGAATCGGTTGCACCCGCGACTTGTTCATCGTGGCTCGTGGGCTCAGCACCCGGGGCCGCCACCCATCGTGGAAGGCACGGTGATCCGGTTGACCGTCGACCACCTTCCTGGGGACCGGCATCCCACCCCGGTGTGGCTGTGGTGCTCGGACCCGGGCGTCAGTGCCGACGATCTCGACCGGTTGTGGCAGCTGTTTCTGCGGCGATTCGATCTCGAGCACACCTTCCGATTCTTCAAGCAGACGTTGGGGTGGACCGCACCTCGGCTCCGCAGTCCCGAGGCGGCCGACCGCTGGACCTGGATCGTGCTGGTGGCCTACGCCCAACTCCGGCTCGCCCGTCCTCTGGCCGAGGACCTACGCCGCCCGTGGGAACGGCCTGTCCCACCAACACGATTGACGCCGGCACGGGTTCGTCGAGGGTTTTCGCGCACCCGTGCGACGATGCCTGTTCCGGCCAGTGCACCGAAACCCAGTCGACCCGGACCCGGACGCCCACCCGGATCGAAAAACACCCACCGCGCACCGCATCACCACGTGGGCAAACGCGCCGAAACCAAAGCTAGAAAACCCGTCGGGGCCGCCTGCCCAGGTTAAAAATCAAGCTAGTGAGAGAAGAAGAACTTCAAGCCTTCGGATACGGATGCTGCCGCCGTGGTCGTGGCGTCGATCAGTTCGGCGACTCGGTTGGGGTCCGTTGCTCGCGTCTTCAGGACCGGAACATTGATCGCGGCGACTACGCGTCCCGTGTGGTCTCGGACGGGGGCCGCAACGGCCCAGACGTCGCGGTCAGTTTCTTCATCATTGACGGCATATCCCTGCGCCCGGACCTTTGCCAACCCCTCCAAATATGTCTGCGGAGTCGGCGCTGCATTCGGGCCCGCTTGAGCCCAATCCTCGGGGGCTGGCAGCATTGCGCTTACGTCGTCTTCAGGAAGCCACGCCAGCAAGACTTTCCCTGAAGCGCGCCCGTCCCATGCAGGGTAGCGCTGCCCAATCGCGCTGAAGATCTTAATCAGGCTCGAGCTTTCACGTCGATCTACGAAGACGATGTCATGATCAGATAGCACCACCAGCTGGGCCGCCTCCTGGGTGCGGTCATGGAGCAGGTCGAGGGGGACTCGTGCATTGGAGATCAGATCGTTGCCCTCGAGGGCAACAGCGGCCAGTCGTACGACCTGGTAGTGAGGAGCGAACTGACCTGTCATCGGGTCGACCCGTACGAAACCGTGCTGTTCGAGAACGTTGAGGAGTCGGCGAACAGTGCTCGGAGCCAACTCGAGTTGTTCGCTTACCTCCGCTGCGGTTAACGCTGGCTGATGAAGTGAGAATGCCTCGAGTACGTCGAGCATTCGTTCAGCCGAGCGGAGCGTTTGCCCCGTAGACTGCTTCGCCACTGGTGACCTTCCTTGTAACTTTCGTTACTTAATCATACAACCGGCACAGGATTGGCGGGAGTTCACCGGTGTTGGATTCGAGCGGTCGCGTCTCGTTTTGGAGCCGCCGCACTCCCTCGCGCGGGCCAGGCCCAAAGGTAGTAGGACGGTACGGAACGCGCCTGTGCCCGCACCTGGCTCAAAGTTGTCGCCTGGTGGCTGGACCGAGAGCGTTGGTTGATTGGTAGGAGAACGTGGTCGAGGGTTCGATGCCGTTTCCACTGCAGGGCCGGTGGAGTAGGCGTGAGTCGAAATTTCCGGCCGTAGGCACTCAACGTCGCCGTTCCACCAGACGTACAGGAAGGCGGTCGGCAGCGCGGTTCACCCCCCGGCGTCCTGCGGATGCCACGGCATTCGACAGGTCCTCGATCACGCTGCTGAATTGTCCCGGTCACCGGACTTGCACCCTTCTTCAGTGCAGAACCGCCGCCCCGAGATACCCTTGAGCTGCGACCCTGACGGATCTCGGCGACGGTGCATCTCGGTGCGCCTTTCGGTGGGGCCACACGAAGCGGCTGAGTATTTACTCGGCGCCAGAATATACACCGTCACCGCGCAGTTGTTTGGCGGCATGCGATACGGGCGCACACCGCCAAACAACCTCACTTCGGTCTCGTAATTCGCGTACCGCATGGACAGATCAAGAGTAACGAACCTCCAGCGATGCACGATTGCGAGCGTGTAGCGAGGAGGTGAGAGTCCCTTGCCAATGGCACTCGTCGTGCTGGTTGAAGTCGATGGTGCCAGTACTGAAGACACCGCCCGGAGTCTGGCTGCCGGGCCTAGTACTGCCTGGAGCGAGGTGCTCCCCCGGACCCCTACGTCCAGAAGGTTTTGGCATCGGGCTGACGTCGCTCGGCGAACGACGTCGCGACTTCGTGCGCCTCGTCGGTCGCCAAGTAGAGGGTCAGCAACTGGTCGTGTGCCAGGCGCGCTTGCCCGGAAACACCATTGTGCCGTGCCGAGAACGCTCCTTTGAGTGCTCCGATGGCGAGCGGGCTGCGGTGCGAAATATCTTGCGCCACTTCGCGTGCGCGCGACTGCAGTTGGTCTATCGGAACGACCTCGTTCACGAGGCCTATACTGAGCGCTTGCGCTGCCGAATACTTCTTGTTCAGGTACCACATCTCCTTGGCCCGCTTCCGGCCGATAGTGTCTTCCAGGTACCAAGTGCCGTAGCCGGCGTCGAAGCTGCCGACCATAGGCCCTACCTGACGAAACACCGCTGACTCGGAGGCGATCGTCAGGTCGCAAACGGTGTGGAGGACGTTGCCACCGCCGACCGCGAAGCCGTTCACCGCCGCGATGATCGGTTTCCCGATCGTGTCAATGGACTGGTATACGTCGATAATTGGAATGACCGCCGATTGGTCGAGTCGAGTAAGTTCGTCGTGTTCCCCGCCGATGCAGAAGAACTTCTCGCCGGCGCCGGTCAGCACAGCAGCCTGCAGAGCGGGATCGAGCCGAAAGCGCTGGAGGGCATCGATGAGCTCATTGCACGTCTGTGCGCGGAGTTTGTTGCCCGACTCTTGCCGATCGATGGTGATCGTCAGCACCGCTCCGTTGTGTTTGATCTGGATGTCATCGTATTCAGCGCTCATCAGTACGTACCATCCTGCGTGCGAAACCCCGACGTGGTCTTAGTTCCGTGGCGACCCGCCGCGACCATCTGGCGAAGGAGTGGGGGCGGAGCGAATCGGGGGTCCAACGTCGCCTCGTACGCGCTGTGGGTTGCGTGATTGTGTACGTCGAGCCCAATCATGTCGAGCAATTCGAGCGGCCCCAGTTTATAGCCGAGACCTAGCTTCAGGGCGGTGTCGATATCTTCGGCGGTTGCGAGTGCATCGTCGTATGCCTGAACGACGTCGTTCAGATAGGGCATGAGCAGAAAGTTCACGAGGAAGCCCGGACGATCCTTCACGACGACAGGGGCTTTGCCTAGTGAGGTGACGAATTCCGACAGGGCCGTCACTGCAGTGTCGGAGGTCTGGAGAGCATGCACAACCTCGACAACCGACATTAGTGGTGCCGGATTGAAGAAATGGAGTCCTGCGAACCGCTCGGGTGCCTCGACGCTGCGCGCCAGTTCGGTGATTGAGAGAGCCGAAGTGTTCGTGACAATCAAAGTAGTCGTCGGCACGTGCTCCGATACGGCCTCGAACAGGTCCTGCTTGACGTCTTTCCGCTCGGTCACCGCTTCGATTACGAGGTCACAGTCACTGAGATCCGAAACTTGGGTTGTGCCGTGCAAACGGCCGAGTAGTTGTTCGCGCTGGTCTTCGCTCAGCTTTCCGCGCCGTACACCGGTGGCCGTAAATTCCTCCACCGATCGCCGACCGGCGTCTAGACGGTCCTGCTCGGCTTCGAGGATCCTCACTGTGCGCCCGGACTGAGCGATGAGTTGCGCGATTCCGGCTCCCATCGTGCCGTATCCCATTACTGCCACGTTCTGTAGTTCAGACATCGGTACTCCTTTGCTGGGCTTGGAAGAAACCAGGAATGTTGTTGTCGCTCACGATCCGAACAGCCGGGTGTTGTCGTACTCGTAGAACCCGCGTCCCGTCTTTCGTCCGAGGTTGCCGGCGGAGACCATCCGTTCGACCATGGGCGGCGGGAAGAAGCGGGGATCGCGCAGTTGCTCATACAGTCGGGTCGCGACCTGCTGGTGGATATCCAATCCGACGATGTCGAGAAGTCGGAACGGCCCCATCGGATGGCCGAGTGCCCCGGTGACTGCGGTGTCGATGGACTCGATCGTTCCGAGACCCGAGTCGAGGGCTTGAATGCAGCTGTTTTCCCACGGGATCAAGAAGCGATTGACGATGAAACCAGGACGATCTTTTGTTACGACCGTCGTCTTACCAACCGATCGCAGGAACTCGATACATGTTTCACGTGCGCTCGTTGCGGTGTGTCGTCCATCCGCGACTTCGACGAGCGAGAGCAGAGGCGCAGGATTGCAGTAGTGCGTTCCAACGAGACGGTCGGGATGCTTGAGACCTGACGCGATCGCGGTGACGGACAGCGTTGACGTGTTGGTGTGAAGAAGCGTGTCCGCGGCCACGATGGACTCCACCTGCCCCATGAGTTCCTTCTTGACCGCCAAGTCTTCGAAGACCGCCTCGATGACTACTCCGGCGGTTGCCAAATCAGTAATGTCGGTCGTACCCCTCACACGAGCGTTCGCAGCGGAGGCCTCCTCCGCGGTGAGTTTCCCTAGATCTCGGCTCTTCTCGAAGAAGGAACGAATTGTGTCGAGCCCACGGGTCAGTCCCTGCTCGCTGACGTCATAGACGACGGTGTCATAGCCTCCCCGGGCCGCGACGGTTGCGATTCCGGAACCCATCGTTCCGGCCCCGATGACCGCAACCGGGCTTTGGATCAGATTCATGTCAGTTTCTCCTGTCATCGGATGTGGTGGTGGTGGTGGCCAACGCAGCGAACTGTGGTCTCTGCCGATCGTGAAATGCCTGGATACCCACCGTCGACTCGTTGCCGCCGATTGCCAGCGCGGCATGATGCGTCTCGAGTGCAAGTGCTGCGTCAAGGGCGAGTTCGTAGCCCTGATCGACGAGCCCGAGAATGGTTTCGGTAGCAACGGGCCCGCGGTGGGCGATCTCTTCCGCCACTTCCAAGGCAACCGGCATCAGCAGCTCTGGATCCGTTGGTGGGAACGGGGTGAGACCGATCTGGTAGGCGCGATTTGCATCCACCCGTCGGCCCGTCAACATGACGAACCTAGCGGTGCTGGGGCCGATACGTCGCTGCAGACGTTGGGTGCCGCCATACCCCGGAATGAGACCCAAACCAGACTCAGGTAGCCCCATGGAGGCGTTCCGACTGACGATCGAGAAAGAGCATGCCAGGACCAACTCGAACCCCCCACCCAGCGCGATGCCATTGACAGCAGCGATCACTGGGATGCGGCTCCTTTCGATCAGGCGGAATGCTGTCTGTCCGGCACGCATAACCTCGTACGCGGCGTTTGCGTCGAGCGTGGCCAGTTCATTGAGGTCGGCTCCGGCGCTGAAGGCCTTGTCACCGAGGCCGGTGATTACTATCGCTCGGGTGTGACCGTCCTCGGAACGATCACGAACTTCGGCCGCGAGCTGCTGGATAAGGGCGCTGTTGAGGGCATTGTGAACTGTTGGTCGGGAGATTGTGACAACCGTGATTGGACCATGGGTACTGACTTGCAACTCATTTGCGGTGCTCATCAAATCATTCTTTCTGCTCTAGCTGGGAGACCGCCCCCGATACGAGTAGCTGCGCAACCCTTTCCGGGCTCAAGCCGCTTTCGAGAAGAACTTCTTCGGTGTGGGCTCCATGCTCAGGGAAGCGGTCATTCCGCGGATTCGGTATGGAAGCGAGTCGGAATGGGCTCCGCACGCTCACCATCTGCCTTGCAGACTCGGGAACTGGCATCAGGCTCGAACGCGCAATGACTTGGCGATCGGCGACGACTTCGGAGAGGAATTGAACGAGCGAGCACGGCACCCCGGACTGAGCAAGAATCGTCAACCATTCGCTGGCTGGTCTCTCGATGAGGCGGCGTTCGATTAGCTGTGTGAGCTGCCCTCGGTGGCGGCGTCGATCGGCGTTAGTTCCAAAGGCCTGGTCGGTACCGAGATCGGGCTCTCCGATTGCTCGGCAGAAGCGTGTCCACATGGAATCGTTGCCGATCGCGATCGCGATATCCCGGTCTTCCGTTCGGAATGTCTGGTAAACCGCCAGGACGGAATCCGTGCCGCCGCTCGGTACTGGCTCGGTCCCGCCAGCGCAGTAAGCAGCAATTCGCGGCGCCATCAGTGCCAGGTCCGAGTCCAGCAACGAAACGTCGATCGTATCGCCGACACCATCGGTGCGCTGTCTCACCGCTGCCGCACTAACCGCCAGAGCCGCGCACATTCCGGTCACGATGTCCGAGAGTGCGGTCGACACTCGCTGAGGCGATCCGCCAAGCGCACCTGTCACCGACATCAACCCCGATCTGGCCTGCGCAGCCAGATCGTAACCGGGAAGTTCGGCGTCCGGTCCGTCGAGGCCGAATCCTGAAATGGCACAGTAGATCAAGCGCGGGAATCTGGTACGTAGAACTTCAGGATGCAGCTTTAGCTTCCTGAGTTTCGCAGGATTCAAGTTCTGCAAGAAGACGTCAGAGTTACCAATCAAGCTGTACAGGGCGTCGAGACCCTCATTATGACGAATGTCGAGGACAACTGACCTTTTGTTGCGGTTGGCTGAGGCGAACCATGCGGAGGCGTGCGTGACGAACGGGGGACCCCACATGCGGGCCTCGTCGCCGTGGCCAGGGCGTTCGACCTTTATGACATCAGCACCGAGATCTGCGAGATACATCGCCGCGGTGGGGCCGGCGTAGGAAGTTGTCATGTCCACAATTCGTAGACCAGTGAGTGGCCCACGGTGGAACGGGATGGAGGGTTGTGCCACGAGATATCTCCTCAAGGAAGTGTGCACGCCAAGATCGCCATCGTGGCTCTAATCGACCAGCGTGAATTCTTCATCGGCCGGACGGAATTCCACAACACAGTGGTCCACCAATTCATCGATGCGATCATTCGTGATGCCTAGTTCGGTCAGAACCTGTTTCGTATGTTCACCCAACCGCGGAGCAGCGTCACCGACGATGGGCGGTGTGGCGGAGAGCCTTAGTGCCGATGTGACCACTTTGTGCTTACCGAACATGGGATGGTCAACTTCTGCCACTTGATCGAGATGACGTACTTGAGGATCCTCGAAAACAGCATCCATCCGGTTAATCGGGGCGACCGGCGCGCCGGTGGAAGACAGAAGTTCCACCCAATGTGCCGTTGTCTGGGTGCATGTGATCGCACTGATCTGCGCAACAATCTCGTCGCGGTGCTTGACTCGCTCGCCATTCGTGATGAACCGTGGGTCGGTTCCCCACTCGGGTCTTCCGAGTGCTGCCGCAAGAACTCGGAAGAGCTTATCATTGGGAGAACCGAGCAACACCCATCCGTCCTCGGTGGGAAATGCCTGATAGGGAACGACGTTCGCGTGTGCTGAACCTTGCGGCTTAGCGACGCTGCCGCCGATGAGGTACTCACTGGCGGTGTTGATGAGCATCGCCAATTCGGTGCTCAGAAGCGACACGTCAACTCGCTGCCCCTCGCCCGTCACCGTCCGGTGGTGTAAGGCGGAGAGGACACCCAGCGCAGCGTGTAGCCCCGTGCACACATCGATCACGGCTACACCTACTTTGACCGGCTCACCCTGCGGTGGTCCCGTGACGCTCATCAGTCCACCCAGGGCTGAGACCATCAAGTCGTAGCCCGGCCGCTCGTGGTAAGGACCGTCCTGACCGAAAGCCGATATCGCGCAGTAAATTAGGCTTGGGTTCGTCAATCGGAGTGTTTCGTAGTCCAGTCCGAGCCGTTTCATGACCCCGGGCCGGAAGCTCTCGACGACGACGTCTGCGCTCCGGACGAGTTCACGCGCGATCGATGCTCCCTCAGGAGTTCCCAAGTCGATCGCTACGCTTTTCTTGTTGCGATTCAAGCCCATGAAGTATGAGCTGACTTCCCCGAGGAACGGCGGGCCCCATCCGCGACTGTCGTCACCGGTTCCCGGTCGCTCGATCTTGATGACTTCGGCGCCCATATCACCCAGAATCATCGTCGAGAACGGTCCCGCAACAACACGTGAGAAGTCGACGATGCGGAGACCTTTGAGCGCGGTATTGCTGTAGTTCATTTGGTTTTAGCCCTTTCCGACTAGGCCAGTGAGACGTTCAGCGGAGTTCTCCTGTGGTATCGACACATTGACGTAATGTCGTCAGTTCGTTGACCGTTGGAGCTCTGGTTGTGTCCCAATTTCCCTGCCTCAAATTGAATCCTGTGTTGTTTGCAACGTCTTCCGGATTGACTCCAGGGTGGATGCTGCGTACTTGCATCGCCTTGGTCTCGTCGAACGAGAAGGTGGCAAGCGGTGTGATGCAAACGACCGGACCCTCGGTTGTGATGCCGGACTCGGCCCGGGACGACCCGCCGCTCAGATGACCGGAAGCGGTCACGAAGTCGACTTCTTCCACGAAGGTACGAGAGGTATGCGACCGGCTGAAGAGGATGATTCGCTTGGATACCACGGCGAAGGATGTATTGGCGAGGCCGGGTCCCCGAAATTTTGGTGGACTCCCCTGTGAGAGTCCCGTCTTAGTGAGGTTGATATTGCCGTGTTTGTCGATCTGAATTCCGCCGTAGAACATGACGTCGAGCCGGCCATTTTCCGACATCTCGAAGAGGTCGTATCCGGTTCCCACTGCCTCGGCGCATTTTACCCACCGCCCGTCGGAAGCGGAGCGATACAGGCGTCCTGGTCGGGGATTGACGAGGCCCGAGGGCATGATCAGTGTGAGGTCGGGTGCATGAAGTTGTTGAGCGAGGAGACACGCAGCGACCGGCACTAGGGAGGTTGCGCCGGTGACCGCCAAGTCGCCGTTGTGCAACTCCCGTGCCATTAATACGGTCATCAGTTCGTCTGTCGAGTAGGAATCAATCATCGGACTGTGTCTGTTAGTTGGTCGATTCGTGCTGCGCCGCCAACTAATTCGATGTAGTCGTCGAGGTTGGCCGGCTGGTGAACGAAGGGCCCGAGGTATTCGTCGTTCCATCGGTGAGCGGACGCTCCTGAGGCGATGTACTCGAGAAGGTGGGGTTCGTCGTGGGGGTAGTGTCCCTGACTTGCGCAGGGGTGGGCGCCATAGGGTGCTTCGACAACAGCATCGACAAGATATCCAGGGATCACCGTCCGGTGCGGTTCGGCCCGAATCACGTCATTATTCACAATGACATCGGCTGTCACAATCACGGTTGTAGAGGCTTTAGCGAAGAGCGGATCGCAGAACGGAGTTCCGTGATAACGAACATTCCCGTAGGCGTCCGCCTCTTGAACGTGGAGAAGGCACACATCGGGCCGGATTGCCGGCGCCGACACGACCGTGCCCAGTCCCGCTACCAGACGCGTGCTGGTTTGAGCGCAGCCATCGATAATGTCCGTGCCCTTCACCGACGGAACTGGGTGGTACGGCAGATCCTCCAGGGTTGCCATCAGTCCTCCGAGGATCGTCGCCTCATCACAGTCGAACACCTTGGTCAGTTCCTGCTCGACAACGCGTCGGAAGTTCGGCGCCATGCCCAAGTGCTCGAAGGACACATGCGCTAAGTGCGCCGATTTGACGCAGCCTGCCCCTAAGAGCAGGTCTACCGCATAACTTGCCGGTGGTGCCGCCACTAGCCGGAGGCCCTTCTTACCGGCCCGCACCAGCTCGCGGGCCGCTGCGGACGGATTGTTCTGGAACCACAGCCCGCCAAGAGCGATGAAGTCACCGTCCTTGATCAACTCGACCGCCGACTGCAGGCTGTGCAGTTTCGATGTGCGAGTTGGCGCTGAGGCCTCGGACCGGGACGCCTGATCGTTCACCACAACCTCCGATCATTATATGGTTTCACAAACCATAGTATGGCCCACAGTGAACTGATCATCAAGGGGTTGCGCTGCACGGCGCTTGGCACAGAGCCCTTGAGGGGTTTTGACTCGACCGCGGCGGCCATGGCCGACCCGGGCACGGCGTGCGAATCACTGGAGCGTGGGGCCCTGCCGCGCATGTGCCGATGCTTGGCCGCGGTATGCGCGGTCGTGGAACGGACGTGACGGCCGCGCCGGGCTCGGACTGCCGTCATGCAGGCCGCTTCTATTCGTTGGGTTGACATGGGTCACACCGAGGTTCACTATCGACGTGAGCCATAGAATGGTTTTCCATTACATAACTCACCCAGTATATGGGTTTGGAGCCTTGATCGCTCCCGGCCGAATCGAACGTATGTTCTATTCAGAAGGTATCGGATCGGGGTTCCCGGCGTTATTGTCAAGACAGGAGATCGACCATGAGTGCCAGTGCCCACACGTCACAGCAGGAAAAAGTGGAAGGCGAGACTTCAGCTAGTTCCCCCAGGCGAGCCATCACCGCAGCTGCGATCGGCAACTTCGCTGAGTGGTATGACTTCGCTGTCTACGGGGTCGTCGCCTCAATCATGGCCCTCCACTTCTTCCCATCAAGCGATCCAGTCGTCGGACTGATCAGTGCATACGTCGTATTCGGACTGACCTATGTGAGTCGCCCCATCGGCGGATTGATCGCGGGTTGGCTCGGCGACACCCTCGGACGACGTCGTGCACTCTCGTTCACCATCCTTCTGATGTGCGCGGGAACCGCACTCATCGGATTCATACCTTCCTACAACGCGATTGGAGTTCTGGCGCCGATCCTGCTGACCCTCTGTCGGCTCGTGCAGGGACTCGGCACAGGAGGTGAATACAGTTCCGCAATCAGCTTCGTCTACGAACACAGTCAGGCGCGGGCGAGGCCTATTCGGATCAGCTACCTCGTCACCACCACCTTCCTCGGCATCACCAGCGCCGTATTGATCGCCAGCCTGTGCACCACAGTCCTCGGTGATGAAGCATTCGAAGACTGGGGCTGGCGCGTCCTGTTCTGGCTCGCGGCGCCCCTTGGCCTTGCAGGCATGTACCTGCGGCGCAAGGTATCGGAGACACCCCAGTTCAAGCAGCTCGCAGCCGACCGAGAGACGTCGGAGGTCAAAGCCGCACCGATTAGGTCCACGTTCCGGACCCAAGCGACCGCGATGATTCTGTTCTTTTGCATCGTCTCGTCGTATGCCTTGATCACGCCGATCCTGTCTTCCTACTTCATCACCTTCATTCAGCTGTCAGGCGGATTGACCAGTGGCCAGTCCTACAACGTGTCGCTTGCGATCAACGTGGTCATGATCGCCACTACCCTGGCCGCCGGTCGGGTGATGTTCCGATACGGGCTGCAGCGCACATTCATCGTTGGCGGTCTCTTTATCGCGGTGGTCAGCGTGCCCGCCTTTGCAATCTCGACCCTCGGTATCGTCGGAGCTCTCATCGGCGGATCACTCCTCTCCATCGGAAAGGGACTTGTCGCTGTAGCCGCCGCGATGGCGATGTCCTACATGTTCCCCGCCAAAGTCCGAGTGACAGCAGGAGCATTCGCTTACAACGTCTGCACAATCCTTTTCGGCGCAGCGGGCCCTTCCCTCGGCATCTGGCTCAACAGCGTCACCGGCAGTAACATCACCTTCAGCGTCTATCTCGCCATTGTCGGAGCCCTATCCGCTATCGCAGCCATCATCGGGCGCCAGCGTTTGAAGGAGCCCGCCGACGAGTTGGTAACAGCTTGATGAAGGGGCGAGTTGCTGTGCGCACCGTCGATGCCATACCGCAAACCTTCGCGATCAATGGAATTTTTCGAATCAGTCGCGGATCCAAGACATCCGCTCAGGTCATCGCGGTCTCCATAGCCGAGAGCGGTTATATCGGGCGCGGAGAATGTGTGCCATACGCCCGGTACGGCGAGACGATCGAGAGTGTTATGGACCAGATCAGGTCCATGACACCCGCGATCGAGGCGGGAATGGACCTCAGTGAACTGCAGTCAGCGATGGCACCCGGAGCGGCGCGCAATGCCGTCGATTGCGCATTGTGGGACCTTCGAGCACAGAAAACACGGCAGTCTCTGGCATCAGTGATCGAGCTCGGCCACGAACTACAACCTGTGCTCACGGCATTCACGATCAGCCTCGACGCCCCTGCAGCGATGGGGAAAGCCGCCGCCGTGCACGAGCACCTTCCAATCCTGAAGCTCAAACTTGGTGGAGATGGTGACTTGGAGCGGGTTCGAGCCGTGCGCGCCGCGGCCCCTCATGCCAGATTGATGGTCGACGCCAATGAAGCCTGGAGCATCGACCATCTGCGCGCGTTCGCTCCGGAATTCGCTGCAATGGGAGTCGAGCTCATCGAGCAGCCATTGCCAGCGGACGCCGATGATTTTCTCAAGAGCTTCAATAGCCCAGTCCCATTGGCGGCGGACGAATCGTGTCGGACACTCATGAGCCTGTCGAAGATTGTCGGGAAGTACGAGATCGCGAACATCAAGCTGGATAAGGCTGGCGGCTTGACGGAGGCCTTGTCGTTGCAGGCCGCAGCACGGGCTAGCGGCCTGGGCACGATGGTCGGTTGCATGGTCGCCACCTCTTTGTCCATGGCTCCGGGAATCATCCTTGCGCAACGGGCCGACGTGGTGCACCTCGACGGGCCACTGCTTCTTGCAGAAGACCGTACACCCTCACTCAGGTACAGCGGGGCAACGTTGTACCCCCCAGAGCCCGAGGTCTGGGGAGGGTGAGCCGGGCAAGACGAAGCACCCCGTCCGTGCGCCCGATCGGAATCCGTCTCTTTTGATCCCGGGCTGATCAGGTTCGCGTCGGCGGTGCGGCTCATGACGATCATCGCTCACCCTGCTCACTTCCGCCTACCGCGGCTCCTTGAGCGCATCACAACGGGCATTCGTCGTCGGCGCAATCCGGCTCACCGATTGACGGACACCAACCGCATCCGACACTGCAACCATCAGATCCTCCGTTCACGAAGTATCCGATGTCCAAATCGTCACCTCGCCGCAGACTTAGGAGATCCCAATGCCATTGCTCATCATTCATGCGGCGATTGCGTTCGCCAGTCTGATCACACCCCGCCGCGCCACCGCATCGATCCAACGGATCCTTACGAGTTTCGCCGTCGCACGAGCCAATGCAAGATGGTTAGCCATAGCGGCGAGCGCACATCTAGAATCCTCTAGCAATTGTTCGTTGAGAGGCTGAACGGTGAAGAAATCCTTCCGCTGCGACTCCAGCGCCCAAATCCGCGAGAAAGCGGACCTGACCTCGACGTCCCGTACGAACTCGGCGGCTCCACCCACCCCTCGGCAACCCGTAGTGCACCTTCCCCGGACACAGGTCACCGCAGGCACCTCCCACACCGAGCAACAAGATCCGTCACCAGCAGCGCAACGACCTTAACGATTTTCAGACCAAAGTAGACGTAGTGCGCGTGAGAACGGGACCTCGTCACCGGCGACGAGCCCTGCAATGAGCAGTGCCGCCCAGACTATCTCGGTGACGTTCAGGGCCCGGAACCCGAGCCGACCGATCTCCAGTACGAGCCGAACCGTCACCCGAGCGTACGGAAACTTTAGCGGCGCTTCGATGAACGAGATGACCACCATCCCCAGCCAGGTGAAGGTCACCGCGATCGAGACGGCGTGGGCTGCGGTCATCCGGCCTCCTTTTCTCCTGCACTCGCCGATACGGCGACATCGATCTCCAACAGTCTGCACCCGTTGTCGTCGATGCGCGGCGCTCCGGCGTCACGGCACATTGTTCAACGGGCACATCGACAGCAGCAGCACTACGCCTGAGCATTGGGGTGGCGGCGGCATGGTGCAGGGCAGTGACCCAGCCGCCAGGACAGAACACATCATGAGCGCAATCTCCCCGTCCAGCCGAGCTTCGCCCACGCCAAGCACGCAACGACTCCGTGCCATCACATCGGGAACCGGATGTACACTGGCCAAGCGTCGCAGCAGGGCTCGCACGGCAGTAGGAAACGTTCGCCCCCACCTGAATTCCTACGAGCCACACTCTATTCGTATGGCCGGGGCCCGCGGGTGAACACACACTGTGTCCGATGCCGGCGGGCTCACCCCATCGACACTCCACGAACCGGACATAGCCCGATCGGGGACTCGCTGGGGATCACACGGACCACGGAATGCGTTCTCCACCGCGAGGGTGTCCGACAGCGGACCCCCACCAAGGACTCTGGAATCCCGGGGCGGCATTCACGCGTGAATGGCACTGCGTGAGTTGGTGTCTCAATCCTCCACAGGAGGGCACGTCGTCACTCGACGTCCATCCGCAGGTGTGATGTCGACGTCGCACTGAATCGACTTGCTGTCCGCATCGACGATCGGGGATCGCCTTCCACGCCACGGTGCATCGACCTACGCACGACCTGTGGGTAGGCCCTCGGACCAAAGGGAGCCGAGTGCTGCCCGAACCGACGTATTTCAGGTGCTGGACCTCTCGTGATGGTTTTGGAGCTTCTCACCGTTGAGTGTCGGCACGGCACCACACTCTTTGTGATTGTCACTGCACGGACGAGATTGGGCACTCGCGTACGACGTGTGACCTGGTGCGCCGACGGTCGAGGAACTGGTCCTCGTCTTCGGGGATTCCCGAGTTCGGAGCGAACATGGCGGCGATCCAGCGCTTGTATGCGCCTTCGTCGTCGAACCTCAGTTCACTGATCACGTCAAATTCAATATCGTCTCCGGAGGGCTCGATGTAATTGCGTACGTAGCTGTTTGGAGTCTCTGGCAGACCCAGGACAAGAGGAACGTGCCGATTTTCGTAGTAGTCGACAAAGTCTTCCATGCTGAGGCCCTCTCGTTTGGCGAGGAAGGCGACTATCTTGTAGCTCATGGTGTCTCCGTGTGGTGTGGTTGCGCCGGATCGGTCAGCTGCCGACTCGGGTGCTGCTTTCACCAATGTCTGCACGGTGGGTGCGGAAGCCGTTGGCGGGGTGGTTCTCGTCGGCGTATCCGAAGGAGACACCTGCGACGACCTTGCGGTGGTCCGGAAGCTGCAGTTCGCCGCGAAGGAACCCTGAGTGCGATGCCAAAGCGGCTTGCGGAATGGTCGCCAGCCCCAGCGATTGGGCTGCAAGGAGGAAGTTCCCGATATAGACGCCGCAGTCGATTGCACCATAGGTGCCAAGGTCTGCCTCGGTGGTGATGATCGCGAGGGCGGGAGCGCCGAAGAATCGGAAGTTCTCCATCGCCTGCTTCTGCGAGGCTTCGCGGTCACCTTTCTGGATTCCGACGCTGTCGTAGAGCTGCCAGCCGCATTCACGGCGACGCTCACGGTACACACCTTCGTACCGGAGGGGAAAGGGAAGGTCGGGCGCCTCGGTATGCGACTCCGCGTGGCGAACGAACCTCTCTCGCATGTCGTCGAGGCGATCGCCTCGGATCACTGTGACGTGCCAGGGCTGCGAGTTGCACCAGGAGGGACTGCGCTGTGCCATGGTGAGGAGCTCGTCGAGGACGTCATCGGTAACGGGTTTGTCGAGGTAGGAGCGGCAGCTCCATCGATCGACCATCAATTCTCGTAGGACCGCTGCGCGGTTCACATCAGTTGTGGACATTGCTTCTCCTTCATGGTTCGCACGGATCAGAGTCCGTTTGGTGTGACCCAGACGCTTCATCCGAGCGTCAAATCCGTTCGATAACAGTGGCGTTCGCCATACCAGCGGCCTCGCACATCGTCTGGAGGCCGAAACGGCCACCGGTGGATTCGAGGTAGTTGAGCATTGTGGACATCAGGCGCGTACCAGATGCCCCGAGAGGATGCCCGAGGGCGATTGCACCACCGCGGGGGTTGAGTTTGGCGGGGTCGGCGCCAGTTTCCTTCAGCCATGCCAGTGGAACGGAAGCGAATGCCTCGTTGACCTCGAAAGCATCGATGTCACTGATCGTGAGCCCCGCCTTGTTCAGCACCTTCTGCGTGGCCGGGATGGGGGCAGTCAGCATGAAGATGGGATCGTCTCCGACGACGGCAAACGAGTGGAAACGAGCACGTGGACGCAGCCCTAGCGACTTCGCGGTGTCCTCACCCATGATCAATGCGGCCGAGGCCCCGTCCGTCAGCGGTGAGGAGTTTCCGGGTGTGATGCGCCAATCCATATCCGGGAAGCGAGTGCGTGTTTCCGGCGTCGCGAAGCTGGCCTTCAACCCGGCGAGACTTTCGCTGGTGGTGTTACCCCGGACCGTCTCATCGTGGGTCGCCGTACCCACTGGGATGATCTCGTTGTGGAAGCCGCCGTCCGAGGCTGCGGCGGCAGCGCGGCGGTGCGATTCGGCCGCATACTCATCGAGCTGTCGGCGTGACAGGTCCCATTTGCCGGCGACCAGTTCCGCCGACACACCTTGGTTGACGAGCGCGTCGTTGTAGCGGGCAGTCAGCCTGTCCCCATATGGGTCGCTCCCCTGCACGGGTGAGAACATCGGGACTCGGCTCATCAGTTCGACACCGCCGGCCACGACTATGTCGTAGGCGCCGGCCATCACACCCTGTGCTGCGAAGTGCAGCGCCTGCTGGCTGGAGCCGCACTGCCGGTCGATGGTCGTGCCCGGGACGTGCTCGGGCCAACCCGCCGCCAGAACTGCACTTCGGGCGATGTTGGAGGACTGCTCGGAGACCTGGCTCACGCAGCCGGTGATCACGTCGTCGACAAGTCGCGGATCGAGTCCTGTTCGCTCGATCATGGAGTTCAGGACATCGGCGTAGATGTTCACGGGGTGCAGATGTGACAGCTGGCCGCCCGGCTTGCCCTTGCCGGATGGTGTCCGGACCACATCTACGATAACCGCGGATCTCATAGGCTCTCAATTCATTGACGTTCGATTATCAGAAGCGGGACGGTCTACCCGACGCTGCGCGCCGGCCGGTGAAAGACTTGAGGCTCACTGAAGCCGTGGAGCCCCGCAATCCCGTTCTCGACGCCGATCCCACTCCATTTCGATCCACCGAACGGCTGGTTCGGTTGGAGCGCGAGATGCGTGTTCGCGAACACTGTTCCGCTGTCGATTCGGGGCGCGACTGCGCTGGCGCGATCGAGATCGCTGCTCCAGACCGAGCCGCACAGCCCGAAATTCGATGAGTTCACCTGCTCGATGACGGTGTCGAGATTGTCATATCGCACAACGGGAAGGGCCGGCCCGAACTGCTCGTCGTCAACGATGGCCATGCCATCGCAGGCATCCGCCAGGATTGTCGGTTCATAGAAGTAGCCCGGACCCTCAATGAGCTTTCCCCCCGTGGCGGACCTCGCCCCTTGCCTCAGTGCCTCGTCAACCAGATGGCGAACTCTCTCGAGTTGCGGCCGATTGTTGATCGGGCCCAGGCGGGTGCCTTCGACGGCACCGTCGCCGACCTTGACCGATCGGGCGTAGGAAGCCAAGCTTTCGACGACTTCGTCATAGATGGACGCGGGCGCGTAAATCCGTTTGATCGCCGAACACACCTGGCCGTTGTTCTCGAACGCAGCCCAGAAGAGCTTCTCCACGATGGACGCGGCGTCGACGTCGTCGAGCAGGATCGCTGCATCATTTCCGCCGAGCTCGAGTGTGAAACGCTTGAGATCGGTCGCGGCGGTGGCGGCAACACGCATGCCTGTTCTGACAGATCCGGTGAAGGAGATCTTGCGCGGCACGTTGTGCGAAGTCACCCATTGGCCGAGTTCGTCGCCTCCGCTCACGACGCTGACGACACCGGGCGGGAACACCCCGGAGAGGAGCTGACCGAGCCGCAGCGTCGCCATGGGCGTGTACGGAGATGGCTTGAGCACGACGGTATTGCCAGCCCGCAACGCCGGTGCCAACTTCCATGCGGCCAGGGTGATCGGGAAGTTCCACGGTGTGATGGCAGCGACAACCCCGAGCGGCTTGCGCACGACTTCGACGTAGGCAATGGCATCGTCTTGAATGATCTGAGGCTGATCTTCGACGTCCGCGTAATAGCGGAACCACGTCTGTGCGTCGCGTACCTCTTCCGCGGCTTCGCTGAGGGGCTTTCCTTGCTCTGCGGTGACAAGGGCAGCGAGTTCGTTCGCCGCGGATCCAAGCACCTCGGCAGCTTCCAGGAGAGCCTTGCGCCGAGCGCCCTCGTCCGTTCGCCATTCAAGCCAAGCTCGATGAGCCGTGTCCATCACCTGATCCAGCTGCTCGCGTGTGCAATCAGGGGCGGTGGCAAACACCTGGCCGGTTGCCGGGTTCACCACATCGAATTCTGTAGCCGACTTCGCCAGCGTCCCGTCGATGGTCATTGCATATTCGGTCATCATGTCCGTCCAATCGGAGGCTCGGGCCTCGTAGGATGAGTTTTGCTGTGTGGCTGGCCGCCCGAGGACCTCGAGCAGAGGAGTGCGTCGCCAACGATCAGGGGCACAACCACCGGTGGTGCCAGTTCGCGCAGGAAACGGTGACGGTTGACCGGACCCGCGATGCTGACTCCGTTCGGAGATCACTGAGTCGATCGAAGGTTGTTCGGGTCGGTAGGATCTCCATCGGCGTCACGTGTAGCCGATTCGATGCGATCGAAACTGCTATCGCCGACGGGCGACGAAAGTCTCAGATGCTGTCCAACCTCGGGGATTGCTCGGGAACAATCGTGTACACCGCGTACCATTGCAGAAGCGCAAGCTGCAATGCCGCTGATTTGATCTCGTCCACACTCGAACCGACGTCAGTGGCGTTGAGCACTGCTTCGATCATCGAATACAGCGCGGAGGCCGCGAATTCGGGATCGATGTCGTCGCGGACAATCCCGTGGGCGGTACTTCGTCGATACACATCGGCCAGGTGACCTCGCAGTACCTCGTCGGCGGCCCGGTTCGCCTCCAGCAGGTTCGCTGGAAGAACCTGCCGCGCCACGTCTATCGCTGGTCGCAGGTCCGCATTCTCCACCCGCCACATCAAGGTGTCTTCGACCATTCTCAACAGGATGGCGAACACAGTATCGCCGACGTCGACGGTTGCGCTCATCGCCTCGCCGATTCTGGCGTAGCCTGCAAGGTACTCGTCGACGAGCGCTGCCAGGATTGCATCTTTGTCCGGGAAGTGGTTGTACACAGTCGCCCGAGAAACACCAGCATCCTTCGCGATGTCGGCGACGCGAGCGGAGTTGTATCCTGGCGAGTTGAAGTGGCGCCGTGCCGCCGCCAGGATCCGTTCCCTGTTGTCCTGCTCATCTGATGGCATGCTGACAATCCTTCTCTGCCTCTAGGCGTTCTCTACCGGAGAGATTTTCTGCAGGCTACCTGCCAAATCCGCACGGTGGCGCCGCAGTTCCTTCTTGTCGAACTTCCCTGTGCTTGTGCGAGGAAGAGTATCGACGCGGTGATATTCCTCGGGTATCCACCAGTTCGCGACGTGGGAACGCAGATGCTCTCGCAGTTCGTCATCTGTGGGTCCGTGGGGTGAAACAACGACATAGGCTGCCGGCCGTTCACTCCATCGCGGGTCTGGGACGCCGATGACCGCCGCTTCGTGGACGGCCGGATGAGCCATGAGCGCCGACTCAAGGTCCTGCGAGCTAATCCATTCTCCTCCGGACTTGATCGCGTCCTTCGCGCGATCGGTGATGTCCAGCCAGCCGTCGGACGAGAGTGTTCCCAAGTCTCCTGTGCGCAGCCAACCTTCGTGGAACTTGTCCGAGGTGTCCTCCGGTCCGTAGTAGCTGCCAGCCACGATCGGACCCGAGATCTCGACCTCGCCGACAGATGTGCCGTCGGAGGGCAAAACACTGCCGTCCACATCGACAATCCGCATCTCGTATAGCGGGGACACCCGTCCTACCTGACCGCGCCGCTGCCAGCGCTCGGCGGGTGGCGCTACGATGTCCAAACTCATTGCGGCGCCGGGTAATGTCTCGGTCATGCCCCACCCCTGAATCAGCGTCACGGACAGCCTCTCGTCGTACGCTTGCATGAGCGGCACTGCTACCTTCGCACCCCCGCAGAGGACCATCCGCAGGCTCGAAAGGTCGACAGCATCCTTATTCGAGGGATCCTCGACGTGGCGGAGGAGATCCATCCAGAGGGTTGGGACACCGCCGGCCCAAGTGACCCTCTCGTCACGGATCACCCGTGCAACGGCCTGGGGACCGAGATTGCGTCCGGGAAGAACCAGGTCTGATCCGGTGACAGTGACGACGAAGGGAAGACCCCACCCCAACGAATGGAACATCGGGACCAGCGCGAGGACTCGGTCGCCCTCCTGCACCTGGAGACCGCCGACGCCAGCCATCGTCAATGCGTGCAGGACGATCGCGCGATGGGTGTACAGAACGCCCTTCGGATTCCCAGTGGTACCGGAGGTGTAGCACAGACAAGCCCCCCAGCTCTCCTCCAACGCTGGCCACTCGAAGTTCACCCCTTCACCGAGGGTGAGCATTTCAGAGTATCTATGTACCTTCGCCGACCTCGACACCACACTCGCGCCGTCACCGACGATGACTACATGCTCCACACTGGCGAGCTTGTCGAGCACACGGTCGAGTTGGTCGACCAGCGACGAATCAACGACGATCACGCGATCACCAGCATGGTTGATCGTGTAGATGACCTGCTCGTCGTGCAAGCGGGGGTTGATCGTATGAAGGACCGCACCCAATCCCATTGTGGCATAGTAGGTTTCGACGTGTTCCTGCGTATTCCATAGCAAGCTTCCGACGCGGTCGCCTCTGCAGACGCCCAAGCTGTCGAGTGCTTGCGCGAAGCTCGCCGCGCGACGGGATACCTGTTCGAACGTTTGGGACATCCGCCTGCCGTCATCGGTGATCGTGACGATCCTGCGCTGTCCGCATATAGTCTGCATACGCCGAAACAGCATTTGGGTCGTCAGGGGGGTGTCCATCATCAGTCCGTCGACCGTCGAAGCCTCTTTCGACGGTCTGGTACCGCCACCGTTGGGGAACGTTGCGTCATCAAGGACCGAGCTGTTCACATTCGTCACGTCGGACCTACCTGCCCACGAACTTTGCCTGGCCCGGACCGTTCGCAATAAACGACTTCACACCCGCGCGGCCGTCCTCGGTGTGATGCATGGCCACTGCGGCCCGGCCCTCGGCATCCAACCCGGCATTCAACGGCTGATCGAAGTTGGCGTCAATGAGACTTTTGGCCGTGGCCAGAGCAACACTGGGTCCGGTGGCCAGGCGCCTCGCGAGGGCGATCGACTCACTGAACACTTCGTCGTCGGGCACGACTCGGTCGGCAATGCCGATCCGGAGGGCTTCCTCTGCATTCACCTGACGACCGGTCATCACCAGATCTTTCGCGCGGGATGGCCCGACCAACCTGCTCAGTCGCTGGGTCCCTCCAGCTCCGGGCACGAGTCCCAGATTGACCTCGGGCAACCCGAACTTTGCTCCCTCGCCTGCAACACGCAGATCGGCTGACAACGCGAGTTCGAGTCCACCACCCAATGCGTAGCCGCACACGGCCGCGATCACCGGACGAGGGATGGAGGCGATCCTGTCGAAGGTCGAGCGGAATGCTTTCACGAAGCGCGCCGCATCTTCGGGTCCGCCCATCTCCGAGATGTCGCCGCCGGCGGCGAAGATGCGAGGGCCCCCCCATATGACAACTGCACCGGGCAAGTCACTCGCGAGCGCCTGGAACGCCTCGTCGAGCTGGCGCAGGACTGCGAGCGACAATGCGTTGGCTCTTGGTCGCTCGAGCCTGACGATCGCGACTCTGTCGGTGGTCATTTCGGTGTAGACGAACTGATCGTCGTGGGTGATCGGGGGCGACTCGCCTTGTTCGGTCGTCATTGTGGTTCCTATCAGTAGCTCAGTGGCAGGTAGGACCCCAGAGCTCGGGATCCAGATGCTGTCTAGGTGCTCTTGGCGTACCAGCCGGCGTCGATCGGCAGGGTGACGCCCGTGACGAACCGGGCCTCGTCCGATGCCAGCCATAGGGCGGCATTGGCGATGTCTTCCGGCTCGATGAAGTCGACATCCATAAGTGTTAAATGCTTGAGGGTCTCGGCCGCATCCGCCCTGTCCGGGTTGGCGAGGTCGGGCCTGAGGAGGCCGAAGCTGAAGTCGTTGAGGACCATTCCCGTGGCGGTATTGCCCGGGTTTACCGTGTTGACACGAATGTTGTACGGCCCGAGCTCATGGGCGAGGGAGCGCATGAGGCCGACCACCCCGTGCTTGGCGGCGGCGTAGTGTGCGATGTATCCTTCGCCCTTTAATCCGGTGTACGAACTCGTCAGGACAATGGAGCCGCCCTGGTTCCGCTCGACCATCGTGGGTGCGACAGCTTTCACGCTGCGCCACACGCCTGTGAGATTCACATCGAGGATGTCGTTCCAGGCTCGGTCAGAGATTTCCCACGCACGCCCTTCCGATGTCAGAATGCCGGCGTTTGCGATGAGGATGTCGATGCCACCGAACTCCGAAATACCTTCTGCAACAATATTGTCAAGACATTCTTGGTTTCGTACGTCAGCGACGGCGGTGATCACACGACCTCCGGCCTCGCGTACCAGATGTGCCGTTTCGTCGAGATCATCTTTGGTCGACAGCGAATACGGAACACCTTCGATCGCCTCGCAGATGTCAATGGCGACGATGGCGGCTCCCTCGGAAGCGAAACGTACCGCGTGGGCGCGCCCTTGCCCACGCGCAGCGCCCGTGATGAACGCGACCTTGCCTTCTATCCTGCCCATAACGGGGACTCCGTTTCTCGAGATTCTTCGTGCTGCGCCGGAGCGCTGAAGCCATCAAATTTCGGCATTGCGCTCCTTAAAGTTGTGACTGCGATCGGCAGCTCTCACGAATCGTCGCTTGGTCCGACGCTCCGGGGCATCCACTCAACCAACGGTGATTGTTGCCGGACTCACACTGGACAAACTAACCACGCGTTAGACACCGTGTCAAGGCCCGGTTTTCCTGGGCGAAGGTCCGGCCGAACGGTGGAATCGGCAGTGCGTCAGGCCGCGGAGCCTGGATCGAACGTCTCTGTGCGAACCTCAACGACAAGTAGGTAGATCATCCCTCTCGCGACGGGTATGAAATGGGACTTCCCTGCCCATGACCACGCACGATCCGCCGGATTTTCCACCACATGCTCGCCCAGTGTGACGGTTGACACCGTGTCCAACGATGGCTAGCGTCTTATCCACTTCAACGCAGCATGAACGCAAGCGCCGCCTGGTCCGAGACCAGACGATGGCGACGTCAGCGCGCCCAGTAGCCACCGACCCAGGCCGGCGATTGCACCAGCGATCACACGAAGGTCGACATGTCACGGTGCCTGCCTCTCGCCGGTATGAGACACGCGCGAATCTGCCGCGGAAGATCCAGACACCCCAAGGAGAGCCTGTGACACACCTCGATTTCATGCCCGACGCCGTGGCCGATGACGCCGACTACCGCACGACTGCAGGACAGCACCTGTGGCGGCATTTCGCAGAAATGGCGGAGGCCGAGCGTACCCCCCTCAAAGTGATCACCCGAGGAGAGGGAAGTTACCTCTTCGACACAGACGGGAACCGCTACCTCGATGCAGTCTCCAACCTGTTCTGCGTGAACCTCGGCTACTCGTACGGTGAAGAACTCGGACAGGCTGCGCTCGACCAGTATCGCCAGCTCGGCTATCACAGCAACTGGACAACCACACACCCGCGCGCGATCGAACTGGCTGCACGCCTCGCCGAGCTCGCCCCTGACGACCTCAACCATGTGTTCCTGACGCCCAGCGGCGGAGAATCCGTCGAAGCCGCCTGGAAGATTGCACGACAGTTCTATCAGCTCCGAGGTGAAAACCGCTGGAAGGCGATCGCCCGCGACATGGCATACCACGGGACGACGCTCGGCGCACTATCCCTCGGCGGCATCCATCGGATGCGCTCACCCTTCGAGCCACTCGTACCGGCCGTGGCACACGCGCGGAGTACAGCTCGGGCAGGCCGCCCCGCAGGCGAATCCGAGGAAGATTTCACCGCATTCCTCCTCGACGACCTCGAGCAACGAATCGTGTCCGAGGATCCCAGCACCGTCGCCATGATCATTCTGGAACCCATCCAGAACCACGGCGGATCGCTGACCCCACCGAACGGCTACTTCGCCGGCATTCGTGCGCTTGCCGACAAGTACGGCATCCTGCTCGTCTCGGACGAGACCATCACCGCCTTCGGGCGCGTCGGAGAATGGTTCGGATCAACGCGATTCGACTTCACCCCCGACATCATCACCACCGCCAAGGGATTGTCGTCAGCGCACGCAGTGATCGGCGCAGTGATCGTCAATAACCGTGTGTACGAGCCCTTCTCCGAAAAAGGCGTTTCCCTGCAGCACGGGAACACCTTCGGTGGACACCCTGTCATGGCCGCTGTAGCCCTCAAGAACCTCGAGATCATGGAACGCCTTCAGATCCCCGAACAGGTCCGTGCGAAGGAAAACTCGCTGCGCACCAGCTTGGAGTCCCTCCGTGATCTCGAGATCGTCAGTGACGTCCGCGGCGCCGGATTCTTCTGGTCCGTCGAATTGACCGGTACCGACACGAACGGTTCGCCGTTGAGCCAACCCCAGCGAGATCGTCTGTTCGCCCGCCCCCATCTCGCCGGCGCCTTGGAGGACCTCGGCATCCTCACGCGGGTTTCGCTCGACAGCGTCAATCCGATCATCTGTGTATCACCCCCACTCGTCGCCGAAGACCAGGAGTTCACCCTGATCCGGAACGCTCTGGCGAAGGTCCTGTCCGAGATCGACTCCACTCGCAAATCCCTGTGAGGACAGTCCACATGAAACTTCTTCCCTATACCTACACGGCCCAGAACAGCGGAGCAGGCAATGGATACATCTGAGAATCTAGGACCAAGCACCGCACCGACCAACATCGCTGGGGAAGGCGAGACCTCATTCCGAAGCAGTCTCGGCGTGGGCTCCATCGTGTTCATGGTCGTCGCCGCGGCAGCCCCACTCGGTGTTGTGGCCGCTACCTTCCCGGTCATCATCTCAGTCGAGCAGAGCATCGGCGCACCCCTGTTCCTGCTCATGGTCACAGCGCTACTCACCGTCTTCGCCGTCGGCTACACAGCCATGAGCAGGTATGTGCCCAACGCCGGTGCCTTCTACTCCTATATCCAGGCCGGATTGGGCAGGATCATCGGGACCGGCTGCGCGACACTTGCATACGTCTCGTATCTGATGCTCCTGGTGGGCAGTACAACGTATCTTGGGGTAAACGCATCGAACGCCGGCCGAATATTCCTGCACATCGACCTGCCCTGGTGGACATGGTGCCTGATCGCGTTCGCACTTGCCGGCTACCTCGGATATCGAAACGTCGACCTCTCCGCACGCGTACTCGGACTGGTCCTCGTCCTAGAAGCCGCCATCGTCATCGTCGTCGATACCGCGATCATCCTCCAGGGCGGCGAGGAGGGACTCTCGGCAGAGCCCTTCAGCCCGTCCATGCTCACCCAAGGCGCCCCTGGCCTCGGGTTCATGTTCGCCTTCTTGTGTTTTCTCGGCTTCGAAGCAACCGCAGTGTTCCGCAACGAGGCAAAGGACCCCGTCCGTACCATCCCTCGCGCAACCTACATTGCCGTCATCGGTATCGGACTGTTTTACACAGTCACCATGTGGTGCGTGATCATGGGCATCGGCCCCAGCCGCGCCGTTGCGGTCACAGGCGACGACCCAACAGTGGCAGTGCTCAACCTCGCCAGCGAGTATGTGGGACCCATAGCCCGCGACGTGATGCTGGTACTGCTGGTGAGCAGTCAATTCGCATGCACATTGGCATTCCACAACGTCCTGACCCGCTACCAGTACACTATGGGTACCAAAGGTGTCATACCCCGCTCGCTCGGACGAATCAGTCCCAAACATCATGCCCCATCACGCTCATCAGCAGTGATCTCCCTGATCACCGTCGTCAGCATGATGATGATCGTCGCTCTCGGACTCGACCCCATCTCGGAAGCATTCACCTGGCTCTCCGGCGCAGCAACACTCGGCATCATCATCATGATGACAACAACAGGCATCGCCGTCATTCGCTTCTTCCGCCACCATCCGACGTCCGACGGCACGTGGACAACCCTGATTGCACCGGCAGTCTCCTCGATCGGCATGGTCGTCGTCCTCGTTATCGCAATACAGAACTTTGGACTACTCGTCGGTGAGAACACCGCCGCCGAGGTAGCCCTCGGCGTCATACTCGCGGTTGCGTTTGCTGCCGGTGTCATCATCGCAGTCACCATGCGCCGCTATCGACCAGCGCATTATGAATCCCTCGAGAGGGATTCGGACAAGACCCAACAACAAAGCAAAACAACGAACTTGTGAACTGCGAGAAGAGCCGAGGACTCGCTCAAGCGCGTCTCACCCAGCAAAGGATTCGACATCTCAGATGAAGCCCACCTCGATCACAGAGACGTCACGAATGATCGACTTCGCACGGCGTTGGCACTACTTCGGTGGCGGAACCCGGGAAGAGATATTCGTCAACTTCGGTGTCACGCCATCCATCTTCTATAAGCGGCTAACACGGGTGCTACACACATCACAACACTCGCTTGACACCGAAACGCGGACGAACTTGCTGAGACTTTCAGAAAAGAGGCTAATCGCAGAAGCAGAAGCTGCTCGCGAGGTGGGCTCACCAGCAGTTGGCCGAGCGAGATGACGAAGTAGGCCAATCGACCGCTGGCCACCCGCAAGACCCCGAGTCGGGAATGTCAGCGGCTCCAGAGCAGATGCCAAGAAGCGATCTCCTCGGGACCCGCGATCGACGCACGAGCCAGCAATCAATGCTCGTTCCTCGTTCGCATATCGACCGGATGGCGACGACCACCAGTTGCGGAGGTGGAGGCCACAAGCAACGTCACTGCAGATAAGGCGTCAGGTCGCCTTGGGCAACTTGGACATCATGACGTGAGTGCGGCGCAGTCACAGCATGATCGAGAACATGAACTGCGGCTTCGATATATCGAGAATATGCTCCATGCAAAGGGTTCGATCGCCGAAACCATCTGCCGGGTCCTCCCCTTGGACCCCACCACTGCGAGGATCGTTCTGCCTCCGCCGTGGCCGGCCGCACCCTGACCGCCCTCACCGTCACCCTCACCACCGCCGCACTTCACGGCCCGCACCTCTCCGCGGTCGAACAAGACCTCTGGCTCACCAAATGCGAAGCCCGGCAATACGTCACCACCCGCCGCTGGGCGCACGCCATCAGCACCTTCGGTGCCCCGTTGCCGCTGGGTCCGCCGGCGTGGGTGCGCAGCCGGTCGACGGTGGCCAGGGCGTCGGCGACCATCCGGGCGGCCCCACGTGCGGAGCCGCGCGCTCCTCGGCGCAGGCGTTGGGTGACGATCACCGGCGCAGCGGTCTGCCTGGTGACGGTGGCGATGAGGGCGTTGAGCCCGCGGATCCCGAAGTAGCCGTATCCGGAGCCTTGTTTGCCGTGGCCGTGGACTTCGATGATCGTATCGTCGATATCAACCAGGATTCGCCCGGTGTCGATGCCGGTGACCAGCGGGGTCTTCGCGGCGAGGTTGCTCAGGAACCGCGAGGCGACGGCGTCGAGTTGCCGGACGTGCCCGAAGCTGAACTGGCGAAGGAACGATCCCAGCGT
Organism: Rhodococcus opacus B4; assembly: GCF_000010805.1. NCBI lineage: Bacteria > Bacillati > Actinomycetota > Actinomycetes > Mycobacteriales > Nocardiaceae > Rhodococcus > Rhodococcus opacus. The sequence goes on along the minus strand of NC_012521.1, from coordinate 139,555 downwards.
CGACGGTGCATAGGGTCGATCGAATATCGTTCCCATCGCCCCGTGCCGCAGGATCGCCAGGTCAGCGATGCTGTCGGCGCCGGCGACCATCCCACCGATCAGGGACCCGATCTTGCGGCCCGTGTTGGCGCCCTTGTCGGTCGGCACGCTCAGGTGCTGATCGGCGAGCGTGAGCAGGCCGCTGGCCTGGGCCAATGCCACCACCGGGACCAGTCCCGCGGTCGCCACGAGGTCGGGGTCGTCGAACCTGGCCGCCGTAACGGGTCGGGTGTGAGATAGTTGCATCTACGAAATGCCCTTCGGCGTGCCTGAATTTGACCCTAGAGAAGTATTATTCTTCCACTACGACAGGGCATTTCGCCGTTATGACACCCTCAGGCACTCATGCGAATCGGTGTATCGAGGCTAAACTAATGCACCAACTGGTCAAGTAAGCCAGCACCTACTGGCGCATCTACCACCTGCCGGACCACGGCTTCCAGGACGTTGTGCGCATAGACTCGGTCCGGCCACGAACCGCGGGTGTCGAGAGTTTTCTGTTGGTGGGTGCGTACAGCGGCTTCGAGTCGGCGGCGGTACTCGTTCATCCCGATTCCGAATGCCGCGCGGATCCTGGCGGCGGACGGTCTGCCGATAGGGTACCAAAGGATCGCTAAGTCCAGGATGTCGTCGTCAGTGAGCTGCCAGGCCGTCGGACGACCCTTCCGCACTGCGGTAGCCACGCGTTCCCTCTCAGTCGGTCGATTCAGGGCGGGAGGCTGTCCGTGCGGGCGCTAATCGCTTTGGATCCATTCCCTCATGATCGCGGCGTTGTGGCGTTCTAGTGTCCTGAGTCTTTAATTCTGGCGCAGTAGTGTGCGATGGAGTCGAGGATCTGGTCGGCGGTCTTGACCCAGACGTAAGGTCTGGGGTTGTCGTTCCAGGTCTCGATCCATGCTCGGATGTCTTTGTTGAGCTGTTGGACCGAGGTATGCGTGGAGCGTTGGAGCTTCTTGGTGGTCAGTTCGGCGAACCAGCGTTCGACGAGGTTCATCCACGATGAGCTGGTCGGTGTGAAGTGGATGACGAAGCGCGGGTGCGCGAGGAGCCATCGTTTGACCGCGGGAGTCTTGTGGGTCGATGCATTGTCCATCACGAGGTGGACATCGAGATCGTCGGGCACCTGAGCGTCGATCTTGCGAAGAAATGCGATGAATTCTTGTGCGCGGTGGCGTGAATGGAGTGATCCGATCACCTTCCCCGAGGCGATGTCTAGAGCGGCGTACAGGCTCGAGGTGCCATTGCGGACGTAGTCGTGACTAGCGCGTTGCGGGGTGGCGGGAAGCATCGGGAATATCGGTTGGGTCCGGTCCAGTGCTTGGATCTGAGTCTTCTCGTCGACGCAGAGCACCAGAGCCCGCTCGGGCGGGTTCATGTACAGGCCGACGACGTCACGGACCTTCTCCGTGAACACTGGATCCTTCGACAATTTCCACGAGTCCTGTTTGTGCGGGGCCAAACCGAACGCGCGCCACACTCTCGAGACCGTCGATTGCGAAATATCGAGATGCTCCGCCATCGATCGTGTGGACCAGTGTGTGGCATTCTTCGGTGTCGTTTCGAGGGTCGAGGTAATCAGATCCTTGATCTTGTCGTCGTCGATCGTCCGCGGACGGCCCGGGCGTGGTTCGTCGAGCAACCCGTCGCATCGGTCCTCGACGAACCTGTCCCGCCACCGCCGCACCGTGCCTCGGTTCAACCCCAACCTCTGCGCCACTTCGGTATTCGATCCACCATCGGCGCAGCGAGAATGATTCGCGACCGTACCGCCAAACCTGCAGCGGTCTTGCGTCGCCGCGACCACCCCTCGAGTTCTACGCGTTCGGTCTCGGTCAGCACAATCTCCGTCGGTCGCGGACCACGAGTTGCCATGACCAACCTTAACAACCGATGGCTTATTTATGACTCAGGACACTAGCGCCACAACGCCCCGCCTTTTTCGCGCTCCTGTTGAGTCAGGAACAAGTGGCCGTGCGTGACGTCGGTTGATGAGGGCGGCTTCCACAGGCAACATGGTGCATCCCGTCGAAACCGACCGCCTCCCGGCAACAGCACGAGTGGTGATTCAAGGCCGTCACTGGCCGAGTGGCGCAATCCCGTCAGGCAATCCGGAAGGCAAGTGCGGTCCGATCGCCACGTGCTCGAACAAGCCCAGACCTATCGCACCGTCGGCGCGGGTTGCTCGGCAAATCTGCTGTGCGTGAACGTTTTCCATCGCGCTCGGATCGAGGCCCGCGAGCTTCCAACTGTCCGTTCCGACAATGTCTTTCCCGTGATCGGTGCCGTGCTTCCACATCGGGTGGTAGTAGCCCAATCCCTGCATGAGGAATAGACCTTCGGGTTCGATGGTGATCTTCCGGTTGACCAGCCCACGCGGTCCGACGGTGAGGTCAACATGTTGGGCGCGGCGAGTCCCAGGCCGGTAGTCGATGTCGAATTGGAAGGTGTCGCCGCGGAGGATCCGATCCTCTTCGCCGTAAGCCGGGTCGCCGGCCTTCAGGAAGGGCAGGACGGCGACCGTTCGTGCTTCGCTGCGGCCGTCCGGCATCTCATTTACGGCTACGAGCAAGCATTCGTCCTCGAATCGCAGCAGCGTCCAGGCAAAGTAGATGGCGCTCTTGTGTACACCGTGTTGACCTTCGGCCACAGTGCCGGTGGTCCGGCTGCCCCACGAGCGGTCTCGGAAGCCCCGCCACTTGTCGGGCGAGCAGGTTACGGTTTCCCCGCCGACGGTGAATTCTCCGGACCAGTCTCCGAATTGCACTGTACGGAGACGTTCCGAGACGAGAGTCGTTCCTGAGTCTCGTCTCATCCGTCCATCCTCGATGTGCTGTGTTACACCGGTGAAGGTGAGGTCGGCCGAGATACCGTCGTGCTCCTCGAGCACTACACGTAGCACGCGCATCGGTTCGATGACTTCGACTCGCAGGGGGCCCGCGATTGTGTCGCGATCGCGCGAGAGTCGGGAGGAGGCGAACACCGAGTCTTGGCGGCCGTCACGCGCGATGCTGATCGAGGCGTCGACGATACCGCGGTTCGGATGCACGCTGAGGCCGAAGCCGACCTGGGTGGTCAAGTCGATGTCGTGCATTGCCATCCAGTGGCGGTCATAGCGGCCTAGGTCACTCGAGGCGGTCTGCGCCACAGGCAGCGCCGCCTGGTGCACCGGATAGTCGTCCCATTTGCTCAGCACAGGTTCTCCTTTTGGATTTCAGATGAAAGACAGCAAGTCGTGGTCGAGTGCCTGTTGGGCACCGCGATGGATGAGTGAGGCAAACATTTCGAAACCGCGCGCGGTGGGCTGCACGAATGCGAGTGCGGCAACCATGGCGATAAGTACGGAGCCGCTGAGCCGCCAGTGCTCACGCTCTGCGGTATCGATATCCCACCCCTGTACGCCGCGGTCGTGCAGCGCACTCACGTGCGCTTCGAGCAGTCGCTGTTCCACTCGGCGGCGAGTGTCGGGGTCGAGTGCAGTGCCCAGGAAGAATGCGAGGTCCCAGGCGGGTGAGGTCCAGGCCAGCGTCTGCCAGTCGACTATCCAGGCGCCGGCATCACCCCACAGCAGATTGTCGAGGCGAAGGTCCTGGTGCACGAGTGTGCGGGGCCCTCGAATTCCGGACGCCCAGCTGAGGCAGTGGTGACCGAATGTCTCGATGAGTTGCCGCTGTTGTGGGTCTAGGAGAGCGCCGACGGTGTCCCGGTGCCGATGCCACGACTGTTCATAGCGTTCAGCGAGACCCGTGATGTGGTCTTCGGTTCGGTTGTAGAAGCGGTCGGTGCCACCCACGGCATCCTCGTCATCCCAGAAGGGGGCCTGGAGTCCCGCCAGCTGATCTGCGACAGATTCAACCTGTTCGATCGTACCGTCGCGCAGTTGGTCCAGGGGACGGGTGGAGGAGGAGAGATCCTGCAGAATCAGCCCGGGCGGACCGTCCCCTCGGGGAAGGCTGCCAAGGAACCTCGGTGTCCGGATGTCGAGGCGCGGTCTGAGTTCTGCATAGAAGAATCGCTCCCGATCGAATGCGCCGATTCTGGATGCCGTTGCTGCCGAGTGTGTGTCGCTGGGGGGCAGCTTTACAAACACGGACGACGGGCCTGACGGCCCGGGGGTGTAGGTGAGCTCGACGCGGTAGCTGTCGGCAAGCTGGCCGGCCCCGAGTGGCAGCGCTCGGCACTGCTCGACATTCCCGCCTTCGGGCAGCGATCCACCAGCTCGGAGAGCCTCGGCGATGTCACCCGCCATAGAGGGCTCGGTTAGGGTGGTGGGGTTCATGCATCCTCCAGCATCTGGGCGCGCAGTGACTCGATGTGCGCGGGGGTGACTGAGCATTCGTTCGTGAGGTAGGCAGCGACTCCCCCGTAGGTGATGTCGAGGAATTCGAGCGCCGACTCCATCGCCCGCGCCGGCGCCTCCCACAAGGACCGAACGTCGTCGACGTGGATTCCGAGGTGCTCGAGCAGAGCAGCATGCTCGGCCGCCCGGTCGGGTCGGTACCTACTTGTCAGTGCGTAGTCGGCGGTCACGACGTTCCGCGGCACGCCGACCACTTCCAGAACAAGGGCCACAACGAGGCCGGTTCGATCCTTTCCAGCGTGGCAGTGCACGAGAGCCGGGAGGTGGTGCGGATTTGACAGTACTCGGATCACCTCACCCAGCACGTCGGTGCGGCGACGTAGCACCAGTTGGTACCACCGGCCGAGATCTTCCTCGTCGAATGTGGTGATCTTGCCGTCCCGCAGCAGGCGCATGAAGTCAGTCTCACTACCTTCGACACCTTCGGGGATCGGAGCGTGAACCAGTTGTGCGCCGGTCGCTCGATCCCAGGCAGACGGGATCATTCTGGCCTCGCGGTGCGACCGCAAGTCGACAATTGACCTGAGACGAAGGCACTGATAATCCTCTGTGCGGAGCTCATCCCATAGCGATTCGGCACCGGATCCGGAAAGCCCGAGAACCTCCGATCGATACAGCCGGCCCATCGCGGTCCGCTTTCCGTCGCCTGTGGGGTATCCGCCGACGTCTCGGACGTTGGTAGTGCCAGGAATCGGGATCCGGGGATCGAGCTGGTTCCGTCGAGCCCCCACCGAGCGTTCGTCACTCATCGTGGTCGGTGCGTGCGCGACCCAGTGTGGCCAGCAGGTCTTCGTGCAACTCCATCCAGATGTCGTGATACGACTCAACCATCGGACGGGCTAGTGCGTCGGTGTTTCCGTTCCGGAATTGTTCGAACGCATGGTCCAGGCGCTGACGATAGAGACCGAATCTGGGCTGTGCAGTGGCCGCTTGCGCTATGACCGCGGCAACATCGTGGTGGACGGGCGGCAGGCTGCCGAGCGTGGTGGTGAGGTCTTGATCCATCTGCCAGGACGAAGCGATGGCTTTGAAGGCGCGGTTTGGCCCGAGAAACACGGCGTAGGCAGACGTGATGGCCGCGTGCTGGTCGGCGGTTACCGCCGCCTCGGTGACCAGCAGCAGACGTGCACGGCCCACGGGGGTGAGGCTGGCTCCGTTGATCCGTCCCGTGCGTTGCTTGACGAAGCCCTTCTCTTCGCTCGCCGCAACCACCTCGCGAACACGTTCGGCCGGGATGCCGCTACTGATGGAGATCTGCTCCACGGTTGCGAACCCACGAGTTCGGATTGCCTGAAGTACCTCGAACTCGTCGGGCATGGTCGATACGGTGTCGCTGCTGTGCGGCGGTACGTCGTTGGCCCACGAGCCGGTCAGGAAGAGCCGCGGGATCATCTCGCTGGCGACGCCCCCGACGATCCTGTCGTGGCATGCCTCAACGACGGGATGAATCGACATGAAGCCGTGATCGCGAACGAGATCGTCATAGATTCCCGCCGCGCGGGCGAAGGGCAGCAGGAAGCCCGAGGCGTAGACAACCGCGCCGGCCATCACCTTCTCCTGTTGGCTCATAACGGCTATCCGCTTGTAGAGCGCCTCGGACTTGGTTTCCGCCTCGGCCCGCAATTGCGCCATGTCCTCCAAAGACAATGTGCGCAGTTGGTCGATTGGTGTATCGAACTTCTCGCGGGCATATACCGCCACGCCGGTGACGTGGGGCAGGTAGTTGCTCGGTTCGGTGAACATCGTCGAGAGGTCGAACACCTTCGTCTCGAGGTCGGTATCACCCGCGAAGAACATTGCGATCGTCACGGCATACGGCAGGCCCGCCGTGGTGTCCGACCACGGGTATGCCGGTTCGTTGATGAACAGATCACGCACGATGACGAAGCCGCCGTCCGCAGTGGGATACGGGCCGCTGTCGCCGAGTCCGAGGCGATTGTCGAAGTGCACAAGAAATCCGAGCAGTTCGAGGGCGCCGTTGAACCGCTGGAACGTCGACCGGCCCCTGTCGTCGGAGAGTGCAATGCGGTCGGACTCGAAACGCGCGATCCATGACGGATCGAGGATGGGGGCCTGATAATCGCGCATCGACGCGAACATCGGTCCAGATCCCCACAAGCCCCTGTACAGACGTCGAACCGTGCTCATCGCTTCAGTAATCCGCCGCGTACGGTAGTCGTAGTCATGCAGTCCGAGTTCCAGAGCGATACCCCGCCCGAAGCTCGGTGCGCTGGCGCACGCCCAGATGTGCAACATATTGATCTTGGTGCCGATCTCCCGGTGCGCTCGGGTCGCGATCGCGCTGATTCCGTCAGCACCCACGTGGTCCTGGATGACTCTGAGCCACTCCGGGTGATGAAACCAGCTATCCATGATCCCCATCGCCTCGTACTCCTGACGAGGAATCAGACCGGACTCGCCCTCGGTGGCACGGGCGGCGAGGGCATCCCACTCGTTCCAGACAAGGTAGTGAAGCACATCGTTCACCTCGTCCACAGTGAGCTCACGATTCATCGACGTGTCATCGAGGTCGAGCACCGCCGAGCCCTGGCGGGCGACCATAACCTCGTGACCTTCTCGCCCGCGCGGAACCTCGCCCTGAAACTTGTTGAGCAACAACTGGATCTGTGCCAACTGTTCGGCCGTCATGGCTGGGGCGCTGTCCGTCGTCGGCGTATCATCCACCGGCGCACCCGTTTCGACGCTCACTGTGCCCGTCGGGCGAGAGGTGAGGTCCATGCGCACTCGGACGCCGTCCGCCGGGATAATTTCGCCGCGAGCGGTACGGACGCCCTTGTCGAAGGCGACCGACATGATGCACGGAATGCCGTATTCGCGGCTGAGGATTCCAAGGTGGCTCTCCGGTGCGCCTTGCAGGGTAATCACACCACGCACCCCGGCGTTCAATGCCATGGACAGGAACGTCGTGGTTCCGCCGCGTGCGATCACAATCACATCGCTGACGTCCTCCCCGCTCTCGACGAAGGAGATAACATCTTCAGGTGTGTCCAGCCACTGTGCGCGGCCCTCAACCGCGTCCGGGCTTACATAGACATTGAGTCCGGTGCCGACAGGCTCGAAAGCGCCCGGCGTCGCGCAGACTGTCTGCTCGGGAATGGTCATGGTTCCTCCGATGGTCGTACCCAGATGGAGATAGCGGAAGTAAGTCAAGATCTTTGGTCAAGCGGGCAGGAGATCGAGAGCATCCAGATCGATTGCCATGCGCGCTCCGAATGCGATCAGGCGGCGGTACATTGCCTCCATACGCGCGTTGGTTTTGACACTTGCGATGGGCGGCACCAGCATCAGGAGCACGGCGAACGCCGCCTGCCGATATGCCTGCCAGGCTTCGGCAACGTCCCAGTCCACGCCATGCTCGGCCAGCTCGTCGACGTGACGGGCAATTTCGTCCCGTTCGACAGCGCGCCGGCGCTCCGGTTCAAGTGAGGTACCGAGCAGGTAGGCCACGTCGAACATCGCGGGACCCCAGCCGATGGTTTGCCAATCGAGCACGACGATCTCGTTCTGCCCGAAGAGCATGTTGTCGACGCGAAAATCGTGGTGGACAAGCGAACACGGTCCATTCAGGCCGGACGCCCATTCCCCAGCGTGACTCACGAATCGGTCGACACAGGCTCGTTCGTCGCTGGTCAGGCCGCTCCCGATTGTCGAGCGAGCCGACCACCACGAGCGCTGCATCCGCTCGACGATGGCCGGGATCGGTACGCCGAGGCGCCGGTGCAGCCAGTCCAGGTTGGCGGTGTCCGCATTCTGCCAGAATGGCGCTTGCAACAGCACCAGCTGATGCCGCGCCCGGCGCAGCAGCGGTAGCGCCAGCTCGGCGAACTGGTCGCCGGGCTGGTAGTCCTCGGACAGGTCTTCCAGCAGCACGGTGCTCGGAATGCCGTCGTCGAGTTCGACACCGAAGAGCCGCGGCGCCCGAACCGCAGTGCGTGGCGCCAACTCAACATAGAACTTGGCCTCGCGTTCGTAGGCGCCGAGCGAAGCAGCCGTCGCCGCGGCAGCCGGGTCTGCGGATGGTTTCTTGATGACGAGTGAGCGAGGACCGGCGGATTCTTCCGACCAAGTTAGCTGGATTCGGAAGGTATCGGCCATGGCGCCGATCCCGATAGGTGCCTTCTCCATGCCGATCAATTCGGCACTCGGCACCGCCATCCCAGCACTTTGCAGCGCGTGCACCATACGGTCCGCCTCGGCGCTTTCGGCTGCAGCGGGAGTAATACGGTTTCCTGTCAAAGGCGGTCTAACCATATTCGTTTCCAATCATCAGTTCAAGGAAGGGTAGGGCCTGACTCAGGATGGAACGGACCGTGTGACGAGGACATCGAGTGCCTCAATCCGGTCGCCGTCCACCAACAACGGATTGATCTCGACCGACTCGACCGATGGCCCGAGTGCTAGCGCCAACTCCGACAGCCGGAGTACCACGTCGACAAGACCGTCGATGTCTGCGGGCTTGCTTCCCCGGAATCCGGTCAGCAATTTGTAGCCGCGCAGTTCTTCGAACATCGATCGAACTTCGTCCGGTCCGACCGGCAGCACCCGTAGGGCGCTGTCGTCGAGCAGTTCCACCAATGCGCCACCGACCGCAACGGCTAGGACGGGACCCCAGTCGGGATCGTGTGTCACTCCCACGAGAAGTTCCACGCCGCCCGTTCGCATGGGGCTGACGAGCACACCGTCGAGTTCGACACCTGCCGCCTGAGCCCGAGCGGCCAGACGCTCGTATGCCGCAGCGACCGCTGTCGTACCGGAGACGCCGAGTTCGACGCCTCCGAGTTCGGTCTTGTGGGCTACCTGCGCTGAGCACATCTTGAGCGCCACCGGTTCACCCAATCGGACCGCGGCGGCAACGGCGTCGTCAGTGCTGGTTGCGAGTGTCGCTGGGACGGCAGGAATGCCGGCCCGCTCGAGCAGGTCCCGTCCGGCCAGTTCGCTGAGCGGCCCACTGCCCGGCAGGGTGATATCGCCGTGCGACGCCGAAGACGCCGCAGGCCGGCCCGGCCGGGTCCGTAGCCAGTCCGACCAACGCCCGAGTCCGGCGGCGGCAAGAGCAAAGCGCTCGACGCTCGGCAGCACGATGTCCACTCCGGACGCTGACTTGACCTCGCGCACATGATCGTTCTGAATCTGATCGATCTGCGGGAAGATCACGCCGGGGACGCCGGTGGCCCTGATTGCCGCGCCGACGGCATGAAAGGTGTCGTCGCGTTGCGGTTCGCCAGGCGTCGGTAGCGAGGTGACTGCGCCGATCAGCCCGATCGTGGGCTCGGCGGCCAGCGACTCGAACGCGCTGCGCCACACCTCGGGCCGGGTCGCGGCCGATCCGGTGACGTCGAGCGGGTTCTGGGGGTGGCCATATGCTGGCAGTACCTGCGCAAGTTGGTCCTTGGTCGCCGACGAGAGCGGCGGCAACCGGAGTCCAACGTCCTGACCGCGGTCGGCGATGAGGTCGCAAGCGCCACCGGAGACCGACATGACTCCGACGCCGCTGGCACGCAACGGTCCGGTACCAGCGCAGAGCATTCCCGTGCAGATCAGGTCCTCGACCGAGCGCACTCGGATCACACCGTCCTGCCGCAATACCGCGTCGATCACCCGATCGTCGCCGACAAGTGCACCGGTGTGTGCTTGAGCAGTCTGTGCGGCGAGTTCGCTCGACCCGGCCTTGAGGATGATGAGTGCTTTTCCCAGCTCGGCTGCGCGCCGGGCGGCAGCACGGAAGACCGCGGGCTTGCGGATCGTCTCAGCGAAGATGCCGATAGCGCGGGTGTGCTCGTCCTCCACGAGGTAGCGCACTACATCTGCAACCGTAACCATCGCCTCGTTACCGGTAGTCACGACGAAGCTGAATCGGACGTCTTGCCGGCCGGCGTAGCCGACCATCGACGATCCCACTGCGCCGCTCTGGGAAACCAGAGCGAAGGCGCCCGGCTCGACCGGCATGTCCAAACCCAGAGCGCACGGAGCCACGCCGTCCCAGAGATTCGCAAACCCGAGGTGATTGGGCCCGAGCAGCACAACCCCGAGTTCCTCGGCGAGCGCGACAAGCTCCTCTTGCCGTTGTAAGCCTTCGGATCCCTCCTCCGCCCAGCCCTGGCCGAGCACGGCAGCCGCCTTCACACCACCGGCAGCGGCATCTATCAGCGCTTCGCCGGTCGCATGCTGCGGTGTCATGAGGAACGCGCAGTCGATACCGCCGTCGATGTCACCGCACGTCGGCACCGTGTGGACGCCGTGAACCTGCCGACTGCGCGGGTTGACCAGGATCAGCTGCTTGGCCGCTGCGACCCTGTGGTGCTGTGCGAATGCTCGACGAGAAAACAGGTTCTTGTCGCTCGCGCCGACCAAGGCAATCCGCTCGGGCCGTAGCAACCGGTCAAGCGCCTCACGGTCGAGCGGTGTGTTTGCGAGCGTCTGATTGCCCATGAATGTGGTCTCCTTCAAACGGACCGGCTGACGCCGTGTCGCGCAACGTTGCTGAATAGATGTAGGACCGGCTGCGACGGTCTGCGAACTCAGAGGTGCCCGCGCCGTCGACGCCGTCCCAGGCCCCGCCCGCCCACTGGTTTCGCCGATCAATCGCGTGACCTGCGTGGTTGCGTCGCGTCTACCGGGAGACACTGGTCAAACCAATAGGACGGAACGCACGACTTCGCCTGCTGTCTGCCGGGCCACGACGTCGTTGATCCGTTCGAGGTCCACGACTTCGGAGACCATGCGACTGAGGTCGAGTCGCCCGGCCCTCCACAGGGCGATGAGTCGCGGAAGTTCGCGGCGCATATCCGAAGAACCGTAAAAGGACCCGATGAGTTGCTTCCCGTCGTGGAACAGCTCCTGTGCACTGAACTGCACCATGTCGTCGGGCTTGCCGGCGCCGACGACGACGACGCGACCGCCGCGTCGAGCTGCTTGCCACCCGTCGCGAATGGTCGATGACCGCGCGACGGCGTCGATCACTACGTCGAATCCGGGCGCGTCCACCAAACTCTCCCTCGGATCCGAACCGGGTGGCAGGGCCGCAGTCGCACCGAACTCCAGCGCCGCTCGGCGACGAGGATCTTGTGGGTCCACCGCAACGATGTCGGCCGCACCGGCGATGACAGCGCCTTGGATAGCGCTCAACCCCACCGCGCCGCAACCAATGACCAGCACCGACTCTCCGGCTCGCACCCGCGCCGAGTTCAGTGCTGCACCGCATCCGGTGGGTACGGCGCATCCCAATAATGCGGCGTACTCGAAGGGGATGTCGTCTGGAAGCGGCAGCACTCCGGTGGCCGGGACGACGGTCTCCTCCGCGAAGGTTGCGGTGCCCATTCCGGCTTGGACTGGCACTCCGCTGACCGAGAGACTTCCCTCGTCGCCTCGCTCACTAGAGCGGCGACGATTGGAGCAGATGTAGGTTTCCCCTCGCACGCAGTGGTAGCAACGACCACATGGCGGTACCCAGGTGACGAGCACTCGGTCACCGGGGATGAGGCCGGTTACGCCCGGCCCGAGTTCGGTGATCTCGCCGGCGCCTTCGTGGCCGAGGACGACCGGTGTCGACTGCCCGAAAGCACCTTTCGACAACGCGATATCGGTCTGGCACACACCGGCCGCGCGGATGCGCACCACCACTTCACCCGGCCCAGGTGCCGGGCGGCAGACGTTGTCGTGGATGGTAAAAGGCTCGCCCGGGTTCCAGATGACTACAGCACGCACTGCGGCTCCTCTTTCGATGGGATCGAATCACTTGGGTCGCCAAGAACGGCTTTGACCTCGACGTACTCCTCGAGGCCGAACGGCCCCAATTCACGGCCGAGCCCGGACGCCTTGTAACCGCCGAACGGCGAGATCGGCAGGGCCGGTGTCCGCACCCCGTTCACGCGCACCTGCCCGGCGTGGATTCGGCGCGCTAGGTCCGCGGCTCGGGCGGGGTTCCCCGACCACACCTCGGCGGACAGACCGTACGGGGTGTCGTTGGCGAGCCTGACCGCATCGTCTTCACCCTCGTGCCCGAGAACGACGAGGACGGGACCGAAGATCTCTTCCTGTACGACCGGGTCGTCTGGTTCGACGTCGGTGATGATCGCCGGGCGAACGAAGTAGCCGCGATTGACCCCGTCCACCGCACCACCGCCTGCAACGCGTGCACCGCGCGCGCGTGCACCTTCCACATAGCTCAAGACTTTCTCGCGCTGCAGAGCGGACGCCAGCGGGCCCATCGTGGAGTTCTCGTCGAGCGGGTCCCCGAGTACGTACGCCGCGGCCGCCGACGCGGCGATAGAAACAGCTTCCTCACGTCGAGCCTCCGGAACGATGAGGCGGGTGGGGGCGTTGCACTTCTGGCCGGCGTTGGTGAAACAGTTGCGCACGGTGGCACGCACAGCTGCCTCGACGTCCGCGTCGTCAAGGACCACAGCGGGCGACTTTCCTCCGAGCTCCAACGTCGCGCGAACGACTCGCTCACCGGCGACCGCACCGATGTGGCGACCAACTGCCAGTGAGCCGGTGAACGAGACGAGGTCGTACTGGCCGGATTGAACCAACGCCTCCCCCGTCGTCGCCCCTCTACCGGTCAGCACATTGACGACGCCGGACGGCACCCCGATCCGCTCACAGAGGGCTGCGACGAACAGTCCGTTCAAGGGGGTGAGTTCGGCGGGCTTCAGCACGATAGTGCAGCCTGCCGCGAGCGCCGGCGCCAGCTTGGCGACGATCTGGTGCACAGGGAAATTCCACGGTGTGATGCCGAGTACCACCCCGACTGGTTCGCGGATGACCGTAGTTCCGGATGCGTCGCGGGCTTCCCATGGGAAGTTCCGGGCGATATCTGCGGTGCTACGCAGCACGCGCTCGGGCAGGTCGGCCTGACCGGCGCGGGACTCCTTGATGGGCATGCCGATCTCACGGGAGGCAAGAACCGCCAACTCCTCACCGTGCTCACGGAACGCGTCGGCAAGTCGGTCGAGAACGTCGGCTCGCTGGCCCGGTGCCGTCGCCGACCATTTCGGTAGCGCGGCCCGGGCGGCGGCGAAAGCTGCCTCCACCTCGGCTGGGGAGGCGTCCACGATGGAACCGATTACCTCCTCCGAGGCCGGGTTCAGCACCGGCAACCGTTCCAGGTCGGGGGATGAAATCCATTCACCAGCGATATACACCGAATTCGGTGGGAAGGGCATCGTGTCGGAGCCCGGCATGGTCGTGGACATCGTTATGCCTTTCCGACGCGGACCGGCAGTTGGGTCCAACCTCGGAAGATGTTGTGCTGCACTCGCGTAGGCTCACCCATCACCTCGAATCGGATCCCGCGGCGCAGTACCTCGCCGAAGAAGGTGCGGATCTCTGCGCGGGCCAGGTGTGCGCCGAGGCAGAAGTGGATACCCCAGCCGAAGGTCAGGTGCTCGTTGGGAGTTCGATCGATACGGAACTCATGTGGCGCCTCGAATACCTCGGGGTCACGGTTGGCCGCGGAGAACCACAACACCACTTTGTCGCCCGCCGCGATGTCCTTGTCACCGATCCGAAGTGGCTCGAGCGCGGTACGCCGCATTGCTGCGACGGGGGTGACCCACCGGAGGATCTCTTCGACCGCCGAAGGGAGGAGGCTCTGATCGGCGACCAGGCGTTGCCAGGTTTCCGGGTGCCGGTGCAACAGCATGGTGCCGCCGGAGACTGCATGTCGGGCCGTCTCGTTTCCCGCGGCGACCAGCAGGATGTAGTAGGCCGCGAGTTCTTCCCAAGTAAGCGGCCGACCATCCTTCTTGCCGTTGGCCAGGACGCTGATCAGGTCGGTTGTGGGCTCACGTCGACGCAACTCGGTCAGTTTCTCGAAGTACGCCATCACCTCGTCGCGAGCCGAGGCCAGTGCCGCTTGATCGACCTCGTCGGCTGGGTCGGAGCTGGTGAGCCGATTGGTCCAGTCGACCATTCTCGGCGCATCGGCTGCGGGCACGCCGAGGACTCGGGAGAGCACAAGCATCGGCAGCTTCGCGGAGACCGTGTGCACCATGTCGAATTCGCCTGCTCGGCTCGCGACGTCGTCGAGCAGATACTTCACCGCTTCGTCGATCGCGTCCTGCCACTGTTGGACGCGGAGGGCACGCAGGTGTGGGACCGCAATTTTTCGGAGCTGGGCATGTTCCGGATCGTCCATGTTGTGCAGGCTGGCGAGTTTGCCTTCGACCTTCCGGTCGAGGATCTGCGTGCCTCCCGCGGAGGACAGCCTGATGTTGTCGGACGCGGCCGACTTCACGTCGGCGTACTTCGTCAGGGCCCAGAATCCGGGGCCGAGAGGGGACGGTGCGTTCCAATGCACCGGATCGTGCGCCCGCAATTCGTCGAAGACCGGCATCTCGCGGTCCTGGCCGAATATTGAGATGTCCATCAAGTCCGCGCGAGATGCCGCCTCGGTTGCCGCCACTTTGTCCACTTCCCGTCTGTTTTCTACGTCTCTCTTCCCCAGACGCTATGATCTCTGTTACGTTTCTGTCAACCATTGAAAATGGCATGACCAAAGGATCTGACGTGCCGCTTGCTCATAAGTCGAATGCATTGGGGGACGCCGCCCCGCTGACCGCGGCGATCTATCCGTTCGATCACCCGCACCGTGCTCGTCCGCGGGCATTGACGGATCTGCTCGGTGGCAAAGGGGCCGGCCTGGCGGAGATGATCTCGACACTCGGGATCAACGTCCCGCCGGGCTTTACCATCTCGGTTCCGCTCTGCCAGCGATATCGGAGGGAGGGCTGGCCCGAGGGGTTGGACGAGGCCATCACCCTGCACACCAGCCGGCTGGGTGACCGGATGGGCCGCCGGTTCGGTGACCACAACGATCCGCTGCTCGTCGCGGTTCGGAGCGGAGCCCCGGTTTCCATGCCGGGGATGCTCGACACGGTGCTCAATCTCGGACTCAACGAGTACACCGTCGAAGGGTTGGCCAAGGTCTCCGGTGATGAGAAGTTCGCCTGGGACAGCTACCGACGGTTCTTGCACATGTATGCCACCACCGTCATGGGCGTGCACTGCGACGAGTTGTACGTCGGCCACAGCGGCGACACCACGGAGTCTTTACGCGAGCATGTCGTTTTGCTGCGTGAACGCATCCGTCAGGTAGCCGGCCGGGACGTCCCGGCCGAGCCGACGGTGCAATTGCGTGAAGCGGTCGAGGCGGTCTTCCGCTCGTGGGATAGCCAGCGGGCCCGAACCTACCGCGCAAAAGAAGGCATCGACGAGTCGATGGGCACCGCGGTCAACGTACAAGCAATGGTGTTCGGCAATCGAGGGCTCAACTCGGGAACCGGTGTCGTCTTCACCCGGGACCCGTCGACCGGGGAGGCAGTCCTCTACGGCGACTACCTCCCGATGGCTCAAGGCGAGGACGTGGTCGCGGGCACTGCACATACCTTGCCTATCGCCGACCTAGAACAGTTGCACCCCGCGATCTATACCGAATTGCAGGAGACCCTGCGCCGCCTGGAGGTGCACTACCGCGACGTGTGCGATGTCGAGTTCACCATTGAAAACGGTCGACTGTGGTTGCTGCAGACCCGTGCCGGCAAACGGAGCGCGGTCGCCGCCGTACGAATTGCGGTCGACCTCGTGAACGACCCGGATATCCGGCTGACTCCCACCGAGGCAGTCAGCCGTGTACCTGCCGCCGTTCGTCAGCGGGCACGCGACGAGGCCCTTGCCCACGTCGGAGCGGATGACGCCGCCCACGATCTCGTTACAACAGGACTCGGAGCGTCTCCCGGCCGGGCGGTCGGCCGCGTCGTACTGACCAGCGATGAGGCCGCGGACGCCGACGATGACGTCATTCTCGTCCGTCCCGAAACCAAGCCCGAGGACGTCGCGGGCATGGCCGCATCCGTGGGTCTGCTCACCACCAAGGGCGGCCTGGTGAGCCATGCCGCCGTCGTCGCACGCGGCTGGAACATCCCGGCAGTCGTGGGCGCGCAAGACCTGACCTGCAGCGCGAACGGCATCCACGCCCCTTCCGGGCTGCTGATTCGCGTGGGAGATGTCATCACCATCGACGGCACCACGGGCCAGGTTTGGCGTGGTGCCGTAACGACGCCGACGGACGAAATCGTCATCCGCGCAATAGAACACGAACTTCCTCAACTCCCCGCCCTTGAGGAATGGGCACGACAGTACGCGCACGAAGGAGAAGAACAGTGAAAGTTGTAGTCGACCGCGCCAAGTGCACCGCCCTGGGAAACTGCGAAGCGATTGCCCCCACCTACTTCGAAGTCGGAGACGAGGGGGATCTCCTTCTTCTGCGCGAGGACGTCCCCGAGGACGAGCGCGAGTTGGTGGAGAAGGCGGTCGCGGCCTGCCCAACCGCCGCACTCATCCTCGAGCAGGATTGAACGATGGCACCGGAACATATCGTCGTTGTCGGCGGTTCGCTGGCTGGCCTGCGTGCACTGGAGACTGCCCGCCGCGCCGGATACGCTGGCCGACTCACCCTGATCGGGGCGGAAACGCATCTGCCCTACGATCGTCCACCGCTGTCGAAGGAGTACATCGACAGCGATCAGGACTCCCATATCACCCATTTCACTGGCGTAGAAGAACTGGCCGACGGACTCGGAGTGAGCCTGATGCTCGGCCAACCAGCCACCTCACTCGATCTTGCCAACGGCATCGTACATGTCGGGGACCGCACGGTGCCGTACGACGCGGCCCTGATCGCGACCGGCGCCATCGCGCGCACCATACCCGCTGCCGCCCACCTCGACGGGGTGGTCACATTACGCACAATCGACGACGCGCGAATCGTGCGTTCGGCTCTGGACCAGGGCGCACGAGTGGTCATAGTCGGCGCCGGATTCATCGGCGCCGAGGTTGCCGCCGCCGTTCGTAAGCGGGGTCGCTCAGTCACCGTCGTGGAGGCGCTCCCTATACCGCTCGTCCGCGCGGTCGGCGAGACCGCCGGACGGTGGCTCAGCGCACTGCATGAACGCAACGGAACTGAGCTGATCTGCGGTGTCGCGGTCGAGTCGATCTCCGGCGATCACCGCGTCGAAGGGGTCCGTCTGGCGAATGGACGACATCTCCCCGCCGACCTCGTAGTGGTCGGAATCGGGGCCACACCTGCCACCGACTGGCTGACGGGTTCGGGACTAACCCTCGACAACGGCATCGTCTGCGATGCAACGATGCACGCGGGGGGCAATGTGTGGGCCGCCGGGGATGTTGCGCGATGGTACAGCCAGGATTTCGACACACCACTTAGGATCGAACACTGGACAAACGCCGCAGAACAGGGGGCGCACGCCATGCGTAACCTGCTCGATCCCAGCAACGCAACGCCCTACCGCCACATTCCCTACTTCTGGTCCGATTGGTATGGCAACCGCATTCAACTCGCTGGTCGGCCTATCGGCGAACCAACAGTCGTTACCGGAGACACTGCCACAGACGTGTTCACTGCCCTCTACCGAGACGGCCACCGTTTGATCGGCGCGCTCACCCTCAACCGTCGCAGCGACATCATGAAATACCGGGCCCTCATTGCCCGTGCCGCGACATGGGAGGACGGATTGAAGCTGGCCCAAACACGCAACAATTCACTGACGACGAATTCCAAATGACCCAACCAGTGCTATTAGCGTCGTTGTCCCGGATATTACGTTTGCAGGCAGTGTCCAAGTAATCACAAGTCTCTAGCTGCACCAGCTGCACCGAAGTAGACCGGATATGGTTGGACCAGTCGATATTGAACCCGATTGGAGCACCGTGGACGTGGAACATGACACGCAGCGACACACCCCATTCGGCCCTGTGCGGGTACCTACAGCCGCGCAGCTCTTCGCCGAGCATCTGCGTACGAAAATCTTCAACGGGGAATACAAGTCCGGCGATCACCTACCGCCCGAACGAGTCCTCGTCGAGCAGGGTGGACTCACCCGTGCGGCGGTTCGCGACGCCCTCGCCATCCTGAAACAACAAGGACTGATCGTCACCTTAACCGGACGTCACGGCGGCTCCGTTGTGTCTCGCCCAACGCAGCAAGACCTGATTACATCGCTCGATGTCTTTCTCCAGGCGCAGGGTTGGGGACCGGAGACTCCCACGCTGACTGAGTCCCGCGAAATCATCGAGCCGTCATGCGCCGCTCTGGCGGCACAGCGGCGGACCACGGCCGAACTCGATGCGATTCACCTCTTCCAGGATCGCCAGGCACACTCGCTCGACAACATCCCCGAGTATCTCTCAGCAAGTCAGGCTTGGCACGTCGCAGTGAGTGATGCAAGTCACAACACACTATTGGCAGCGTTCATGCACGCCACTGCCGAGGTACTAATGGCGGCAACCAATAGTGCACGCTTCAGTTCGCACGAGTCCCGTCTCTGCTCGCTAACGGCTCACCGCGAGATCACGGAAGCGATCGCCGACCGCAATTCGGGCCGTGCGCGCGAACTGATGACACAGCACATCCGAGGGAGCGAAGATCAGAACTGACCGAGCTTGATGCAGTGTTTTGTGTATGGCTCTCGCGAGTTGCCGGACTCTATGTAGGTCGACTTGATCCGGTTTGGGGGGGCGGATCTCGCCACTGGGTACCGCCGCCGAATTGAGCCCCCCCGGACGGTCCGGCCGCGGGGGATGTGGTCCGCGTACGAAACCGAGGCGTTCCCGCTGGAGGGCGTTTCCCTCGCCTCCCTGCTGATGAGGAGCTCCTACCGGTTCACCCTCGACCACAAAGAGGTCGATTCCATCGAAAAGTCAACAGGAGACGACCGCGCCTGTCTCCCGCTGACACCTGCCGTCAACCAGAAGGAGCACGTATGACCGACGGATTCCACGACGCCCTGGTAACGCAGGCCACCTCGGAGATGCCGGAGAGATTTTTCGACCGGTTCATGTTCAATCTCCACCCGGACAGCGGCACCACACCGTCGGTAATCCTCGGCGCCGGTGTCTACCCGCCCCGCAACGTCGTGGACGGTTTCGTCGTCCTCACCACGGAGTCCGAGCAGCGCAATCTCCGCTACTCCACCGAACACTCCGAGACCGACGCCGCCTCCGTCGGACCGTTGAAGTGGGAGACGGTCGACGACAATTCCACCTGGCGAATCCAGCTGGGCGAGAACAAGACCGGCCTCACACTGGATTTGCTCTGGCACGCCCGCGCACCCTATTGGCTCGGGTCGGTGGATGTGGAGAACACCGACGGAAACGTCACCTCATTCGACCATCTGTTCCACCCCGGCCGGTACGAGGGCACACTCACCCTCGACGGAACCACCACCGACGTCGCGGGCTGGTACGGACTGCGGGACCGTTCCCGCGGGGTTCGCACCATGTCCGGGGCCAGGGTCTGCACATCTGGTACCAGGCGCAGTTCCCGGACCGCACGTTCGGATTCCTGCTCGTCGAGGATCGTGACGGCGGGCGAATCCTGTTGGAGGGTGCCGTCATGCATGACGACGGCCGACTCGACGACATCACCGACGTCCGGCACGACTTGGTGTTCACCGCGGGCAACGACCTCGCCAGTGGCGCGGTGGAGGTCGTGACTGCCGGCGGTAGGACTTACCGCATCGATTCGGACGCCTCGGCCGGCGGTGGCTACATGGCGGGCGGCGGTTACGGCGGGCATCACGGCAAGGTTCGTGGCCGCGACCACGAAGAGTTAGACGTCTACCCGCTCGACGGGACCGTGGGTCCGAAGACTCTCGACTCGGCCCTGACCGACCGTTGCTGCGAGTTCGAGTGGAACGGGCAGACCGGCTACGGGATCTTCGAATTCGCGCTCTCACGCTCGTCGTCCTACACATACTGTCCTATCCTGGCTGGCTGACCCAGCACGTCCAGAGACGGAGAGCGCGTCGGCGGTACCTGTCGGCGCGCTCACGCCTTAGCCGCGTTTGTCGACCAAGTGGCCGGAAACCGGCCTGCGGTGTCAGATTCAGAAGACGACTGCACCGCTAGCTGGCACTTTGCGACTGCTGCAGTTGACTTCTGACGATCCCGGTTCAGGACTGGGGTGCACAGTCCGCGGCAAGCGAGTGCGACGGATCGAGCAGAGCCGCAGGAATCGTTTATTCCGCCGTCGAGGGGGGATCGGTCGGTTTACCGTTTCCTCGGGCTCGGGCTCGGGCTCGGGCTCGGGCTCGGGAACATGGGGCTTGGGTATGGCCAACGCGCGCGCCGAGGAACTGGCCCGCATGACCGCTCTGGACACCGGCGATGCGCTGCACACCCAGGCGCGCCCCGAGATCGCCACCCTGGCGAACCTGTTCCGGTACTTCGCCGGCGTCGCCGGCGAGATCAAGAGCAAGTCCTGCCCGCCGGTGACGACCAGCTCCAGTGCTCGAGGCCGTCGGAGTTAGCCAGTAATCAAGGGCAGCCTCGATACAGGCGCCGCCGCCTTTGCATGCTTCCGCCTGTTCCAGGTCAGGCCCAGACGGTGTCGATGTCGACGCCCTCGCGGGCAGGCGGGGTGGGTGCGCCGGCCGGGGTGCGGGAGAACCGCGGCGCCGGGGCGTGCTGCGTGACGCCGTCGAGATCGACCAGCGACCCGCGCGCGGCGATGTGCTCGTTGGACGGCGCCTCCGCGAACGTCAGCACGGGCGACACGCAGGCATCGGTGCCGAGGAAGATCGCCGCCCACTCGTCGCGGGTCTTCGACAGGAACTTCTCCGCGAACACCTTCTTCATCTGCGGCCACGCCGAGACGTCCATCTGCTGCGGCAGTTCGGCGGGGTCGAGTTCGAGGCCCTGCAGCAGCAGAGCGTAGAACTGCGGCTCGATCGATCCGACGGCCATGTACTTGCCGTCGGACGTCTCGTAGGTGTCGTAGAACGGCGCACCGGTGTCGAGCAGGTTGACACCCCGCTCGTCGGACCACACGCCGCGTCCACGGAACGCCCACATCATGTGTGACAGGGCCAGCGCGCCGTCGACCATCGCCGCATCCACGACCTGCCCCTTCCCGGACGTCTGGCGTTCCACCAGCGCCGACAGGATCCCGAAGATCAGGAACATCGAGCCGCCGCCGAAGTCGCCGACCATGTTCAGCGGCGGCACGGGACGCTCACCCTTGCGGCCGATGGCGTGCAGGACACCGGTCAGCGAGATGTAGTTGATGTCGTGGCCGGCGGCGCCGGCCAGCGGGCCCTCCTGTCCCCAGCCCGTCATCCGTCCGTACACCAGGCGCTCGTTGCGCTCCAGGCACACGTCGGGGCCGAGACCCATGCGCTCGGTGACACCGGGGCGGAAGCCCTCGATCACGACGTCGGCGCGCTCGATCAGACCGAGAACCTTCTCCACCTGCTCGGGGTCCTTCAGATTGGCCTCGACGACGCGACGACCCCGCTGGATCTGGTCGTACGGGCCGTCCGGCGGAATCACTCCGGGACGCTGGACGCACACCACGTCGGCGCCGAGATCGGCCAGGAGCGCGGCGGCGTGCGGGCCCGGGCCCAGGCCTGCGAATTCGACGACGCGAATGCCCGCGAGGGGGCCCTTCTTCTCTGTAACTGGAGCAGACACTCAAGTTCCTCCCGACGGACGACGTATCCCGCCGACATTAATCTGAGGTGAAGAGCGGGCCGCTGGCTCGGCAGATCAACCCTGGTGTGTTGTCTCAACCCTGGTGTGTTGTCCAAATTCTCATCCCACTCGAACTGAGGCCACCAACAGGAACGAGCACACGCCCCTGTCGCCCACCCTGTGAGGGATGCGCCGTCGGACCTCCGCCTACTGTGTCTTGAACTCCCTGGGGCAGGCCTCAGTCTAGATCGGCGAATGACGGAGCTCGTTTGCAGACGCCCGCTGTGACGGCCTCGACCTGATTAGGTTTTCCGTAAAGTTCGGTCTGCAAGTCCGTTTCCAGCATGAGTGCCGCGGCGGCGTCGGCGCCGGACCAGGTCTCGTCGTACAGGCGCTTGGCCGCGCGGACCGCGTCGGGGGACTTCTGGGTAATCTCGTTTGCCAATCTCAACGCCGATGCGAGCGGATCTTCCGCCGTGCGAGTGACCAGACCAAGCGCATCGGCCTCATCGCCGGAGAGGATGCGGCCGGTGAAAGTAAGTTCCTTGGCGACGTCGATGCCGACCAACCTGGGTAGCGACTGTGTGATCGCCATGTCCGGCACGAGCCCCCACTTGACCTCCATGATGGAGAGTTTCGCGTCGGGCGCGGCGATACGGATGTCGGCGCCGAGTGCGATCTGCATGCCTCCTCCGAAGCAGTTGCCGGTGATGGCGGCGATCACCGGCGCAGGGACGCGCGACCAGTCATGAGCTGCGCGCTGGGCGAAATTGGCCTTACGACCGTGTTCTCGGACGAGTAGCACATCGATACCCGTTGGACCAGCCAGAAAGCTCGGAACGTCCAGACCCGCGCAGAAACTCTTACCCTCCCCATGGAGCACGACTGCTCGAACACGTCGGTTGGCAGCCAACTCGTCGGCAGCCTCCAGCAATCCTTCGAACATTGCATGATCCAACGCGTTGTGCTTGTCGCTGCGGACCATGGTGACCGTCGCGACACCGTTATCCCCTACTCGGACACGCACCCTGTCTTCGCCCATGGGGGAAATCTAGCCGTCCTACCACGTTACATCCCCCACCGGGCGAAAGATCCCTGGACGGTATTCCAATAACTATTTCTACAGAAACACTCGGGTAGTCGGTCGACGACGTGCCCATCTCGTCGGCATGCAGCGTAAGCCGGACAAGCCTTAAGCTGGGCGACCCTACGATCACTCGCAGAGTCAGTCGCCGCCTTGTGCAGGCTCATGGGTCATCGTCCCGAACCCTCGCACGCGCAACCTCAACACGAATTGGAAGCCGACCGCCCCCAGTCCGACCACGCCATGATGGAAGCTCGAGAAGACCGCACCCCCCGCTGGGCATGGAATCGGCGCTGAGTGGAGTCTGGTCCTGAGCCGCCTCGGGCGCGGCCTGAGACAATCTTGACGTGCCGTCGTCAAGGGGTAGATTTCTGTGGTCCGCATTCGTCCGAGTTCTTCGACGACACCGGCGTATTCGCGAATTCGCAGAGGCGGGCTTGTTAGATGGCCTGGACGGAACAGAACGATCTACCCGGATCCGGGTACTGCAACATCTCGCCGACCGAGGGATCAGTACCGATAGCCTGGCGTCCGCAACTCGTGAAGGCCAGTTAGGTCACCAATTGCTCGACGTGACCCTTTCGCCCCACGGCGCCATATACTCGTTGGAGCAGATTTCACAATCGACCAATATATCGCCGGAAGACGTGGAAAGATGGTTTAGGTCGATGGGTCGCGGCGTGTCTGCAAGTACTTCGGTAGATTATAACGATGACGACCTGCGCCTTGCGCAACTACTCAACGAGTATCGCGCTTTGGGTATCGCAGACGCTGGGTTGTTCGCGTTCGCCCGGATCGTGGGCAGAAATACCTCGACTTTAGCCGACGCGAGCAAGTCATTGATACAGAACAATCTGGACACCAACCGCGATCGACCAGAAATCGCTTTACAATTTGCGCGTGAGTTGCAACGGTTCGCCGAATTTCAATCCCAACTTCTCCACGGGGCGGTCGCCACTCGCCTTAGACAGCAAATCAGTCAACAAATTCGTGCAGACATAACTACTGAACACACGTCTGAATCACATGTCATTGCAGCGTGTTTCGCTGATATGGTCGGATTCACCGTTTTAGGCGAACAGTTGACGCCGACCGAACTGGGCGACTTGGCTGATCGACTTGACACCCTAACTACCGATTTGGTCGAGCCGCCGGTCCAGTTCGTCAAAACAGTGGGCGACGCGGTGATGTTACTCTCGCCCGATCCAACCCGTCTGGCTGCGGTTGTGCTCAAAATTGTTACCGCCGCCCAACAGGAGGGCCTTCCGCCCATACATGCCGGCATTGCGTGGGGTACCGCTGTCCGCAGTGCTGGCGATTGGATTGGCCAGCCGCTGAATCGGGCCAGCAGGATCGCAACAATAGCCGAGCCTCTTGAGGTGCTTGTAGACAGTGAGGCCATGCGCCGAATTGACAGTGCTGAAATAACCATTGAATCGGCGGGAACATATCAACTGAAGGGATTGACCGGGGGCAGTCAGCTATATCGAATACGCGTGAAGCAGCAAAGGGTCGACCTATCCCCGGCGCAGGATCGTTGATGTGGTGGCCGCGCATTTTGGGTGTTGGGTGAGTCAATAAGAATCGTCGGACAATCGTGAGTGGTGGCCAGATGGCGATTTGATCGTGCCGGTTCATCCTGCTGACGTGGGTTTTGGAGTTGTGCACAGCGTGTGCCCGCCGCGGAACAACCTGTCACTGACGTTACTGAGAGGATCAGCACATGCTTGCTGGTCCGAGACCCACCCCACTATCTGAGTCGGCGATGTCCGACCTGGTTCCGCGACGTCCGACGACGCGCAGAATGCGTTCGGCCTGGGGTAGTCAGCTTCTTCGTCACACCAACACGGGCGCCTGGAGTACTTCATGACCATGTATCCCCTGGCTCGCCTGCCGCTCGACAAGTACCCGTGTCAGCGCGACCTCAGCCTGGTGTTCGGGGACATTGACACCGTCGGCCATGTGAACAACGTGGCGATCGCGAGATTGTTCGAAGAGGCACGGGTCCATCTGTATCGAATGGTAGACAGCTATCTTTCCGAGAAACGCCCGATGAGGATGGTGCTGGCACACGTCGAAATCGACTATGCCGCGGAAGTTTCCTACCCCGGCGAGGTGCAGCTCGGAATCGGCGTCCATGAGATCGGCAGAACCTCGGTACGGCAAGGAGCTGCTCTCTTCCAGGGGGACCGCTGTGTGGCCGTGTCGCGGTCTGTCGACGTGAATACCATCGAGGGTCAAGCCGGCGCAGCCGGGTTGAGTGAGGATTACCGGCTCGCGTTGCACAAGTGCCTGCTGCCCCAGATCCAACTTTGAGAGCCCACGGTCCTGTGTGGCGGTGTCATGAAGAAACACGGACATCCAGCCTCGCAAGGACGCTACTTCATGCGTTCGGCCTTCCGTCAATGGCTCCGCAGACCTGCCGTCAAGTTCATCGAACGACCGCACAGTGGGTACGAGGTTGGTACGAGATCGGCCAACGTCGGCGCCAGCCGCTTGCCGCCCATTGCCAGCGCCGCCCAGCAGAAGATCAACGCCGCAACAACGTTCGGCTCGTACGTCGGCGGGCCTGCTGTCCGGGGATGTACCGCCTTCGGGATCAAAGCTACCCCCAATGCCTTGCGGGCATGGTCGCTATGCCGCCGGTCGCGGGCGCACAGCTCGTCGAGATTTTCGCCATACCCGGCTCGTCGGGTCGCGATCGCCGTGGCGACGGCCCTACGGTCAGCCATGGCCAGTTCCATCATCCGGCCCTACTCCTCGACCACCGCACCGACGTGACAGACACGCCGCTATGCGGGCATCCTGGATGAAGCCGCGCGGAGATTTGACATCAGGGTTTCTCATCGCGAGCATGGCGCTACATGGGTCATGTGGCAGGCTTCACATTACGGGTTGCCTCCAGGCGTGACCCAGATCAACGGAGATTCGTGTGAGCACTGCAGCCCCCTTGCCTGATAAATGTAAATCAGCTGGCACGGCACAAGGTTCCTACCGCGCCGACATCCGGGCGTGCACCGCGTTTCGTGAGGTGGCCGAGGCGTTGGCCGAGGGCCGCGATCTCGATGTCGTATTGCATGTTATCGCCGAGAAGCTGTGCCTATTGACCGGTGCCGACCGGTGCAGCATTCATCTGGTGGATAAGGAAACCGGGCTTCTGCATGGTCGGGCGGCGCATGCCCCGACCAACATCGACGCTCAAGTCAAACAGCTGGTCAGCGGCACGATGCAGGACAGTTTCACCCGGGAGATCCTCTCGACTCGCCGACCGGTGGCCCTATCGAACACCTTATCTGACCCGCGACCGATCAAATCCGCGATGCGCCGATGGAACGCCCAATCCGTCCTCGGTGTTCCGATGGTCCTTCACGATGAAGTCATCGGGGTCGTCTACCTCGACAGCGAAAACACCCCTGTCGAGTTCAGCGCCGCGGACCAGGAACTCGCTGTCGCGTTCGCGGACCTGGGGGCCACGGCGATCCGGCAGACACAGTTAACTACTCGACTGCGCTCGAGTCTGTCCACGGTAGCCACTCAGATCGAACAGCTGCGGCAAGCCGCCAGCCTGGAAGAGCAGTTGACCGAGATAGTGCTTCGAGGGTCGAGCCTAAGGGAGATTGGTGACACGGTCGCCCGCCTTCTGGGCAAACCGTGCGCGATCTACGACAACGCATTCCGCCGACGCGTGTTGTCCTCTCCTGCCCAGTCCGCGCAGAACTTCACCCCGAAATTGTTGGACAAGGATATTCGCGAGGCTCCAGCGGTCAGGGAATCGCTCGCCCAATTGAAGCCCGGAACGCCCACGGTGATCCAACCCCTCCCCTGGCTTGGATTGCATCACCGTCTCCTCCTCTGCGCCGTCATGCTCGATGGGGATTGCTGGGGCTATGTCGTTGTAGCCGAGCACGGTCGTCGATTGAGCCCGCTCGACGAGGCCGTGGTTCGCCGCGCCGCACTGAACATCGCGCTGGAAAGATCCGGTGAGCGACGCGCCGGCACCGTTCAATGGCACACAATCGAGGCATTCACGGGAAGTCTGTTACGTGGCGATGAGTCGCTCGCGGCCCTCGAGGAGCGGGCCGAGGTGTTGGGCCTGCGTCTGGACGTTCCGCGCGTCGTATGTCTGGTTGCCGCGCGGCAGAAGGACGCGCCCCTGCAAATCTCACCTCAGATGCTGGCAAAACGGCTCACCGATCGTGAATCACCCTCGGCGGTCATGGCTGCGCCATCCGGGAACGACATTGCCCTGATTCTCGAGCTTCCCGAGAGTGCCGATCACCGCCGCGGCGTCGCCTGGGCCAAAGATCGAGTCCGTGCAGCCGTCACCGGAATCGCCTCCGAGGACGCTCTGAACGTTGCCATTTCCACCGTGGCCTACGCCCCGGGTGAGGACACCCGCGCCTTTAACGAGGCCCGTCAGGTCCTGTCCTGCATGCACCACCATTTAGGCATTCCCGGCACTCAATTCCTCACAGTGGACGAACTGGGCGCCGGCCGTCTGCTCTTGTCCTCCACCGACCCGACTGATGCCTTGCGCTACGCGCATGACGCACTTGGCCCGCTCCTCGCGTCGGACAGCGCCAAAACCCGAGAGTTGTTGACC
Source organism: Rhodococcus opacus B4 (assembly GCF_000010805.1). Lineage (NCBI taxonomy): Bacteria > Bacillati > Actinomycetota > Actinomycetes > Mycobacteriales > Nocardiaceae > Rhodococcus > Rhodococcus opacus. The sequence continues at coordinate 111,961 of NC_012521.1, read as the reverse complement.
ACGCTCAGCGTCTTCTTGGATGCCGGGTGGAGCGTTCGACGCGCCGCACGACTTCTGGGGGTACACGCCAACACCATCCGCTATCGCACCGCCAGGATCGAGCAGCTGACCGGCCTCGACGTCGCCACCGATGCACACGCCCAGCTGACTGCGCAGCTCGCACTCCTCATTCTGCGGATGAATGGCCTGCTCCCCCCGACATCCGCCCTACCCATGACAGATCACCCCACCGAAACCAGCGATCAGATTGAGGCCGACGAGGCCGACGAGGCCGACGACGCGGACGTGGAATAGCAACTCTTAATCCAATCGATTGATTCACCGTCCGCCGATTCGACGGGCGCACCAAAGTGCTGTACGAGAGTCGGCTCGAAGTGGACCTGTTGTGGCTGGTGAGCGTGTTTGATGAGGTTTGGACACATCAGGGAGAAGTCGTGGACTCTCAACTTTCCAGCTCCCTCCGTAGGTAGCCGGGTCGAAGTCCGAGCTGGCCCGATGATTGTTCTAGCCGGGCCGCGGCGGTGTCTGCCTCGGCGGCGAGTCTCCCCAGGGTTCGCAGGCCATGATTCCGACGCTGCATTTCTGTGTATACATACAAAGAGGGTGCAGTGGTCGTCCCACAGTCACCAGCCCAACTGCCGGTCGATGCAGGTGACGCGTGTGTCGGGTTGCAGGGGCTGCAGGATGCCAGTGGTGGTGCGGGCTCCCTTTGACGACCCGGTCGTAGTGCTCGTTCCCTCCCCGAGCTGAGCCTCGACATCCGGATCCGTCACGGCAAACCAGTCCGACTCGACCCGCTCGGGGCCGTCGTACTCCCCGTGATGCAGACCGCTGCCCGAAGTGTTGGTGGAAGCCGCCGCTTAGGTCACCTGATGGTCGAGCCCCGTGACGCGGCTGGCGGGCGGTGCCGTCGTCGAGGTGAGGTCGACGGCACCGGCCAGGAAGATCTTCTGTCGAGGTCAACCCTCAGCCCCCGCTCAACCTGGCCGACAACACCGGCGGGCGCCGGGGCCGCGGGTCGCGTGCCGGCAGAGGAGTCGCCTTCTCCGCAGTCGAACCGTAATTCAATCCAGACCCGCACTAATCACCGCGGGAATTCCAGCGGAGGCGCTGTTCGGACCGCTTCTGTATTAGTGCACAAACTTGTGGTGGGCACGAGGATGACCGGTTCTGAGATGCGTGTCACAGTTGCGTCATGACTGTTCCCCTCCAGCGAGTCATCACTGGCGTCACCACCGACGGCATGCGCTTTCCGGTGGGCGGCTGCGTCCAGGACGAGTCCGGCCCGGCTGGCAACCACGGCAGCGTGCCGGCCACACCTTGCCCACCTGATCCTCGACGCAGTTCGTCGATCTAGGTCGACCGCCGAAGCTGGCGCACCAGTAACACAAAACCTGAAAGATCGAAGGGACCACCCGTTATGCCATTGCAGACCCTGTCCGACGTGGACGCCGTCGTCATCGGCGCAGGCTTCGCCGGCCTGCGCACCATCCACGCCCTGCGCAAGCTCGGGCTGTCCATGCAAGTGTTCGAGGCCGGTACCGACGTCGGCGGAACCTGGTACTGGAACCGGTACCCCGGGGCACGGACCGACACCGAAAGCTGGGCCTACTGTTTTTCCTTCGACCGTGAGGGCTGGGAGGAATGGGACTTCCGTGAGCGTTTCTCCGCGCAGCCCGACACGCTCGACTACCTTCGCCATGTCGCCGACAAGCACGACATGCGCAAGCACATCCGGTTCTCCACGCGTGTCACGGGCGCAACCTTCGACGAGAACACGAACCGTTGGACCGTGGTCACCGAGGACGGCCTCGAGGTCAGCTGCCGCTGGTTGATCACGGGCCTCGGGTGGCTGGGTGTCGCCTTCAAGCCGCCCTTCCCCGGAGCGGACTCCTTCCAGGGCGAGTTCTATTCGACGTCCCAGTGGCCCCACGAGCCGGTCGACCTGGCCGGCAAGCGGGTCGGCGTCATCGGTACCGGGGCTACCGGAGTCCAGGTCATCCAGAGTGTCGCGCACGTCGCCGAGAATCTGACGGTCTTCCAGCGCACCCCCAACTTCGTGGTGCCCACCCGCAATCATGCGTTGTCGCCCGAGCAGAAGGCCGAGCTCAGTCGCGACTACGAGACTGTCTGGGACAAGGCGTTCAAGCACGTCTTCGGCTTCCCGATGGAATCCCCGGAGCGGCTTGGTTCCGAGCTCAGCGACGAGGAGCTGGAGAAGGTCTTCGAGGCGGGTTGGGAGGCCGGCGGTTTCCGGTTCATCTTCGAGACCGTCGACGACCTGCTGGTAGACCAGCGCGTCAACGATACGGCTGCGGAGTTCGTCCGCCGCAAGATCCGGACCATTGTGAAGGACCCGCACACAGCCGAGCTGCTCTGCCCCACGACCCACCCGATCGGTGGCAAGCGCCCACCGCTGGGAACTTTCTACTACGAGACGTACAACCGTCCGAACGTGTCCCTGGTGAGTGTGCGCGAGGATCCGATCCACGAGATCACGCCGACCGGCCTACGTACTGCGAGCGGCGCCGAGTACGAGCTGGACGTGATCATCTACGCAACAGGGTTCGACGCCATCACCGGCCCCCTGTCCAACCTGGACATCCGCGGAGTCGGAGGTCGCACGATCGCGGAGCAGTGGGCAGATGGGGCCAAGATGCTGCTCGGTCTGTCGGCGGCCGGCTTCCCGAACCTGTTCACGATCCTGGGACCTCAGGCGCCTTTCGCCAGCCACCCACCGGTCATCGAGACGCAGGTCGATCTCATCGAAAAGATCCTCGAACGCGCCCTAGCCGAGAAGGCCACCCGTGTCGAGGCCACTCCGGAGGGGGTCGAGGCCTGGTCGGACCAGTGCGACATGGTCCTCAAGGCGACGCTGCTCGAGCAGGGCCTGGGCGATCGGCCGTGGTTCCTGGGCGCGAACGTGCCCGGAAAGAAGCCGAGCACCTTGTGCTATCTGGGCGGCTTGGGCAACTACGTCACAGCCGTGAATCAGGAGGTCGAGGGCGGGTTCTCGAGCTATGTGCTTGATGCCGCGCCCGTTCTTGCCTAGCTGACATTTGAGGGTCCGCTCGTGCAGTAGCGCGAGCGGACCCTCGAAGCGCGATAATCCGTACGGGAATGGATGCAACGTGGGACCCCTGCATGGACTGCGGGTGCTCGAGCTCGGGGGCCGAGGTCCGGTGCGCTTCAGCGGAATGCTGCTAGCCGATCTCGGCGCCGAGGTGATCAGCATCTGCCGCCCTCGGCCCGCCGATGACATCACGCCGTTAGGAGACGCCGGGCTCGGGCGCGGCAGGCGGAGAGTGAGTCTCGATCTGCGCACCCATGCGGGGCGGCGGGTCGTGCTCGCGATCGCGAGCCGGGTCGATGCCGTCATCGAGGGTTTCTTACCCGAAGTCGCCGAGAGCCTCGGTGTGGGACCCGCTGACTGTATGGCCGCAAATCCCCGGCTGGTCTACGGACGCATCACCGGTTGGGGGCAGACCGGGCCCTTGGCGAACCAGCCCGGCCACGACATCAACTTCCTAGCCGTCTCCGGCGTACTCGCCCACCTGGGACGCGCCGGCACCCTGCCGGCACCACCGATGAACTTGCTCGCCGACGGCGGTGGCGCAATGTTGCTCACGCTAGGGGTGACGGCTGCCGTGTTGGAGGCCCGCGCGTCAGGTATGGGACAGGTGGTCGACACGTCGATGCTCGAGGGCCACGCGCTGCTCAGCACCATGAGTCACGAGATGCGCAACGAGGGACGGTGGAACGAAGACCGGGGTTCGAACCTCAACGATTCCGGCGCCCCGTTCTACGACGTATACCCAGCATCTGACGGCCGCCTTGTCGCGGTCGGAGCCGTGGAGGAGCGGTACTGGAAGTTCCTACTGGCGCTGCTCGACATTGGAGACGGGCCGGATCGGTGGGATCGTGCCACCTGGCCCTGGTGGCGTGAACGACTCGGGGCCGCTTTCGCCCAGCGCACGCAATCCGAGTGGTCCGAGCACGCGGAGGCCGCTGGTGCCTGCATCTCGCCGGTGTTGACGGGGGCGGAGGCCGCGGACCATCCGCACAACCGGGAACGTGGGGTCTTCACCCGAGCCGGCGACGATCTCCTTCCCTCGCCGGCGCCCCGGTTCAGCCGAACGGCGCTTCGGCCGCTGGGCACCACCGCGCGGGGAAGCGACCAAACGCGTCAAGTGCTCGCAGAGCTTGAGATCGACGAGACGGGCATCCTCGACGAACCGTCAGCCGGTGGCCGGAACGGCCTCGAGCCGGCCCAGTAGCGGTTCGCCCGAGCCACGGACGGGGAACGCCGTCCGGGCCGTCATGTAGTCGCGATCGCCGGGTCGTGATCGGCAAGCGAGCCGGCGACGCCGCCGAAAACGCTCACGCACCGTGTTCGCATGAACGCCGAGCTCGCCGGCACGGTCAGCGCACGCTTCCCGCCCCACATGAGGAACGACTCCAGGGGCCTCGAGCAAACTGCTCGGCCATGACCCGACGGTCCGGACCAGCAATCCGAGCGCATCTCGGGATGTGGGGCCTCCCCCCGCAGGCGATCCAGCAGGAGCCGAGCCGCACCAGCTTCGTCGACCGAGCGCAATCCTGATGCCGCGTCGAACGGGTGCTCGCCCGGCCAGCTCAGCACCTGCTGCGCATCCCGATCGGGCTGATTCGTGGCTTCTGTCGTCTCCCACCGCCGAGATCGATGCGCACACCTCGCCAGTCGAACTCAGGCCGGCCCACACCATCCCCAATGCGCTTGAACGTCAGTTCCCCCAACACGCCGGGTCTTCGCGATTCTTCACCCACCTCAACAGCCCGGCTCGGTAGAGATGTCGCCGACGGGCAGTCGCGATCGGCGGAGAGCTGCGCCGCCGCTGGACGTGACCCGAAACTGAGTCGGGAGGGCCCGCGCACAGCGGCACCGAGGCAGACCACCCGCCCGCTCGCCTAGATCGACACCGAGCGCCCGGCCGCTGCTTCGACGTCGTCGCTGTCCCCCTTCAGACGCGCCGGGGGTGACTCGATGGCACGCCACGGTGCTGTTGAGACGACGCGCCCGCCAGTATCGGACAGGCACCCCGCTGGACGGCCTTCGGCCAGACCATCGACCCGTCGAGTACGAGGCGTGTCCCCGCGAAAAGGGCCAGGGGCTTCCTCTAGATCGGCTGACTACGCGTCGCCGGACCGGGCGGAATTCGTTCCGGCCCGGCACTTTTGGACAGGGTCAGCTCGCCGCTGCGGCGATCGCCTCGGCGATCTCGACCGGTTTGGTGAACATCGGTCCGTGTCCCGCGTCCACCTTGACGACAGTGTCGACGTGGCTCGCGAACTCGTGCTGCAAGGCGACGGAGAACATCTTGTCCTGGAGCGTGATCACGTAGGTGGCGGGGTGTTGCTGCCAGCCGAGCCCAGTGGCGGTCTCGCCGAGCGTGCCGAGCGCGTGTGGGCCCATCTTGTCCAATACGTGGGCGACTTGCTCGTCTGGGGCGTCGTTGAACATGGTTTCCCGTGCTGCCTCGCGCTCGAGCGTGGCGGTGCCGTCCTCCCGCGGTTCGAGCGCTACACCGAGATCGCCCTGTGGCTCCGGGTCGCGGCCAAGGAGGTCGCTTACGGATTCGCCGGTCTGGGGCAGAGCGGCACAGACGTAGACGAGATGTGCCACGCCGTCGTTGTCCGCGGAGGCACGGGTAATCACGGCACCGCCGTACGAATGGCCCACCAAGACGGCCGGCTCATCGAAAACCTTCAGCGAGTCGCGGACTGCCTGGGCATCTCGCTCGAGCGTTCCGTCCGGACCGCGGCTCGGAAGATCCACGGTATTTACCCGTATCCCGCGCTGTTCCAGTTCGGCGATCACTTTGTCCCATGCCCATGCTCCGGTGAAGGCACCGTGCACGAGAAGTACGGGCTTGGCCATACGTTTCACCTCAGTTTCGCGTTACGCCGGGTGGCCGCATCAAAACAGCGCCCGGCAGTTGGTTACTTGGTCGCCCGTGGTGTTGCTGGATCAGTTCACGTGAACTGGCCCGCCGGGCACGTCTTCCTTGGATTGGGACGAGCCCGGTCACGGAGCTGTTGTCCGGTGTTCGGGTTACGCAGGTGCGGACATGTCGGCGGCGATGTCGCGGCCGATGATTTCCTTCATGATTTCGGTGGTGCCGCCGTAGATGGTGTGGACGCGGGTGTCGACGTAGGCGCGGCCGATGGGGTATTCCAGCATGTAGCCGTAGCCGCCGTGCAGTTGCACGCACCGATCGACGACACGCTTTTGCAGTTCGCTGGCCCACCATTTGGCCTTGGCGGCGTCGACGGCGGTCAGCTCCCCGGCGTTGAGGGCCAGGACGCACCGGTCGATGTGCGATTGGGTGACTTCGATTTCGGTGAGCATCTCGGCGAGAGCGAAGCGAGTGTTCTGCAGGTCGCCGATCGGTGCGCCGAACGCGCTGCGCTCGAACACGTAGTTCTTGGTCCATTCGTACGCGGCGCGGGCGCCGGTGATCGAGGTGACGGCGATGGAGGTCCGTTCGAGGGGAAGGTGCTCCATCAGGTAGAGGAAGCCGCGGCCTTCGGTGCCGAGCAGGTTCGATCCTGGTACGCGCACCTGGTCGAAGGACAGTTCGGCGGTGTCCTGGCCGGCCAGGCCGACCTTGTGCAGCTTGCGTCCTCGGGTAAAGCCAGGCATGTCGCGTTCGACGACGAGCAGGGAGAAGCCGCGGGCGCGGGCGCTGGGGTCGGTGCGGGCGACGACGATCACCACGTCGGAGTGGATGCCGTTGGTGATGAAGGTTTTCTGTCCGGTGAGGATCCAGTCGTCACCGTCGCGGACGGCGGTGGTCTTGATTCCTTGCAGGTCCGATCCGGTGCCGGGTTCGGTCATGGCGATGGCGCCGATGAGTTCGCCGGCCGCCATGCCGGGCAGCCAGCGCTGCTTCTGGTCGTCGGTGCCCAGATCGATGATGTACGGAAGTGCGACGTCGTCCTGCAGGCTCATACCCGCGCCGAAGGATGTGGTGCCGGTGCGGGCGATCTCTTCGGCGACCACGTTACGGAATCGGTAGTCGGTCACGCCGGAACCGCCGTAGGCCTCTGGTATGGCGAGGCCGACGATCCCGGACTTGCCGGCGGCGAGCCAGGCGGAGCGGTCGATGAGCCGTTCGGTCTCCCACCGCTCGTAGTGCGGTTCGACCTCGCGGGCGAGGAATTCGCGCACCGTCTCCCGGTACGCCTGGTGGTCTTCTTCGAAGAAGGTGCGCTGCATTGTTGTTCCGACTTTTCGTTTCAGAGGCGTTCGATGATGGTGGCGTTGGCCAGGCCGGCGCCCTCACACATGGTCTGCAGGCCGTAGCGGCCACCGGTGACCTCGAGGTGGTTGACCAGCGTGGTCAGCAACCGGGTGCCGGACGAGCCGAGGGCGTGCCCGAGGGCGATCGCGCCGCCTCGGGGGTTCATCCGGGCCGGATCGGCACCGAACTCGTGCGCCCACATCAACGGCACCGGCGCGAAGGCCTCGTTGACCTCGAAGGCGTCGATGTCGTCGATGCCCAGCCCCGACCTGGCCACCACCTTGCGGGTGGCCGGAATCGGGGCGGTGAGCATGAACAGCGGGTCGTCGCCCGCGACGGCGAAGGAATGGAACCGCGCCCGCGGAGTCAGGCCCAGCTTGGCCGCGGCCTGCTCGCTCATGATCAGCACCGCCGACGCCCCGTCGGTCAGCGGCGACGAATTGCCCGGGGTGATCAGCCACTGCGCCTCGGGGAACCGGGCGGCGTACCCGTCCGTGCGGAACGACGGCCTGAGTCCGGACAAGCCCTCGGCGGTGGTCGCGGCGCGCACCGTCTCATCGACGGTGTGTTCGATGACGCTGCCGTTGGCGTTGGGTACCGCGATGGGCACGATCTCACCGTCGAAGAATCCGGCCGCGGCCGCGGCGGCGGCCCGGCGGTGGGATTCGGCCGAGAACGCATCGAGGGCCTCACGGTCGAACTTCCACTTGGCCGCGATCAGCTCGGCGGAGATGCCCTGATGGACCAGGCCCTGCCGGTAGCGGGCGGCGATGCCCGGGCCGGAAGTGTCCTGACCGATCGACGCGGCACCCAACGGGATGCGGCTCATCGATTCCACCCCGCAGGCGATGACGATGTCGTACGCGCCGGCGATGATGCCTTGCGCCGCGAAATGCGCGGCCTGTTGGCTCGAGCCGCACTGGCGGTCGACGGTCGTCGCGGGCACCGACTCCGGGAATCCGGCCGACAGCAGCGCAGTGCGGGAGATGTTCAGCGCCTGTTCCCCGACCTGGGAGACGCAGCCGCCGATGACATCGTCGACCAGAACCGGGTCGAGGTTGTTGCGGTCGACCACGGCGCGCAGCACGTGGGCGAGCAGGTCGACGGGGTGGGTGCCGGACAGGGCACCACCCGGCTTGCCCTTGCCGGAGGCGAGGCGCACGGCATCGACGATTACCGCGTTGGTCATGAGTGAACTTCTTTCGTTGCGGATGGAAGCGGTCGGCGCCCCGGCGTAGGCGATTTCCTGGGCACCGACCGGCTCGAGGACTCGACGCCCTGGCGGGCGGGGGCCCGCTTCTCGGCACCAGCTGGTACGACACCGGTGGCGCGAAAGGTGGTGGCAGCGAACCGATCCTCGAGGAATTCACCGAAGGTGATGCCGATGTTCCCTGTGTAGCAGGGCATTGGCGCGGTCACCTCGGCGGCCGCTTGGCAGAATTGGACAGTCCCACAAGCAACCACCACGATGTCCTGGACTCGTATAAGTGAGGAAGCCGGTCAGACACCGCTGCTGCCGCCGTCGACGAAGAACAGTGAACCCGTCGAGAAGGCGGAGGCGTCGGAGAGTAGCCAGGCAGCCTGCTCGGCGATGTCGATCGAGTTCCCGACATGTCCGATCGGTTGACCCTCTGCCAATGACTTCGCCAGCACCGGATCGTGCAGCACCGAGTCGAGCATCGGCGTGGCGATGGTGCCGGGCAAGATGACGTTGACCCGAATGCCTTGGGATGCGTAGTCGAGTGAGGCGGCGCGGGTGAGTCCGACGACGCCGTGTTTGCTCGACACGTACGCCGGCATCCCGGGAACTGCCTTGTATCCGGCCAGGGATGCGGTGTTGACGATCGACCCGCCGCCGTGCTGTAGCAGGTATCCGATTTCATGCTTGAGGCAGAAGAAGACACCGGTCAGATTGATGCCGAGGGTGCGGTACCAGTCTTCCGCACTGGTCTCGTGAAGCGGTGACTGTGGCCCGATTCCGGCGTTGTTGAACGCGCCGTGCAGGCCACCGAATTTCTCGACCGTGGTGTGCACCAGGGCCTCGACCTCTTCTTCGACGGAGACGTCGATGCGCAGGTATTCGACCCGGCCGCCGCCGGATTTGATCTGCTCTGCGGTCTCTTTCGCGTTCTGCTCATTGATGTCGGCGACCATCACATTTGCACCGCGCGCAGCGAACAGCTGTGCACTGGCGCGGCCGATACCGCTGCCGGCGCCGGTGACGATCAGCGATTTATCCGTCAGATCGAGCGACTTGTAAGGGTTGGTAGGCACAACCATCTCCTAGGTATCCCGGGATGCCCGGGCGGTGAGGATCTGTCTCGGCGGCAATGTGAGGTCCAGCCGACTCCTACTTGTCGACGTCGAGGATCACGTAGGCGAGGGTCGCCGGCTGGTCGCTTCGATTGCGCCAGGCGTGGCGTGCGCCGTTTTGAACGATCGTCGCCCCGGTGGGAAGGTGCACCTCGGCGCCGTCGTCGAGTTCGAGGTAGAGCTCACCTTCGACGACGATGGAGTAGTCGACCGTCGTGGTCTGGTGCATACCCGGGGCGTCGGGCTCGAAGACTCCGACCAGGCCGGGAAGCTTTGTTTCGGCCTCCGCGGCCCACTCGGAAATCTCCTCTTCCGTGGGAGCGGGGGCGTCCGGCTCTGCCGCGGACTCGGGAGGGAAACGGAGCAACCCGAACCGGGTGCCCCCCGGGCCGGGGAAGAAGGTCTTGTTGGCCGGTTGCGGGGAGACGACCGGACTCTCGAGGGCTCCCTCGGTGCCCCAGATCGCGAAGAACTGGGCGCCGGGCATCATCGCCAACTCGACGGGTTCAACATCCGCCGCTTCGTAGGCGACCGACTTGCCATTGGAATCGATACCGGTGACCACGCGTTTGATTGGAAGGCTCATGTGACGACAGTCTCATAACGCTCTCGTTTACCGTGCCGCCCACGAGACGAATTTTTGTGCCCTTATCCAACTAGACGAGGACACCTTTGTCGTCGGGCCTGCGTACCGGAAGGACTGCAGGGCGAGGAGAACCCTCGCAGCGCGCCTGCCGTCCTCGACTCTCCGGCCATCCGAGCCTGGATCTCGTCCTCCACCAGGGTCGATGACTATTTGTGCCGATGTCCAAAGTTTTCGACGCTGGCCGCACCGGCTCCGCACTCATCCGTGTGATGCTCGAAACACGAGCCGGCCACGTCCCAGCCGCGGGCAGAGGTGGTGGCCCCAGCCACATGATCTGGAGAAAACAGTGCCTACTTCGACTATTAAATTCGACCCGACGGATCCTGCGACCCTTCGCAACCCGTATGACACGTTCGCGCGGATGCGGGCCGAGGCGCCCGTGCACTGGAGCGCGGAGCTGTCAGCCTGGTTGGCGGTGGACGCGGCGTCCGTTCAGACGGTGCTCACGACACCGACGGTGTTCTCGGCGAACCGCCTGGTGCCGGTCTTCGATCGGCTCAAGGAAAAAGATCAGGCCTCCGCCGCCGACGTCATGCGGTGGTTGTCGATCTGGATGGTGTTCCAGGACCCGCCGAACCATACCCGGCTGCGCCGCCATTTGGCGGAGGTGATCAACCCGAACATGACCAAGACTCTGCGCGAGCCGATCCAGGAAATCACCACCGAGTTGCTCGACGGTCTCCCGAAGCACGAGTCGTTCGACTTCTACACCGACTTCGGCCTGCAGCTGCCCGGATATGTCGTGATGGACCTGCTCGGCGTCCCTCGGGAGCGGCTGCCGGAGGTCAAACAGTGGTCGGACGAGATGATGTTGTTCATCGGCAGTGCACGCTCGGTGGAGAACAAGTACGGCCGCGCCCGCCACGGCGCGTTGGCGATGGCGGAACTGTTCCGCGGGTTGATCGCGGACCGGAAGGCGGCGCCGCAGGATGATGTGCTCACCCGCATGATCACCAGCGAAATCGACGGCGAGACACTGACCGAGGACGAACTGGTCGCCTCGATGATGATGATCGGCAACGGCGCCCAGGAGACCACCGCGCACTTGATCGGCAATGCCCTGCTGGCGTTGCAGGAGCACCCGGAAACGCTGGCTGAATTGCGCGCCGATCCGGCCAAGGTGACACCCGGGGCGATCGAGGAATTCCTACGCTACGACGGTCCGGTGCTCTCGACAGCCCGGATCGTTGCCGAGGACACCGAACTCGGTGGACAGCACCTGGCCGAGGGCGACCGCATTTTCGCGATCCTTGCTGCCGCCAACCGTGACCCTGCCGTGTTCGATCGACCCGACGAACTCGATCTTCAGCGTCGCCCGAACGCCCACGTTGCGTTCTCCAAGGGTGCACACTTCTGCCTCGGAGCCCCCGTCGCCCGGCTCGAGGCGCAGATCGCTTTGACCGAGATCGTGCGGCGCTTCCCGGACTACCGGATCAGTGAGCCGGTCGAGGAGATCGCGTGGAGCAACTCGATGGTCACCCGTGGCCCCACCCGACTTCCAGTGAAGCTGAGCTGATCCCGTGGAGCACCTAGACGAGCAGTTTCCCCTGGCGCCACTCGATGATCACCTCATTCATCAGACCCCGGATCCGATCAGGGTGGCCTGGTCCTCGGACCCCCGGTTCTACGAGCGGTACTGGAATGTCTTCCATGACGAGGTGGGTGATCTGCTGATCGCCGCGGGGGGGACCTTCTACCCGAACCTCGACTTGGCGGAGGCGTACGCGATCGTCAATTATCGCGGCATTCACCGCTCCGTCCGGGCGTTTCGTCCGCTCGGCGTCGACCGCATGGACCTGGAAGTCGGTCCGATCCGGCCGTCTATCGTCGAGGGGCTTCGACGATGGCGGCATGTACTCGCACCCAATGACTGGGACATCTCCTACGAGCTGGACTGGGTCGACCGCAGGCGGCAGGTCTACAGCGCCGCCTACGGATCTCTCAAATCAGCCACCCCCACGGGTTCGCAGAAGCACGTGACCGCGGGTTTCGAGGGTTTCGGGGATGTGACCGGGTGGGTGCAGATCGGCGACGTCCGGGTCGAATGGCCGAAAGGTGCCGCCCGCGGGACCCGGGATCGGCATTGGGGTATCGGGCGCGGTGTCGGCGGACCCGGAATGCATCCGGGCCGCACGGTGAAGGCCGGCTGGAAGGGCGGGAACTGGATCTGGTTCGACGACTTCGCGATCTGGGGTCGCACCGTCCTCTACGACTTCGGTGATCCCCGCCCGGGAGCGGGAAGGGTGGTCAACGTCGAACGCCGACTCCGGTTCGAGGAAGACACCAAGATCTTCACCGAGGGCGTGATCGACTACACCTTCGACACCGGCGAGCAGCGGCAGGTGCACTTCGAACGGTTGGGTTTCCAGACCGCGTACATGAAGTGCGGCCTCTACGGCGGGAGCCCGGAAACAGGCCTCCACCACGGCGAATACGTCGGCGAGCCGATGGTGGAGGGCGACGAATTCGATGTCCGGGAGGCCTCGGTGCGTTCGAAACTGAGCGGTCTCAATGAGCACCATTGCCGAATCATTTGTGAGGACCGCACCACCACGGGAATCTTGCAACCACTGGAACCGGACGCCTACGAGTCCTGTGCCCGCGGTGAGCGCGGGTGGGCCTTCCTCTGATCACCGGTGTGCCGATCAGAGCCCACGACCCGGGTGCCGGCCGACCGGCAACCGGATTTTGGACTTGTGCACAAAGGTCAGAGGTGACTAGTCCAAAGAATTTCGCCTTCGTTCCCTAGTGTGGCTACCACCACAGTGTGACTCCCGCACCCGGTGCATGTGTCACGACCGCAGGGCACAACACGCACCGACCTCCCAATCCGCATGAAGCGCTACCACCGCACAGGAGAGCACCCCATGACCCTCGAGTACGACTTCCCCCTGATGTGTCCGGACGTGATCAGCCACAACGGTCGCGTCTTCACAGATCAGACTGCGTTGGTGTGCGGTGACACCCGGATGACCTGGCGCGAGGTCGACGAGGCGACCAATCGGTTCGCCAACACCCTCCGGGAGCTGGGACTGGACAAGGGCGACAAAGTCGCACTCCTGATGCCCGCCTCGATCGACACCTTCATCGCGTTCTGGGGTAGCGCGAAGGCCGGGTGCGTGACCGTTCCGCTCAACGTGTTGCTCGACGGCGACTCCCTGGCCCGTCTGCTCAACGATTCCGATGCCGAAATCATTTTCGTCGATTCGCAGACCGCGGCCCAGATCGATTCCGTTCGCTCGACGCTGACCAACATTCCCGCAGATCGGTTCTTCACGTTCGGGGAGACCGGGACGGGATGGTCCGATATCCGGCCCCTGATCGAGGGCGCTTCACCTGAGGCGCCGCCGGTGAAGATCAAGCCGCAGGACACCATCACGATCCTTTACACCTCCGGAACCACCGGGATGCCGAAGGGCATCGAACACACTCATCTCAGCCGGATGATGTATCCCTACGGCTTCGGCATGGGGCTGCGCATCGATCGGTACTCGACCGCCATCCTGGCCACTCCGCCCTATGCGTCGGGTACCTGGATCACGATGATCCCCACGATGTACCGGGGAGGGAAGATCGTGATCTTGGAGAAGTTCACCTCGAACGCCTTCCTCGCGGCGGTCGAACGGGAACGGGGAACACACGCCTTCCTCGTGCCCACCCAGTACATCGCGCTGCTCGAGGATCCGCACCTGAGCGACTTCGATGTCAGTTCGATGCAATGCCTGGTCACTTCCGGGCAGCCGATCGCCGAGAAGACCTACAACGCCATCGACCGCGCCTTCGAGAACGCCGGCATCTACGAGGTCTACGGGTTCTCGGAAGGCTTTGCCTACCTGCGTATCCCGGAGGACGCGGCCCGAGGGAAACGGACGTCGGTCGGCAAGCCGATCATGCTCGAGGAGGTACGTATCGTCGGCGGCGACGGTACCGAACTGCCCGTCGGTGAGACCGGAGAAATCGTCGCCCGCTCCATCGGCATGATGAAGGGCTACTACAACAACCCGGAGCTGACCGAAGCGGCGACCTGGTACGCGCCGGACGGTCGTTCCTTCATGCGCACCGGCGACGTGGGTCACGTCGACGCAGACGGCTTCCTCTACGTCTCCGGGCGCGAGAAGGACATGATCAAATCCGGCGGCATCAACATCTTCGCCGTGGACATCGAGCAGGTGTTCATGCGCCATCCCGACGTCCTCGAGGTCGCGGCGATCGCCAAACCGGATCCCAAGTGGGGAGAGACCCCGATCCTGATCGCCATTCCCCGCGCCGGTGCCGTGATCACCGACGAGGAACTGCGGGTCTGGGGCAACGACCAACTCGCGAAGTATCAACGGGTCAGTGCGGTGATATTCCGAGACAACTTGCCGCGCGCCGTGTACGGAAAGATCCAAAAAGAGGCTCTGCGCCGTGAATTCGGTACCGGCGCACCCATCGAATACGTCGGAGGAACCGCCTGATGTCCACCCCCAACAACACCACGACGGCCCCGGAAACACCGCCGGTTGTCTATCCCAACTACGAAAGCCTGAAACTGGACCGGCCCGCTCCTCATGTGCTGCGTGTCCTGCTCTCCCGCGGCAAGATGAACTCGCTGGACTTCCAGATGCACAAGGACCTCGGATCCATCTGGCGCCGGATCGACGAGGACCCGACCGTCTCGGCGGTCTTGCTGGCAGGCGAAGGACGCGCTTTCTCCGCCGGCGGCGACTTCGACATGGTCCAGCGGATCATCGACGACTACGACTTCCGCTGCCAAATGTGGAAGGAAGGCCGCGCACTGGTGCAGAACATGCTCGACTGCACCAAACCGATCGTCTCCGCGATCAGCGGCCCCGCCGCCGGAGGCGGCTTGGCCGCAGCACTACTCGCCGACGTCACTGTCGCGGGACGAACAGCGAAACTCGTCGACGGACATACCACCCTCGGCGTTGCCGCCGACGACCACGCCGTCGCACTCTGGCCGCTGCTGTGCGGCATGGCCAAGGCCAAGTACTACCTCATGACCAGCGACGCAATTACCGGCGAGGAAGCCGAGCGCATCGGATTGGTGTCGTTCTGCGTGGACGACGATGAGGTCGATGCTCGCGCTCTCGAGATCGCGATCCGCCTGTCCCAAGGGGCGCCAAGCGCGATCCGATTCACCAAACTTGCTCTCAACAACTGGATTCGGGCCGCCTGGCCGTCGTTCGAGGCGTCACTGGCCTTCGGAATCCTCGGCTTCACCGGCCCCGAAGCCAAAGAGGGGCTCGCCGCGCTGCAGGAAAAGCGGCCACCCGTATTCGAGCAGCGCTCCTACATCTGATCACCGACGACCACACCAGAAGGACGACCACACATGTCAACTCAGCCTTTTACCGCTCCGCCCCGATCCAATCGGGCTCTGCAGGATCGGACCTATATCGTGACCGGAGCGGGTGGTGGCATCGGTGGCGCCGCGGTGGCACGACTGCTGCGCGTGGGTTCGAACGTCGTCGGGGTTGATCTGAGCTCGCGACGACTGGCGGAGACGGAGGACAAGACCAAAGATCTGCCCGGGAAGCTGAAGACGATCAAGGTCGATGTGACCACCGAGTCCGGCACCCAGGACGCCGTCAATTACGCGTTGTCCGAGTTCGGCTCCGTGCAAGGCATCGCCAACGTCGCCGGTGGCATGGTCAACATCAACCAGGATGTGTACGACCTGCCGTTGTCGGACATCTCACTCGACTACTTTGCCGGAACCTTCGCACTCAACGTCAACAGTGCCTTCCTGTTGTCGAAGGCGATCGAAGGACATTTCTACGACGAGGGTTACGGCAAGATCGTCAACGTCGCCTCACTGGCCGCCTTCGCCAACCGCCCCGAGCTCGGCAACGCCGCCTACAACTCGGCAAAGGCCGCCGTCGTCGGATTGACTCGCAGCTTGAGCATGTCGATGGGCCGCAAGGGTGTCCGCGCCAATTGCATCGCCCCGGGCCTGGTCCTGAGCGAGCGTGTCAAGTCGTGGATCGAACCGGGCTATCACGAGCGCCACCTCGCCTACACCGCTCTCGGTGACCTGGCTACACCGGAAGATCTGGGCGAGGGAATCGCCTTCTTCCTCGAACCACAGTCCGACGCCGTCACCGGTGAGGTCATGCGAGTCGCGGCCGGGGTGCGCTGACCATGGACGATTCGGAGATCGGCGAGCGGATCGAGGAGCTGCTGCGCGTCTCGATCACCGGTGCTCGCGACGTGCGGGCCGACGGCGTCGAGCGTGTCTTCGGCGGCAATGCCCGACGCGCATGGGCATCGACGGTCCGTTGGACCGACCAATCCGGTGCCAGCCGCTCCGAATCGGTCATCATGCTCAGCCGCACGAACGGATCACAGGTCGACGCCGACCCAAAATGGGAGTTCGGTGTTCTCAGCGCACTCGGGCACTCGGCGACCCGCGCACCACGCGCCTTCGCGCTCGACGCGGACGGCTCCGTGGTCGGGGCGCCGTCGATCCTGCTCGAGCGGATGCCTGGGCGCGCCGATCCGCTCGGCTTCCTGCGATCCGAGGACCGGGAAGGTGGCCGAAAGCTGACCCTCGACCTCGCCCGGGCCGCCGCGGAACTGCACTCCTCGGACTGGGAAGGACTCGGCCTCGGTGACATCCTCGCGTCCGGACCCACCGACCGCAGTCCACTCGCACAGATCGAATCCTGGGAAGCCCAGTTCCGGACCAGCCGCATGGAGCCTCATCCAGCACTGGGTTACGTATTCGGGTGGCTGAGGGAAAACCTGCCGGAGCCGACCCAAATCAGCGTGGTACACGGGGATTTCCGCCCGGGGAACTTTCTGTACCAAGACAACATCGTGATCGCGTTGTTGGACTGGGAGATGGCGCATCTCGGTGACCCGGTCGAAGATCTCGCCTGGGCCTACCGTGCGCTGTGGAGTCCTGAAGGATTTGTCGGCCTCGAGGAATTCGTCCGTTCGTACGAGGAGTTCGGCGGACCGAAGGTGACCGAACACGCGTTGCGGTTCTACCGGGTCTTCTCCGAAGTGAAGTTCGCAACCATCTCCCTAAAGGCGTCACGTTCGTTCGCCGATGGTGTCAGCGGGAACCTCCGCTTGGCGGACCGCGCCGCAACCGTCACCGCCTCACTGAAACGCAGCTTGAATTGGATCGCCGACGACGGGAAAGGATGGGCCTGGTGCTGAAACCCACGACCACAGAACTGCTCGGCGGGGTACGTCGCGGCCTGACCGAGGACGTCCTCCCGAAGGTGTCCGACGGGGGCGCCGCCCGCCAACTTCGGGCGGCACTGCACATCCTCGGCAGACTCGAACGCTCCTGGGATCGGATGCCGGCCAATTTGGCGGCCGACAACGACGACATTGCAGCAACCTTGAGCATCGCCCTCGCCGACGTCGCCGCCGCCGCAGCCGGGGCGGACTACAGCGACCTCTTTACTCGCCTCGCAAAAGCAACCGGCGGCAACGGTACAAATACACAGCAGTACCGAGTGCACGACCACAGACTGGCCATGGAAATGGCCGTCAACGAAGCCCTTCAGGGCCTCCTCGAAGACTTCGACCAGCGCTGGCGTTCAGACCAGTCGCTGGACGGAGTTCTGCGCGAACAACTCGACCGAAGAATATTAGAACTGTACTTGCGCATGGTTGAGCGCGAAGCACAAGCGGCAGGAACCGATGATGACCACTAGCGGAAGTATCAGGACCGACAGCATGACCCAACCTCATGACATGACCGGATTCGACGTCCTCGTCGAGACCGTGCACGAGGAGTCCGACGGAGTTCGATCCTTGTCCTTGGTCACGCCCGACGGCCGGCCGTTGCCCGGTTGGGATCCCGGCGCGCATATCGATCTGGTGTTGGACGACGGACTCGAGCGGCAGTACTCCCTGTGCGGGTCTCGAGACGACCGGTCCCATTGGCGGGTAGCGGTGCTCCGCGCCAGTGAGAGCCGGGGCGGCTCCGAATGGGTTCACGATCGCATCCGAGCCGGCGACCACCTCCGGGTACGGGGCCCGCGCAACAAGTTCCCGCTGAAATCCGCGCGCAAGTACGTTTTCATCGCAGGTGGAATCGGCATCACCCCCCTGCTGCCGATGATCGAAGAGCTCCACGCGGCCCGTCCGGAAACACCGTGGACTCTTGTCTACGGCGGCCGGCGCCGCGAATCCATGGCGTTCCTCTCCGAACTCGACCGCTTCGGTGACAAGGTAGAGATCTGGCCCGAAGAGGAGCGGGGCCTGATCGACCTCGACACCGTTCTCGGTACACCGCAATTCGGGACGGCCATCTATTGCTGTGGTCCGGAACCTTTGATCAAAGCCGTCGAACGCCTCTCGCGCTCATGGCCCCCCGGATCACTGCACGTGGAACGATTCCAAGCACCCGTCAACCCGGGGACAGATCCTCTCCGTGATGCGACGTTCGAGGTCGTCGCAACACAGTCCGGAGTAACCGCACAGATACCCGCCGGCCAAACCATCGTCGACGTGCTCGCCGGTTACGGCATCGACATTCCCGTCTCCTGCGGTGAAGGAGTCTGCGGAACCTGCGAGACCAAAGTGCTCGAGGGCATTCCTGAGCATCGAGATGCTGTGCTCACCGAGGAGCAACGCGCATCCGGAGAGGTCATCACGCCCTGCTGCTCCAGGTCGAAGACCCCTCGCATCGTCCTCGACGTATAGCCATCTCCCCAGTTAGCAAAGCCCGTTTTCGGCGCGCGTTGATAACTCTCGTGGTCGATACGTGTCGCCCCAACGAGGAAACGCGTGCGAGCAGGTGGGCTCCTGAGAGTGACATCCTTCGGGGATCTGCTTTCCACATACTTCTCTCGTTGGGTGCTGGTTGAGCAGGGGGTCAACTTCGGGCCGCTCAGGTGGCTTGCTCGATCGGTGTGCGTTGAAGCGAAGGCACAGTTCGGGTGTGGGATCCCGGATGCGTCCCCCGCGACCCGACTGCTACCTTGCGGCAATGGCGATTGCGTCAGCTACCCAGTTTGATGAGGGCAATGACGTGATGCCAACTCCATGATGTGATCAATATGACCATCACAATTCGTTTGAAGTGCTGGTGACAATGTCTTGCCCTGCGTGAACTGGATAGAGGGCGAGGGGCGCTCCTTCCGAGATATGTGGCCGGGGTGGTGTCGGTGGGTCGTTCGAGCAGTCTGCCCTTGTGAAACTCCGCGCCGGCGCGCACGAGCGCGACCAGATGTGGTGCGTTGACCGCACGCCAGCGCGCCTAGGCGGCGTCGATCAGCTTGTAGGCCATGGCAAGTCCCGCCGCACGGGATCCGGGTCCCTTAGTGACCTTCGTCCGGAGCCGCACGTCGCGAAAGTAGACTCGATGGGATTTGTCGTGCGTAGATGCACCCAGTGCTCGGCCGGATACTTGTAGGACTCGAGCAGCACGTCCATGTCGTCGGTGATCTTCGCGACCTCCTTCGGATACTTCGCGCGGTAGTCGAGTTCGAAGGCTTTGATCGCCACTTGCGCCTTGTCGATGTTCTCGGCGTTGTAGATTTCCTTCATCGCCGCAAGTGCACCTGGGTGCGCCACCTTCGGTAGCGCAGCAAGCACATTGACCTGCTTGTGGAACCAACAGCGCTGCTGCTCGCGGGTTTCGGGGAGCACCTCGCGCAGCGCCCTCCAGAACCCCAGCGCGTCGTCACCGACCGAGAGGACGGGAGCGGCCATGCCGGGGCGTCGGCAACCTACGCAGCAGGTCCGCCCACGACTCGGTCGACTCGCGGTACCCGTCGGTGAGGGCGACGAGCTCCTTCCGGCCGTCCGCGCGGACCCCGATCATTCCCCCAAGCACTGCAGGGGCAGGACGAGGCCAAGGCCTTCCAGGGTCGGGACCTCTCGGGCAGTTCGTCTATCTGTGGGTCGACGGCATCCACCTCAAGGTGAGGCTTGAGCAGGACAAACTATGCCGTGCGACACGAAGTCGCACACATCGATTGAGTTGCATGGATAGGAGGTCGGCTGCCCTCTCTGTCAACCTTCACTGAGACACAATCTGTGTCTGTAATCAGTGAGGTTTTGAGGGCGAGTTCGGAGTAGGAAGCATTGAGTAGCGAAGAGACCGCGGACCGGATGGATCCGGTCGGTGTGCGACCCGGTGAGGTGCCCGACCCCCAAGTGGCCGAGAAGGCGGTGCGGCGAACGTTCACCGCGAAGTACAAGCTCGCCGTCGTCGAGGAATACGAGCGAGCCGACCACGGTGAGCGGGGGGCGATCCTGCGGCGGGAGAACCTGTACTCGTCGTTGCTCACCGAATGGCGGCGTCAACGCGACAGGGGTGCCCTCGCCGGCTTGTCGGTGCCGCGCGGACCCAAGCCCGCAGCCGGGCCCACCGAGAGCGGATTGGCTGCGGAAAACGCGCGGCTGACCGCGGAGCTCGAGCAGGCCCGGGACGTGATCCGCATCCAGGGGGAACTGTCCGCGCTCTTGGAGAAGCTCTCATCGAGCAGCGTGGAGAATCGCGGGAGCAGGCGTTGACGATGATCGATCACGCGATCGCCGAGTTGACGCCGCTGATCGGGGTGCGCCACGCGTGCACTTCGACGGGTCGTGCACACGCCAGCTACTATCGTGCACACCCGAAACACGCTGGCATACAGGGCACCTCACCGAAAATCCCCGAAGTCGGGCCGGCGAACGCTTCCGGGCGGGAGAGTGCGCAGCCGCGGGCATTGTCGAACGCGGAACGCGTGCGGGTCCTCGAAGTACTGAACTCGCAGCGGTTCGCCGACATGGCTCCCGCGCAGGTGTATGCCACCCTCCTCGACGAGGGCATGTATCTGTGTAGCGAGTCGACGATGTACCGGATCCTGCGGGAGAAGAACCAGACCGGGGACCGTCGCCGGCAGGCCACACACCCGCCGAAGGTGAAACCGGAACTGGTTGCTCATCAACCGAATTCGGTGTGGTCGTGGGACATCACCAAGTTGCACGGGCCGGCGAAGTGGACGTACTACTACCTGTATGTGATCTTGGACATCTACTCCCGATACGTGGTGGGGTGGATGATCGCCCCCCGCGAGTCGAAGACGCTGGCCGAACGCCTGATCGCCGAAACCATCCGGGAGCAGAACATCGGCCGTAACCAGCTGACCCTGCATGCCGATCGAGGGTCGTCGATGACGTCCAAGCCGGTCGCGTTGCTGCTCGCCGACCTCGGGGTCACCAAGTCCCATTCACGCCCGCACGTGTCCAATGACAACCCGTTTTCGGAGTCGCAGTTTCGCACGATGAAGTACCGGCCGGACTTTCCTGGGCAGTTCGACAGCATCGAGGCCGCACGGATGCACGGCAAGGAATTCTTCGATTGGTACAACTTCGAGCATCGCCATTCCGGGATCGGCCTACACACCGCCGCCGACGTGCACTACGGCCGAGCCACGGAGGTGCGCCGCCGGCGTGGCATCGTCCTCGATACCGCGTACGCCGCGCACCCCGAACGATTCGTCCGCAACCCACCGGAACCACCGGCACTGCCCACCACCAGCTGGATCAACAAACCACGCACCGAGGAGGAGAACCCGACACACTAAACCTGCCGAAGCGCTGTCTCAGAAAGGTTGACAGGTTCCGCTGTGTCGCTCATGTAGCTCCGGGCGAGTGCTCAACTGCTCGTCTCCCGCCTCGGCGTGCGTCACCGGCTCCTGGCCGGTGGGGTGCGAAGCCCGAGGATCGTACCCAAAGGGATCCTTGTTCCATCCAGGGATCACCAGGTCAGGGAGAAGACCGGGCGGGTGAACGCAAGTGAACCCTTGACGACGCCTCGTCATTCTCAGCTCCGGCGATGGGATGGTGACCGGGGTGACAGGACCTGGCCCCTGGCAGAGGGGGCGCGCGACGATCGGGCGGGCATGACCGATCGTGTGAGCACCGCGTGGTCTCGGGGTAAAGAGGGCACCCAATCCGGTCGGATATCGAGTGTGCGGAACGTGGAAACCTCGCCGTGGTCCACAGGAGCGCCGACATACGTCGGCGCTCGTGTGGTAAGCCGACCGCAAGGAGAGCTGAATCCCTCGGCGGGACAGGATGCCCAAGAAGCCAATGCCGGTAGCCGAAAGGCGACAGGAAACCCGCGGCAGCGTGGTCGACGCCTCCGTCGACCGCCGTGGCATAACTGGCCGGATACCGACCGGAAACGGTCGGGCCCGTGAGGGTGCTGACGTGGGCAGGTGAGCCTTTGAACACCGAGGCTGTGGCCTCATGAACCTGAGGGGCAAGTTGGACACCGATGAGGTGAACGGACCCCGGGACGTCGTGCTGGACTGGGATGCCATTGACTGGCGCGCCCATGAGCAGAACGTAGTGAGGTTGCGGCGCAGGATCTTCAAGGCGACGCGGGAGCAGGACTGGGCTGCGGTCCGGTCGCTGCAGAAATTGATGTTGGGTTCCTGGTCGAACACGTTGGTCAGTGTTCGGCAGGTGACCCAACGCAATGCTGGACGTCGAACGGCCGGGATCGACGGGGAGACTGCCCTGTCACCGGAGGCGCGGGCGAACATGGCGGTGCGGGTGCATGAGTCGCGGTCGTCGTGGGAGCCGGTGCCAGTTCGGCGCGTGTACATTCCGAAGGCAGGCGGCAAGCGGCGTCCGCTCGGCATTCCCGTGGTAATGGACCGATGCCATCAGGCTCGGGTCCGCACCGCCCTGGAACCCGAGTGGGAAGCCCGGTTCGAGGCCCGCTCGTACGGGTTCCGGCCGGGACGAAGCTGCGCCGATGCGATCGGCGCCCTGTATTCTACGCTCAATGGGTCACGAGCCAAACGGGTGTGGATTCTGGACGCCGACCTGTCGGCCGCGTTCGACAGAATCGACCACCCCCGGCTTCTCGACACACTCGGCTCGTTCCCAGCACGGGAATTGATCGGAAAGTGGTTGACGGCCGGGGTGATTGAGAACGGACGGTTCGCGTCGTCCGAGGAGGGCACTCCACAGGGCGGGGTGATCAGTCCACTCCTGTTGAACGTGGCGCTGCACGGCCTGGAGGAGGCTGCAGGAGTCCGCTACCTCAAGGCCGCCGACACGCTCGATGCGCGTTCGGTGCCGGGGACTCCCGTTCTGGTGAGGTACGCCGATGACCTGGTGGCTTGCTGTCATTCCCGGCAGCAAGCCGAACTGGTCAAGGACCGGTTGGCGGGCTGGCTGGCTCCGAGGGGACTGGCCTTCAACGAGGACAAGACCCACATCGTGCACCTCGAAGAAGAGGGCTTCGACTTCCTCGGGTACAACATCCGCCGATACCGGCGCGGAACCCGGCCCGCCAAACTACTCATCAAGCCGAATTCGGATGCGGTCAAGCGAATCCATCGTAGGCTCGCCAACGAGATGCGCCGTATGCGTGGCTCGAACGCGTTGGCGGTCATCGCCAGGCTCAACCCCATCATCCGGGGCTGGACCGCCTACTACCGGGGCGTGGTGTCCAGCAAGACTTTCGCCTCGCTGGACTACCACATGTGGCGGCTCACATGGCGGTGGGCCCGCCGCCGCCACCCCGGCAAGCCGAAGTGGTGGATTGCAGATCGCTACTTCGGCCGGTTCCACAAGTTCAGGAACGACCAATGGGTGTTCGGCGATCCCGACCACCCGCGTGGCGACCACGGTGAGGTCATCACCCACCTGGTCAAGTTCGCCTGGACTCCCATCGTCCGTCACACCACGGTCGCGGGAAGGGCGTCTCCAGACGACTCCGACCTCCGTGACTATTGGATCAGGCGGCGGCGCAAGGTCAAACCACCGCTCGACAGCTACAACGCCGGCCTGCTCGCTAGGCAGAACGGCCGCTGTCCACTCTGCGGAGACCACCTGCTCACGCCCGATCAACCGCCAGATTCCCCTGATGAATGGGAACGCTGGTGGCTCGGCGTGGT
Organism: Rhodococcus opacus B4; assembly: GCF_000010805.1. NCBI lineage: Bacteria > Bacillati > Actinomycetota > Actinomycetes > Mycobacteriales > Nocardiaceae > Rhodococcus > Rhodococcus opacus. The sequence goes on along the minus strand of NC_012521.1, from coordinate 87,845 downwards.
CAGGCAGGCAATCGCTGCCGACTACCTCACCCACCACGGGCGAGATGACGCGGCGAAGGGGAACTCGACACGCCTTGTGCACGCCTCCTGCCGACGCAGCCTTCAGGCTCGCAGGAGGAACCAGCAATCCGTGACGCCCTTGCGGCTTGCTTGAGCCGTGTGCGGTGAAAGTCGCTCGCACGGATCTGAGGGGGCGGGGACGCAGCAATGCGTCCCCGCTACCCGACTGCTGGTGAGGGTCCCTCAACCGGGTGATCGAGGCCGCCGAGAGCCCGGCGCCCGATCCGAGGAACTGCTCGCGTGCCGGCCCGAAGTCACTGGTGGAGAGCCCGTGCAGATACAGCGGCAGTACCTCGTTCATCTGCGGGGACTTGCGCACCCAGGCACCGTTGGGAAGGCCAGACTCTCAGGCCGCGGCTATTCTGACGGCGCTCGCTGAAATTGGATCTGGCGCACTTTTCGTGAAGGTATTCGGCGTGTCGCCACGGTGCGCTGACCTGCGGCGGGTGAGGATCGTCGGCGTGTGATTTCGAGGGCGTGCGGGCGTTGCTGCCTCACCTGGTTGGTGTCGCTGTCGCGGGGGTTCGTCGGGTAGGTTCGACGATCCGTATCGCCGCAGAGCCGAAGGGCGACGGGGGACGGTGTCCGCGCTGTGATGGTGAGTCCGCTCGCGTGCATTCTCGGTACCGCCGGCAGCTGGCCGACACTGCGATCGGTGGGCATCCGGTCATGATCGACCTTCGGGTGCGTCGATTCTTCTGTGACACCATTGATTGCACGGCAAAGACTTTCGCCGAGCAGGTGCCGGGTCTGACCACATCACGGTCGCGACGCACGCCCGTGCTCGGCGCGATGGTCACAGCGATCGGATTGGCCGTGGCCGGGCGGGCAGGGGCCCGGCTGGCCGCTCGCCTCGGGGTCGCTGTCGGCAGGGACACCCTGTTGCGGGCGGTCCGGGCCCTGAGCGATCCGAAGGTCGGCGAGGTCAGCGTCCTGGGCATCGATGACTTCGCGATCCGCCGCGGTCACGTGTACGGCACCCTCATGCTGGACATGGTCACGAGCAAGCCGATCGATCTGCTCGCCGACCGCACGGCGGACACCGTTGCCGACTGGCTGAAGAAGCATCCCGGCACCGAGGTGGTGTGCCGTGACCGCGCCGGCGCCTATGCCGAAGGCGTCCGGATCGGTGCTCCCGACGCCGTCCAGGTGGCCGACCGCTGGCACCTGTGGCACAACCTGGCCGAGGCGGTGGAGAAGACCGTCACCCGTCACCGCGCCGACCTGCGTCTGCCCGATGAGGACGCCGATCAAGTCAGCGTCGTCCCGGATGGCATCGACGAGATCGTCCACGCCGAAGTCGAGCCGATCGACGGTCGGCTCGTCACCCGAACCCGCGAACGGCACGCCGCAGTCCAGCAACTGGCATCCCAGGGCATGTCGATTTCCGCAATCGGGCGGAAGCTCTCACTCGACCGCAGGACGGTACGGCGGTTCGCCCGCGCCACCGAGGTCGAGGAGCTGCTGACCAAGACGGAATCCCGCGCTAGCCTGCTCGACGAATTCAAGCCCCACCTCCACGAACGCTTCAACGCCGGGTGCACCGATGCCGCCCGACTTACTCGTGAGATCGCCCTGTTGGGATACCGCGGCAGCGACAAGACTGTCCGACGTTACCTGCAGCCGTTGCGGAGCACTCTGAATCCGCTTCCGTCAGGACCCGCTTCGCCGTCGGTCCGGCAGGCCACCGGCTGGCTGACCCGCCACCCGGATCGGCTCAGCGACGACGAACGCACTGAGCTCGAGTCGCTGCTGGAACGCAGTCCCGCCCTGGCCGCCACCCGAGACCTCGTCCAAGGCTTCGCCGAGATCATGATCGAGCGGCGCGGGCGCGACCTCGGCGCCTGGATGACGGCCGTTGACACCAACGGAGATCGGGCATTGCGGTCCTTCGTCGCAGGTTTGCGTCGCGATCTCGATGCCGTCACCGCAGGGCTGACGTTGCCCTACAGCTCCGGCCCTGTTGAAGGACACATCAACCGCATCAAGATGCTCAAACGCCAGATGTATGGACGCGCAAACCTGGACCTGCTCCGCAAGCGCGTCATCCACACCGTATAGCTAAGGCCGACAACAGAATCACGAAAAGTGCGCCAGATCCCTGAAATTCCCCAGTAACGCTCACTGAAATTCCCCACCCGTGTGGCTCCGCCAACGAGGGCGGGTCTCCCTCGATGCTGATGGTCTCTGACCACACATCAGCCAGTCGAAGGAGACCCGCGTTCACATGCTGACATGGGAGGACGATGTGGAAGTACATGCCCTACGTAAACGAGGTTGGTCGATCTCGGCGATCGCCCGCCACACCGGCAGGGACCGCAAGACCGTCCGGGCCTACCTGAACGACGAACGCACCCCTGGAGTGCGTAAACGCCGCGAACCGGACCCGTTCGAACCGTTCGTCGACTACGTCACCTGCCGGTTGTCCGAGGACCCGCATCTGTGGGCTCGCACCCTGTGCGACGAGCTCGAAGAGCTCGGATATCGGCTGTCGTATCCGACGCTGACCCGGCAGATCCGTGACCGCGGACTGCGCCCGGTGTGCGAGGCCTGCGCGACCGCCACCGACCGGGCGAACGCGATCATCGCCCATCCTGCCGGCGAGGAAACTCAGTGGGACTGGGTCGACCTGCCGAATCCACCCGCCTCCTGGGGCTGGGGCGGGATGGCGCACCTGCTGGTCGGCTCCCTGGCGCATTCGGGGCGCTGGCGCGGGATCCTGGCGCCGGCGATGACCCAGCCGCACCTCGTCGACGGCCTCGACCGCGTCAGCCGACGGCTCGGCGGTGTGACGAAGGTGTGGCGGTTCGATCGGATGGCGACCGTGTGCCACCCCGAGTCGGGCCGGGTGACGGCGAGCTTCGCCGGCGCCGCGAAGCACTACGGGGTCGCGGTGGCTATTTGCCCACCCAAGGCAGGGAACCGCAAGGGGGTGGTGGAGAAGGCCAATCACACTGCCGCCCAGCGGTGGTGGCGCACCCTGCCCGACGACGTCACGGTCGAACAGGCGCAGCAGCGCCTGGACGAGTTCTGCCGGCTGCGCGGCGATACCCGGATGCGGGCCACTGCCGACGGCAAGGCCTCGGTGGCGACCGTCGCCGCCACCGAACCGCTCACGGCGCTGCCGGCCACGCCGTATCCGGCGATCCTCACCGAACCCCGGACCGCATCCCGGCAGGCGCTGGTGTCGTACCGCGGCAACCGGTACTCGGTGCCCCCGGAGCTCGCGTCGGCGCAGGTCACCGTCACCCGGGTGCTCGGGGCCGAGGTGATCGACATCGTCACCACCGCGCAGATCACCATCGCCCGCCACCGCCTCGCCCCGGACGGCGCCGGCGTCACGGTCCGCGACCACGGCCATGTCTACGCGCTCGAGCAGGCGGCCATGGCGGCCGCCGGCTCAGCCGGTCGCCCGCACCGCCGCAAGGAACGGATCCCACCCGGGCCCGCCGCGATCGCGGCCGCGGAAGCACTGCGTCGGGGCACCAGCGAGTCGAACATGACGACCTCCGGTGCAGCCGAAACATCCCAGATGCCAACGCCACCGACCGTTATCGACCTGTCCACCTACGAGCGGGCCGCCCGCGGAAGGAACACCCTGACATGAACACCACCCCTGCCGCCGATACTCCTCCGGCGCCGAACACCGCCGCGGCGGCCAGCCTCTACCAACGCCTGCGCGGTCATCTGGCGGTGCTCAAACTGCACGACGCCGCCGAAGCGCTGCCGGCGGTCCTCGACCGCGCCCAGAAGACCAACCTGTCGATGACCGCCGCCCTCGAAGAGCTCCTCGCCATCGAAGTCGATGCGACCGAGGCCCGCCGTTTGGCCGGGCGTTTGCGGTTCGCGTGCCTGCCGACCCCGGCGTCGCTCGAGGACTTCGACCACGACGCCGCCCCGAGCCTGGACCGGAAGTTGATCGCCGAGCTCGGCACCTGCCGCTACCTCGAGACCGCCACGAATATCCTGCTGGTCGGCCCGCCGGGGGTGGGCAAGACACACCTGTCGGTGGGGTTGGCGCGGGCCGCGGTGCACGCCGGGTACCGCACCTACTTCACCACCGCCGCCGACCTCGCCGCCCGCTGTCACCGGGCAGCGATCGAGGGCCGGTGGGCGACGACGATGCGGTTCTTCGCTGGCCCCACCCTCCTGATAATTGATTTATGCCGCCCCCGTAACTATGCCGATGCCGGGCGGCGTTCCGGGTGGGCTGCCCTGTCTTGCAATGACTTGCAGTACTTCGAGTCTGAATGTGCTCAGCATATTCACAGTGCCTCCAGGAACGCGAGCAGCTGATCCGGTGGCCGGTAGCGTCCGGGTGGCGATGTCGACGACGCGAGGTGCGCGAGGGCACGCTCTTTGATCGCGAGGTCGGCGTGCAGGTAGGCGGTGGTGGATCGAACGTCTGCATGCCCGAGCCAGAGGGCAATGACGGTCGTATCGACGCCTGCGTGCAGAAGTGTCATGGCGCAGGTATGCCGGAAGACATGGGGGCTGAGGTGTTTTCCGACCAGCGACGGACAGGACTGCCGAGCTTGTGCGGCGTAGATGTTGACTCTGCGTTGGACGGCATCGACGCTCAACCGTCGGCCGGTCCGAGTGCAGAACGCCGCATCGTCGCGTTGTCCGGCTCGCTCGATCAGCCACACGTTCATGACTGAGCGCACCGATTCCGTCATCGGCACCGACCGTTCTTTGCGGCCCTTGCCTACGCACCGGACGTGTCCGCTCGTTCCGGTGACGACGTCGCCGCAGTTGAGTCCGAGCAGTTCCGAGACCCGCAGACCGGTCTGCATCGCCAACGTCATCAGCGCATGATCACGCCGCCCGGCCCAGGTGCTGCGGTCAGCAGCGGCAAGCATCGCAGCGGCCTCGGGTTCGTCGAGGAAGCAGACGATGGCTTTGTCGAACCGTTTCGGTGGGATCGCCAGGACCTGTGCAATGAGCGCAGCATGCTCGGGATGCCGCAGGGCGGCATAGGAGAACAGCGAGCGGATGGCGGTCAGTCTGGCGTTTCGGGTGCGTGCGGAGTTGGCGCGGTCCTTTTCGAGGTGATCGAGGAACGCGCAGATCGCGTCGGCGTCGAGATCGGTCCAGTCCAACCGTGACGGGGCTCGGTGGGTTCGTTGTTCCATGAACGCCAGCAGCAGCCGCATCGCATCTCGATAGGCGGCGATGGTGTGTTCGCTGGCGCGGCGCTGCGTGCTCAACCGCTCGAGGAAGAACGACTGCACCGTCGGCGCGATGGCGGTCATGAGTTCACCTGCGGCAGGGTTGGTTCGAGCCGTTCTGCCGCCAACGCCAGCAACTGCGGTGCCGCGGACAGATACCAGTAGGTCGATCGTGGGTCGCGGTGACCGAGGTAGGTGGAGAGCCGCGGAAGTCGAGCGGCGACGTCCCCGCCGTCGCGGTACCACTGCAACAGCACTGTCACTGCGAACGTGTGGCGGAGGTCGTGGATCCTCGGCGTCACCGTCGATTGGCGCCCGATTCCGCTGCTGCGCCGTAGGTCTGCAAATACTTCGAACACCGACTCGTAGATCACCCGGCGGCCGGTGAGCGAGACGAAGTAGCTCTCGTTCCCGGGTGTGCGATCGAAGCCCTCGCGTAGGGATGCGTAGCGCGCCAACGCCTCGGTAGTGCTGTCCGAGAGGGGGACGTTACGGGACTTACCGAACTTCGATTCCCGAACCAGCACAACACCGTCGTCCCAGTCGATGTCGGAGCTATCGAGGGTCAACGCTTCCCCGACTCGCATGCCGGTGGCGGCGAGCAAACCGAACAGGGTGGAGTAGGTCGCTGCCCGCCGCGGGGAGGGCAGCGCGGCCGCTGCGCCGAGCAGTGCCGCGATGTCGTCGGAGCTGTAGATGAATGGTGGACGCCACCGGCGGCGACTGGGCAGCAACCCGATGGGCGGCACCTCGGTAGCCGGGTCGATGCCACTGAGGTAGCGAGCGAAGCCTCGGACTGCGCCCATCCGCCGCGGCCAGACCGAGCTCCCGGGCGGTGATGGTGGTTGCTGACACCACGCCAGTGCATCGGCGATGGTCACCGTGGAGTGACCGAGGTCCTCGAGGTAGGTCACAAAGCGCGGCAGGAGGCGCGCTGCGTACGCGAGTTCGTGCCCTAATCGGTTGCGCAGCAGCAGATATTGAGTCAGATGCATCCGCAAGGATGTCGGGTTCTCGGTGGTGGTCATGAGAGGGCTCCCGGCCAGGGCTGAGCGACGGTGCGCAGTGACGCCAGGTCGACTTTGGCGTAGATGGCGGTCGTGGCCAGGTCATGGTGGCGCAGAACCTGGCTGATGTCGGCCAGTGCGACACCCTCGGAGAGCAACGTCGTCGCCACCGAATGCCGAAGTCGGTGAGCCCCTGCCGGTGGGAGGCCCGCGCGTTTACATGCCCGGCGGACGACGTCGCTGAGCAGGTCCGGAGGGATACCTCGGATGGGGGCGCGGTACGTCTGGAAAAGGTGACGGTCCGTGGTGTGGGGTCGGCCGTCTCGGAGATACCCGGCAACCGCGTCGCCGACCTCGTGGGGCAGGGGCAGGGTGTCGAGCCGGCGGGCTTTACCACGCACTCGTAGGTGCCCGGACCGCCAGTCGATGTCGTCGAGTTCGAGTCGCGCTATCTCGATGCATCGTAGACCGAGCATGCTCAGCAACATCAGCATCGCGAAATTTCGAGCTCCCAGAGCTGTGCTGCGGTCGCACGTGTCAAGCAGTGCGTCAACGTCGTCGCGGGCGAAGTAGCGGGGTATCGAGGTCTCACGCCAGCCGGCGACCGGTGGGATCGCGCCGCTGAGCAGGGTCGGGGTCATGCCATGGACGAAGAGGTAGCGCAGGAGTGCTCGCATTTCCGCGACGCGGCCTTTGACGGCACCGACGCTGCATCGCCCCGCTTCAGCGAGGAGATAGCCGCTGACGTCGCTGCCGGTCAACGCCGTTGGGTCGACGCTGCCGGCGTCGGATCCGGTCAGTAGGAATTTTCGCGCTGATCGCTCGTACCGTTGCACGGTCGCCTCGGCGAGGCCGCGATCCTCGATCAACCACCGCCGGTAATCGTCGAGCAGTACCTCGGTGCTGGTCAGTGGGTCGTCCGGCAGCGGCGCGACGACGTGCATCTCGATCAACATGTCGAGCAGGAGCCGCAGTCCTCGCCGATGCGGTGATTGCCGGTAGTCGTCGGCGCGCCGATACGCGAGGAAGCAGTCCATCTGTGTCGCATCGAGATTCGATACCGACATCTCGTTGCTGATCATCCAGCGGTCGAGTTGGCCGAGGACTTTGACCATTCCTCTGATGGTCTCGCTGCGGTAGCCCAATCCACGAAGTAGATCCCGATAGTTCTCGACGAACGGGCTCAGAGGCCCGGTCCTTCTGCGGGTACCTGACATGGCTGTGTCTCCATCCCGGAGCACCGTGCTCCGTCCAGATCAGCATCGATCAGACGGTGGGGCTTATGCCGACATGATCAGCAGGTGATCTCCAACGAACCACCAGGCTGCAGTGCATCCCGTGTTCGCCACAGGACGATGTCGGCATAGTTACGGGGGCGGCATAAAGCGATCTATGTGAACATCGGTATAGGTCGATGAACTGGGCTATCTCCCGTTGCCCGGCGAGGCGGCGTCTGCGTTGTTTCAGGTTGTGGCGCAACGATATCTGAAAACTTCGATCATCGTAAACACGAACCGCAGCGTGGGTGAATGGGGTGAGGTCCTCGGCGACACCACCGTCGCCGCGGCCATGCTCGACCGGCTGCTGCACCGGTCCGTCGTGCTCAACCTCGACGGCGACTCCTACCGTCTCCGCGACCACCACGCCCGCGCCGAAAACCTCCGCAAAGCCACCACCGCAACCCGGCAACCGCTACAGTAAACACCGCTCACAGGTGGGGAATTTCGCCGAGCAGAAGTGGGGAATTTCGCTGAGCCTCGTCAATTCGCCGCGGCCTGAGAGCTTCGCACCTTCTTGACCGGCGTCGGCGGGTGGGTGTGTGCGGTCGGCGGAGGAGCAGCTGGATGCTTGACGCTCTGCAGACGGCCGTTGAGTTGCACGGGCGATTCGTCTGATGTCCAGTCGTTCTGTAGAGACCCCCGACAATTCAGTCTGCTCTCAGCAGGTTCACCACCTACTGCAGTGGTGTATCGAAGGTTTCCCGAACGGCAAATGCGGCACATGCTGACAGTGCGACGATGGCCATCGCATAGAACGCCGGCATCGTTGCGCCAGCGGCCCCGGCCAGCGCGGCCAGCACGACCGGAGTGGGGCCCGAGAACAGCGTGGTCGCGATCTGCCAGCCCAACGACAATCCGGTGTACCGGTTGGCGGTAGTGAATAGCTCGGTAAGGAGCGGGAGCACCGCCGTTACATTGGCTGCCATAAGCGGCGTGACGATGACCATACCCAAGACAGCAAGAGCAATACTGCCATGTGATACCAACAGGAAGGATGGATAGATTACGAGGACAAGCGCGATCGTCGAGGCGATCAACTGTGGGCGGCGACCTACCTTGTCGGTCAGCTTTGCGAAGGGAACGATTGCCAGGCAGTAGGCGGCCAGTCCAGAGAACGTGATGAGTTGGGCATCGGCGGCCTCGAAATTCCCGAATTGCTTCAAAGCTGATGGCATATAGATGAAGTAGACAGCCAGCAAGCTTGCGTTCGTGGCCGCGAGTCCAATTGTGAGTATGACCGTCTTGTAGTCACGTTTGACAGTAGTTGCCAGAGGTTTGTTTACCGCCTTTTCTTGCGAGCTCAGCGCAGCAAAGTGCGGGGTCTCCTCAAGTTTGAATCGGATGTACAGGCCGACAAGACCAAGCGGTAGGGAGAGCAGTAAGGGGATACGCCATCCCCATGAGAGCATGGATTCCTCCGGCAGCATCCGTGTAAGGGAGAGAGCCACGATCGATCCGGTAAGAAGTGCAAGACCAGTTGTGAGAGCTATGAATCCGACGTAGAACCCACGCTTGTCGGGTGGGGAGAACTCGGCGATCAGCGAGGTTGCGCCACCGTATTCGCCACCGGCTGAGATCCCCTGTAGGACACGAAGCACGGTGAGCAGTATCGGGGCGAAGAGACCGATCTGTGCATATGTCGGTAGAAGCCCGATCGCTGCGGTCGCAAGGGTCATCATCAAGATGACGACGGCGAGTACGGTTTTGCGTCCGTACTTGTCGCCAAGCGGGGAGAAGATTACCGCGCCCAGCGGACGCGCGACGTAGCTCGCAGCAAAAGCCCCGAAGGTGAGCAGTAAGCCGACGAGGGGATTGTCGGAGGGGAAGTACGCATGGGCGATGTACACAGCGACATACCCGTATACGACAAAGTCGTAATACTCCACGTATGTGCCGAAGCTGGCCGCAACAATTGCCCTCCTGGCGCTGCGGGTAACTGTGCTGCCCGCACGAGTGGTAAGCGTGCTTTCCGATACCATCTGGCTTCTCTCTGGAGTAGGGGCGTGGGACTCGAGCCCGATACGAGCCCATGGATGTTGATGGAGATACTTCCTGTTCGGCTCTTTTCCACGTTTCCTGTGAAGGAGAGTGGCAGGTTCATGAGCCATGTCTGACAGGTGGGATTCTGAGACGCGATGCGGCCGGCATTTGTTTCGCTGTTGCCCTGGGTGGTCAATGAAACATCCACCCGGCGCAGCGGTGGTGTGTGGTCCCGAAAGTTCCGTACGCTCTTCACACGTCGTATTCGAATGTACTCGGACAGCTGGTGGGTGTCGGCTGGATTTGGATGGCACTGAGAACGCGCGGTCTTTGCGGTGGGCCCGAAGCTCGCATGTGACGATCGTCTCATCAACGCCGAGGAGACGGCTTTTCTTGGGATGCACCCATTGTGCGCAAGTCCAAAAACCACGTGACCGGGTGTACCTTGTCGTTCACCCATGGGCGCCCAGTGAAACCGCCCCGCTGCCATTCTGATCTGAGACACAAACGGGCCGCGATCTGGATGCCCTCCACAATGGGCGACCGGCCGCAGGTGATATTTCTGCTGCATTCCTAATTCAAGTTGAGGCCTGTCGTCGACGCCGATCAGTGAGTGATTGTTGCGAAACGCCAGGTAGAGGCTCAATCTCCTCAACTCGATGGCAGGAACGTCGAGGCTGCCTTCCGGTGAGCGTGCAACGCCCTCAAGTCAAACGGCAAAGGACGTGGAACTTACATCGTGTAGGTCTCGTCGGTCTTGTCGGTCGCACGCCGTGCTGACCTGCGTCCTTTTTGCAAAGTGTTGTCGCCGAGGGATTCTCACTAAGTTGTCAGAATCTCGGACATTTCGATGACGTCCAGGTCGCTGAACTGGGGTAACGCGCAAAGTTCGCGTCCTACTGAAACGAAATCGAGAAAACTGGCACCGGCGGTGAGAACCTACACATCATCGGCCTGTAAGAGACCATTTCAGGCCGCAACATCGTGTCACTCATGGTTTGTGCGTACTCGGCGACGATAATTTCAGTTATCGCAGCGACGGGCCCGGATCCCCACGTCACCGCATTTTTGCTCTGCAGAGTGTCGGTTTGTGGCGAGCCTCGGTGACGATGCTGTCGGACTTCGTCGACGCGTCGGCACCCACAGGGCTGGTTGCAGTGTTGCCGGCCGACACCGTGGGGTCCTCGTCCGACCGGCTCCTGCGCCGTCGAACTCGAGTGAGCCGTGCTGGAGGGTCGGCGGCCAGGTTCAGCGCCTCCTGTGGCGCTTAATGAGGCAGTGGACGAGACGGGTTGCCGTCTGTCGGTATGGGACCACCTTCCACGCCGAGTCCGTGGTCGCACATCACCCGCGCGATCCGTACCCGCGGCGTCCGCTATGCGGCGACCGGCTACCTCGGCCAGGCCGCACCAGACCTGCTTCCGCTGCGATCCGGGGACGTTCTGGTCGTCAACGCCTCCAAGGCCGCTATCCCCGGTGCTGCCACCTCCCCCGCCGCCTCCGGACCGCCCTGCTGGCGCTGCTGGACCTGTAACCATCGAAGTACGCGTCACAGTGCCCTTCACCACGCTGGTGGAACGACCACTGCGTCTGCGGTAGCGCAGCGCAATAGGCTCTTTCGGCTGGTTGGTCTCATGACTGGTCACTTTCGATGATGTCGAGCTGGACGCGGTTGCGGTGGCTGATCTCCCACCGGCCGGCTTCGAGGTCGTCGAGGAGGTCGCGGCACCGCTCATCGGTGCTCACGTCCGCGCTTTGCCCGTTGACCGGGCCGCGGATTCCGTTCCGCCAGTCGATGACCGTGTAGACGAACTCACCGGTGGTGGCGAAGTCGCGTGGGCGGGTGCAGACGACGAAGTGCTCCGAGAGTGCGCGGACGGTGTAGGGGCGGCGTGGTTCGAGACCGAACCGGATCCGCCCACCAACATCGAGTGAGATCGGAGGTGTGGGGGATCCCGTGGCGTTCATCAGTGTCACCGCGCACCCCCGCCCGCAGCCCTGCCTTGGAGCGCTGCCCGCTGATTATCGGCGAGCGTGTCCCGGTCGATGTGGCCGCGACCCAACCCCTCTGGCCGGTGCCCGACGTGAAACATCCCGGCGTCGCCGTCCTGGTGTCGGTGGGGGCAGGGGTAGATCGCCAGGCCGTGGCGTTTTTCGTGGTGGGTGCGGGCCGCACGCGCGGTCCTGCGGGTGAAGTAGGTGCGTTTGCCGCCGCAGTGCGGGCAACTCACCCAGCACGATGTCGGGCGGTGTGTTCGACGGGCCACTTTCCGGTGCTCCTATTCGACTGGGAGATATAGGTTCTCGGACCGAACGTCAACGCCGGGGCGGTGACCTGAACTGCGGCGTTTCTTCGTCCGGGCCAGGTCGGATTTCGACACAGCATCCGCTCTATCTGCCAGGTTCTCGGTTCCGTGGTCGAGGTGAAGTTCAAATGAAGTCGGCCGCGAGATGAAGCACGCAGTGGTGGTCCTACCGGGACGATGTCGGTTCGTCAGGCGGCGCGGGTGATCTGCAGGTTCAGCCAATCCGAGACCCACTGGATGGCGTTGCGGCCGGCGTTGTCGACGACGAGGTTCTGGTAGCTCTGGTGTGCACCGGAGGCGAAGAAGCTGGCCGCGTTCAGGCCCTCGCCGACTACCGCGGCGAGATCCTCGGCCCCCTGCGACTGCGTCATCGTCGACACCGACCCGGCGAGTCCTGCGAGGTCGAGGGTCTGCGCCTGCGTGGTGATCGCGTTGCCCACGGGATTGGTCTGTTTGCCGAGCAGCGCGGGGTCGGTCTTGCTGGCTTTGCCGGTGAGCATGTTCGCGGCCACCGAGGCGAGGTCGAGGCCGAGTGGGATCAACGCCGTGGTCTGTGCCGCGGCACCGACCGGGTCGGGTAATACCCCGGGCGGGGGAAAGAGCTTGTCCGCGGCGGCCCACGCAATTTCCTGGGCTTGACCGGCGATGGTGGCCAGCTTGATCACGTCGACGTTGCCGAGGATGCTGGTGACCAACGCTGCGATCTGGGTGTATCCGGACGGGTCCGGGATGATCGCGAGGATCTGGGAGACCCACTTCAAGTCGACACCGGCGGCCATCTTCACTATGGGCTCGAACTGCACGTTCAGCTCTCGGGCGGTATCGCGGGCGGCGCGGACATCGCCGGCGGCAATTCTTTGCGGGAGCACGATCAGGTTGTTCAGGATCTTCGGAATATCGAGGGCAGTGACGCCGGTGACGACGTTCAGGGCCTGGTCGACGACGACTTTCGGTTTGAGGACCGACAGCACGCTCGACGCGGAGGAGAGGGCATCTGCCGGGGTGGCGGCGACGGGTGCGATTTGGCTACCGAGTGATGCGGCGGTGCCCGCGAGTTGAGAGATTTCGGGTGCGGTGGCGGGCAGGGTGGTGGCGCCGTTATTGGCGAGTTTGGCTGCGGTGTTCGCGATCGTGGCCACCGAGTCGAGTGCACCGCCCAGGTCCGCATGGCTGGCTGTGGTGAGGACCTGTGCGGCCGCGTTTTCCGGTGTACCCACCGGGGCTGCGGCCAACTTGCTGGTGGCGGCGGTGTTCGCGGCCCCGGACTGCAGCAGGTCGACCAGTGGGCTGAGCGTCTTACTCAGCGAGGTTGCGGAGTCGGCGATCTGGTTCACATCGATCGAGCCGCCGGTACCGTTGCCGGACAGTTGCTGTCCGAGCGCGTCGACATTCGATCCGAGACCGGGCAGGTCGGCGTCGGTGAAATCCGAGGTCAGCGCGTGGGCGACCGCCGCGGTACCACCATCCGCGCCGGCACCGGTGCTGGTGTTGCCGGGGGTCTTCGACAGGATCGATCCGAGCGATCCGAGGAACGGGTTGGCGCCCTTGCGGATCGAGCAGTACAGGTCTTTCGGATCGCAGATCGAGGCGACCCGCCCCGACAGCGTGCCCATGCCCTGCGACCGGGGACCGGCGATCCCCTCCCCGGAGGTCGTCGGTCCGACCGGTGCGGCGCCCTTCGTGCCGGCACCCGGGTCGGCGATCAGCGCCACACCGAGGACCTGGTCCGCATCGACCGGCCCTTGATCGTTTCCGATCGCCGACGCGAGATCGCCTGCAGCGTCTGCACCCTGGGAGTATCCGGTGATCGTGATCTTCGCGCCCCGGCATTTGTCGGCGTAGGACTTCAACACGGCGGTGGCCTTGCTGACCGCGTCGAGTTTGCTGTCGGCGTAGGTGTGGCCGTTGTCGAACGCGGACGCCATGTACGGCAGCGTGTAAATCTGTGCGCGGGCACCGTTCTGTGCCCTGATTGCCTCCGCGACCGGGGCGAGCATGCCTACGGGCTGGTTCGGGTCGGCGTGCTCGTTGGTCTCCCATGTGCCGGGGATGAGCAGGTTGAATGTCGACACACAGCCCACCGGGGCGGCGTTGGCGATCGCGGGTGCGGTAAGAGCGACGCCGACGACGACGGTCGCAGTGGCGATCAGGGCGACCGTGCGACGGGTTCTCGAACGTCTGGCGGGCATGGGCACCTCGAATTGCCGGAAGGGACACTGCTGCCTACCTTCACCCATTTCGGTGTTTCCCCTCAACGGGGTGTCGGGGTGCCCCCGCTCCCTTTTCGGGTGCTGACCGGTGAGAATGGGCCGGAGTCGGGTGTTTTCACAGGCGATGGAACAAGGGGCCACCCGACCCGTGCCGCGGCGGGCCGGTGGGGGGTGGTCCCCAGGCGTTTTTAGATCCAGTCGATGTGGACGGAGTCGATGTGGTCGAAGTGGAATCCGAACTGGTCGCTGTACTTGTCGAAACCCTTGTTCTCCGGGTAGTCGAGTGTGGCGTGCCGCTCCAGCAAGGCCACGACCCGGGCGTGATCATCGTTGGCCAGCGCGGCGGCCAGTTCGCGGGACTCCTCACTGGTGAACGGGGTGTCCGAGTTCGCGAAATCCAGTGTCCGGACCCGGTAGTCGTAGCCCTCGTCGGCGCCGTTACGGACCATGACGCCGCCCTTGACGCGGATGACCGCCTTTTTGGGTGTTCCGTCGGGGCGCAGTACGCCGGCGCGTTTCATGATGTCCTCGGCCTTGACGTTGCGGAGTTTCTTGCTGGCGTCGGCGCGCAGCTCGTTCGTTTCACCGGACCTGTACCGGGAGACGGCGGAGCGGGACCGCCCGATCTTGGCGGCCACGGCATCGACGCCGCCGAGGCGTTCGATCGCCGCACGCCGCTGGGCACGCTCGACGACGTCGGCGTGCGGGATGCGGCCCTGTTGCGCCCACCGGCGCAACGTGCGCGCGGATGGGGGTGTGCGGCCGGCATCGATCGCGGCCTGCCGTAAGCCCTCGTTGCCGAGTTCCTTGCGCAGTTGTTTGACGGAGACCTTGCTGGTCAGTCCGGCCAGGCCCCCGCTTTTGACTTGCTTGGATTTTTCGACGCCGCTGGTCGCGGCGTTGGCGACGGAGACCTTGAGGCCGTCGAGGCCGACCGCCTCCTGCGCGGGCTTTTTGGTGCGGGGCTTCGGGAGATGTAGGGCCATCAGAGCACCCCCTCCCCTTCGTCGTCGGTGTCCTCGTTGTCGGCGAAGGCCGCCTTGATCGCGAGGTTCACCTCGTGTACGTCCTCGGCCGAAGTGAAGGCGGACAGGAGTGTGTCGGTGAGGACCACGTCCTTCTCGACCGACATCTTCCCCAAAGCGTCGCTCGGGTCGGCGATGTCCTCACCGCCGGAGAGGAGGTACACCCAGGAGTCGGTGACGGTGCGGACCGGCCAACGATTGTGTTCGCGGGCGATCCGCATCGCCACCCGGCGGCCGCGCCACCGGCAGTGCGCGATAATCGACGCGCGCCAGAGCGGTTGGTGGTGATGTTGCATCTGCTTCGCAGTCCACATGTCCGGGTTCACCATCCGCCCGATGTAACCCTTGTAGCAGGTGCCGAGGAACCGCTTCGTCGCGTCGTCGTCGGTGTCCACCGCGACCTTCCGTGCCTCGCGGAGGATTTTGGCCCACTTGTCCAGCGCCCGGCCCTGCTGTGGGTAGACCCAGGCCTCGGCGATGTCGAGGTCGTCGAGGTCGGCGCCGATTCCTCCGTCTGCGACCGGTGAGCACAGTCCGTCGAGGCTGACCGTGCTCACCCAGGTCTGCACCGGTTGGTCGGCGTGCATGTGCGGGTGCGGCAGAGGTATCTTTCCCGGAAGTGACAGTGTCTGCCCGGGCGGCAGGGTGATCCGCCACAGCCCGAACGGGGCACCCTTCTCCCCCACTGCCGCGGCCGCAGCAGTGTCACCAGTGAGGTGTGTGGGTTGCCCGTAGCCGAATTCGAGCATGCCCGCGGAGGCGAGGTAGGCGGCGCGTTGATCGATGGACACCAACCGGGTCGTGTCCTCGAGATCCTGCGCGTCGGGGACGCGGGTCCAGCCGACCGCGGGTTCGAGGTCTCCCCGCGGCGCGCCGTCCAGCGGTGGGACCGAACCGGGTGTGGTGACGACGATGCCTTTGCCGCTGCGGGTGCGTTCCCGCTTGATCTTGTCGACGAGGGCCGCGCCGGTCCGCGCGGGCGTCGGCCCCGGGAGCACCCCGAGGTGCGCGGCGCACCACGCCAACCGGCGACCGAGCTCCCGTGCCGCCGGGAGGTCATCGTCCGGGAGATACGTTCCCGCGGTGGGTGAGCCGAGGATGCCCATGTCGCCGACCCGGTTGCGCCAACCGAAGTCCTTGTTCCAATAGGTCCACACGTACGGTTCGATCACCACATCGACCATCGAGGTGAAATTCCCGATCGAGCGGGACAGGTGCACCACGTGCCCGGGGTCGCCGCGCAACTCCCAGCCCGCGTTCAGCATTGGGGTGAGGGTGGCGTGCAGGACGGCGGTCAGTTCCTGGGCGGCGCGGTTGCGCAGGGCCTCCATGTCGTCGACGTCGTCTTCGCTGCCCGGGTCGATGATCCACCCGAGCAGCTCGCACGCGCCCTGTCCGACGACCCAGATCTGTGCGGGGGCACCCAACGGTGTCAACGAGGCCCAGCGAATCAGCTTGTCCAGCTTCTCCACCGAATCGACGGGACCGGTCAACTCCCGCCCGGAGGGTGTGAAGGTTCCGGCGGCGGTCACGATCAACGCATGGCCATCGGCATCCTCACCCACTGGCAGCGCCTCCCACACCGGCGGATCCGCCGCGTCATTGCCAGCCTCTTCGCTGCCAGCCTCTTCGCTGCCAGCCGTGTCGCTTTCAGCCGCGTCGTCGTGCACTTCGTCGCCGTCGACCGCAGCGTTGTCCACTTCTTCGCTGTCCGTCTCGGGTGTCGGCCGGGACGGGGCTTCGGCGGGGTCGGCGGCTTCGGCCACATCCGACCGCTCGGGCGATGCAGGGTGTGCGGCAGCGGCCGGCTCAGAATCCGCATGATCGGCTTCGACGAAGACATCAGCATCGACAGAGACAACGTCCTCATCGGTGAGGAGAAAGTCATCGTCGGGGAGAACATCATCGGTGGAGGAGGGAGATGTCGTCAGGGTTGTCTCGGGCAGTGCGAACAGGGGGATCTGTTCCCACGGACTGCTCATGACTCCTGCTCGGTGATCCGGCCGTCATGATCTGCCGGCGGGACGTGGTAGCGGTCGAAGAACTCCTGCAGCGCCACGTCCACGACGTTGGTCACGGTGGATTGGCGATCGTTCACCAGCCAGTTCAACCGGGCTTCCGTCGAGGCCAGGACGCGGGTATTGAGCGGAACCTTCGCCGGGCCCTTCCGCGGTTCCAGCTTCGCCGTCAGCTCCGGACTCGGCGTTCCCGGGCCGCCGACGTCTCCCGCACCGGACGCGCGCTTCGCCGCCTTTACGGCTGCTCGTCCGGCCCCGGTCGGGCGGCGGCGGGCGCCGCCTTCGGAATTTCCTACCTTCGCCATCCCCACCCACTCGTGTTCGGTGTGCCTCCCGTGTACGTGCGCGGACATCACCCTACCCACTACGCGCCGTGTTGCCGGTATTTTCGCTGGCATGTTTGCGCGCAGAGTTGCGCCCAGACTGTGACGGGGTGTTACCTCGCGCCGAGGGCATCGACGGGTGCTGGCGGCGACGACGCCGGAGACACTGCCCGGGCCGTCAGCGCAGGAAACCGTCATGACTCGACCACCGCGGAGTCGTCAGTCCACCAGCGTGATCGGCACCCCGGGCGTGATGAACAGGTGGTGCCGGGCGCCGTCATGGGTGAGCGACATCGCCACACCCAGGGTGTGTCCCTCGGCGAACCGTGCGAGCAGCTCCCGGGTGGCCTCGAACCTGGTCTGGCTGATGCCGTAGGTGACACCACCCAAAAATGAGGCTGGGCACCATACCCTCCTTTGCTGACGGTGGATCGTTGCCGAAAGTCTCGCTGACAACCCCTCGTCCATTGGGCGGACACACCGTCTCGGTCCGAGGGGGGTATCTGCTGGGGCGGGGCTACCAGCGGTGGACGACGGTCGGGTTCGGCTCGTCGCTGCCCCGAATCGCGATCGGAGTCGCCGGCGTGATCAGCAGGCGAACCGTCGAGTTCTGGCTGACGAACCCGACGAATCCACCATTGCCGTTGTCTGCGAAGATGCCCCGGATGGCGTCCTCAAGGCCGTGGGCGGCGGCCGCATCGGCGAGTGGATATCGGACCCCGTCGTAGATCGCTTCGTAACTCATCATCCTTCTCCCGCCGGTCTCGTTTCGTGGTGCTCACCAGCGTAAGAGCGCCGGGCCGCCGGTCGGGGCCGACGCCGACGCCGACGCGTTGTCCGCAACCGACATTCGACCGGATCGCTGCCCCCAGAGCGATTGCGGCCAGCCCCTCACCCGCGCCACCGTCGACCTCGCCAGGGAGCGCCGCACCGGCGGCGCCCCCGTTTAGCTTCTTTAGCGTTGCCAGGGACCGCCACCCGGCACAAGGCCTGGCCGGTTACCGTCTGTCGGTATGGGGACCACCTTCCACGGGCCGAGCCCGTGGCCACACATCACCCGCGCCATCCGCACCCGCGGCGCCCGGTACGCCGCGATCGGCTACCTCGGACAGGACGCGCCCGCCCTGCTTCCGCTGCGCGCCGGGGACGTCCTGGTCGTCAACGCCTCCAAGGCCGCGGTCCGGGCGCACGCCACCTCCCCCGCCGCCCTCGCGTACTACGTGAACAAGGGGGTGCGGGTGCTGTCGTCGCCGACCCTGCACGCCAAGGTGATCGTCACCAACACCCGGGCGGTGATCGGGTCGGCGAATGCGTCGGAAAACTCCACCCTGGCCGACGACGCTGTGGTCATCACCGACGACCCCGAGATCGTCGCCTCCGTGCGTAAGTTCATCGACGGCCTCGACGAGATCACCGAGGTCGATCAGGTGTTCCTCGACGACGCGATCCTCGAGTGGGAGATCGGCCGCGCGGTCCCCCTGCCCGGGGTCACCGGCCGCGTCCGCACCGAGACCGATTTCCTGCCGACGCCGGTGACCCGGATGTTCGTCAAACACGCCGTCGACTACGAACCCACCCGCACCGAACAACAGGTCCTCGACGAGCAGCGGGGCCGGCACCACAGCCGCGGCGGCCCGGCGGCGAAGTACCAGCTCGAATCGCTTCGCCTCGACAGGCCCAGCGGGGTGAGACGGGGCGACGTGATCGTCTTCGTCTCGGCCGATGACGAGTGGATTTACGCGCCGGCGGTCGTGGTGTCCGATCCGATGAAGATCCCGCGGTCCGGTGGAGCGGTTCTGTACTTCCTCCGCCTGCGCACCGGCCTGTCTCCGCTCCCCCTCCCCGGCGCCGAGAAGGCGCTGACCAATCTCGGGCACCCCGGGTCACGGCTGCGGACCGACCACTACGTCCGCTCCCCTGGCCTTAGGTCCGCGTTGCTGGGGCTGTGGGACCTCTGATCCTCAGCGAACCTGGTGTCAGTGTGAGAGTCAGCGCCGCAGACCCGACGAGCCCGACCGGTGAAAACGCTGGACGGCACCAGATACCGCGACACGGCGCGGCGCTCCTCGAGTCCTCGGACGCGGGTGTCGCCGCGACCATCTGCCTGGCGGTGCTGACCATCCGCGCGTGCACCGTCCTCAGATCCGTCGTGCTGGCCCTCCTCATGCTCGTCGCGGTCGCCGGCCTTGCCGGCCTAACCATCGCCGCCCTCCGACACTGCCCGCATGTCCTTCTCCGCTGCCGTGTTGGTTCCGGTGCTGGAGCGTCACCGAGCCTCGTGCGTTCGTCGCGCCTTGGTGGACCCACCCCACATCTGCTCACGCCGGGTGGTGGGTTGGTCGATCGCCGACCACATGCGCACCGATCTCGTCACGGACGCGATCGAGATGGCGGTGCGCACCCGCGGTGGTGACGTGCGTGGCGTCATCTTCCACAGCGACCGCGGATCTCAGTACACCGCAGCAGCTTTCGTCGATGTGTGCCGCCGTCATGGGATCCGCCCGAGTCGAGGCCGCGTTGGCTCGAGTTACGATAATGCTCTCGCCGAGTCGTTCTTCCAAGGACTCAAGAGGGAGTGGCTGCACGGACGGAGCCGGACGTCGAAGTCGCAGGCACGGCTGGAGTTGTTCGAGTGGCTCTCGTACTTCAATCGACGTCGCCGCCATTCCGCCCTCGGAGATACCTCACCCCGGTGGAGTTCGAACAACGGCTGATCGCGTCGTCTACGCTGTCAGTCGCCGCATGAAATCGGGTGTCCACTCCCGAGGGGCAACCTCAGTGTCCACTGGATTGGATCACCTGCACAGTCATGTCACCCTCACGCTCGCGACGTCACCGAACCGTGGCACCAGCATGGCACAGCCGACCGACGAAGTAGAGGCCCGAAATCCGGTCCTGACGAATCCATGACCCCCAAACCGTCGGCCCGGCTACGACAGATTTCAGTCGGCGCCGCTCGATCCGTCACCGATCCCCCAGACGTGCGATGCCGGATCAGTAGGCGCACGGAAGGGTTGCACGATCTAGGCGCGGATGCTGCCACGAAATGAGCGGCGCTCACCGCCACCTGGCCACCTCGAATGTGTGATGCAGTAGTCAAGGGCTGCGTGGAACGCGCTGGCGTTCTCGTCCTTGAGATCGATCTCGTACTCGGCACTGACGACGAGTAGCTGATGTCTCGCCCTCATCGCCGGACATGTCTGGGTCGATGTCATCGACCAGTTCCGCCACAGCCCTACTCGCCGCGAGAACGACTCCCGGGGTGGTCGATACGGACGAGGCACCACGACGGGCACCTTGCGTTGCACAATACGCAACCCACAAATTGAGATGCTAGCTAGCGTAGCGGAGTTAGCTATCCTCGCTTCGAGGTCACGGTCACGGTCGCGGAGCCTTTTCGGCGCACGATTCATGACGATGCCACTTCCGCGGCAGCCATCCGGCCGCCGACAAAGAAAACAGACAACCGCCCAAGCTCGGGCACTTACGTCACAGTGATGAAAACTTGTCCGCGCTCTCCCCCTGCCACCAGCGCCGCACAGCAACACCAGAATCACCGCGACGCCGACGGTCGCAGCCCACGGCACGCCGAGCGGAGTCGTCAGGTTGCGGCCCCGTCTGCCACGATCGCGAGCGCCCCACATCCGATCATCGCACGGGTCGCCGCGCTCCACCATTGGGCTGTGGTGCACCACTACGGCCGTCATACCTGAGTATTCCGTGCCGAGGGCGCTGACTGACGAAACGACATTAGTCCTGGATCTACTCGCCCACTTCGAGATCGAGTGGCGGGATGGGTGTGCCTGCGGCGGGCGTCAGCGTCACCAGGTACCCCAGAGGAGACCGCGACTAGAACTCGACGGGTATACGCTGCTGCATCCTGCGGGCGTGTTGTTGCTTCGCGGTGATAGCGGCCTCGATACGGCAGCTCAGGTTTTCGTCGCCGAGGTGTGGATCGTCGAACCCGGCCACCACCGCCAGCTCTGTTCCGATACGGACGTGGGCAGTCTTATTGACCACCGACCCGTCGTCGCGGCGCGCCAGCTCGCGCCCCGCGGCGATGACCTGAGCCATGGCGTCAACGCGATTGGACGCTTCCCCCGCGCGCACCGATGTCCGCTGAGTCTCCAGATCCCAAAACGATACGAACCATTCCACGACCGGTCCCTCATCCACTCTTCTCAGGTGAACTGCGTAAATCACCAGCATCCAACCTGCAATGCGGCGCCCGCCCACCTGCAATGCGCCGACGTTGTTGCGTCTGCATAGCGGCCCACGTCCGGTTGTCCGTTGCATCCGAATCTGACGTTGCGTTGCCAATCTCGCACTGTCGGCGTTGCGTTGCAACTCCATCTGGCTGTGCTGCAACGTCGAGCAGCATTGCGGTCAAAGGCGCTGGGTGTTGCAGCCGTTCGAGAGTCCCTGGGTGTGGGGCGTGCCCCGCGCTGTTGGTCGGTCGTCTCCCAGTCGAGCGCCGGAGAGTACGAACTGGCCGTCGCCGCCCTGCTGTGGGCGGATGTTCAGGGTGTCCCGACCAATGTGTACTGCGGATCGAGCGTTGCCGCATTGCGTCCGTCCGCAATCTCCTCGAGTTCCGGCAACGGGGGCGTCCGGAACCCGGCGTCGACCGCGCGTTGCGCAACCTTGTCGAACCGGCGCATTGCGGTGCTTGCGGCCTTGGCCCGCGTGAGGGTGGCGATCTCCGCGTAGCTGTGCTGTTCGATGATCCGCAGTCGGGCCGTCTCCTTCACTACAGGCTCGAAGTCGGCGCACGTTTCGATGAAGTCGAGGAGGTTCTCGATGGTCTGGGCCTCGTCCGGCAACACGAATGGCTCTTGCGAGTCCTCGAGCGCATTGCTGACCTTCAGTGCAGCGGCATTGCTTCCGTCCAGTGCATTGCGCGCAACGTGCTCCTCGGTGAGGGTCGCAACATCGGTGCGGTCATCTGGGTTCGTTTCGGTTGGTTGCGCGGCATCCGCAACGCCAGTGGAACTCTCAGGTCCGGTTACGGCGGCCGCACGGCTGTCGTCGAGTGCCGAGGAGTCGTCTGCCGTTGCAACGTCGGCGAACTGCGCAACGGTCTGAGCAATGCGCGGCGCAACGTCGGGGTCCTGAGCAATGCGCGGCGCAACGTCGGGGTCCTGAGCAATGTGCGGCGCAACGATGTCCGCAACATGGCCAACGTTCCGTTCGGATGCCGGCATCGACTCTGCCGCCACCGTCGGATAATGGTCCGCGATGTCCTCACCGTCCTGCTGTTCGCGGTCGCGGGTGTCTCGGACGACCGCGGTGTACTCGGTGTGGGCGGTGCCGATGGCCTTGATGAGGATTCCGACACCGTGGGTGAAAGCTAAGACCAAAAGTGGCGGGATGACTGCGATGAGCGATGCGCCGGTTGGAGTCAGTGGGGTGTATCCCAGGTCGATGCCAGCTGCAGCACTCCGTGCGGCGGCTTCCCCGGCGCGGTAGGCGTGGTAGGCGTTGCCGAAGACGCTGATGAAGACGACGACCACTGCGAGCCAGAGGAAGAAATGCTTCCCCGTTGCGCTGCCGTTGATTTTGCTTAGCGCAACGATGGCGATCGTTGCGCCGAGGATTGCGCCGTCGACAATGGCGGGGAAGATCCAGGTGAGGTAGTGCGGGATTCCGGCCTGCAATGCGAGGTCGCGTTGCACGGCGAACGACAGCACGAACGCTCCGGTGGTGATACCGACCGCAATGGCGATCGCAACGATTAGGGCCGCAATGAGGGCGCGGAGCTGGATTCGTGCTGCTCGGATACTAAGGTCGTTCATGATCGGGGTTTCCTTCCACGGGGTCCCGGTCCACGAGGCCCCCGCCGGCGCAATCGGCGGGGGCCTCCTTGTGTTGGTGCGGCCAGCGTTTTTCGGTGGGGGTACCTCGAACCACGAGCGTCCGCCTAGCACCGATAGCTAGCGTCGCTATTGGCGCTAGCAGCCATTCTTGGCCAGGTACTCGATAAGCGCGGCGTCAGTGACCGACGAAATGGTGATGCTCCGATCCCCGGTCTCGTAGCGCAACTTGTCCACACCGCGCGTCAGGCGCGCCTTCGTCGAGGGCCGCAACCGTACGTTGTGTTGTTCGCTGAGCTTCTCGACAGGCGATGCCGCCTCGGGTGCAGGAGACAAGACCGGCGTGACGGGCACGTCGGCGACACGTCTGATGGTCGATTCGGTCGGAAGTTGCGTCGGCTGCTCGTCGACGGCGGCCGGGGTGGGGTCTTTGACGACCCGGGGGCGCTCAGGAAGATCTGCGGCAGGGTGCGCCGGCCTGCGGATAGCGGGTTCACGTTGGACGCTCATACGGTCGCTCCTGCGGTCTTGATGGGTAGTTCGTTGAGAAGGTCGGTGTAGGCGAGCTGCAGTGACAGCGATTTTCCGCCTGTGAATTTGTGGATCGGGGTGCGCGCGCTGTGTGCGTCCTGCCGCGTGGCGTATTCCGGGATGGTGGTGCGCGCGACGAGGTCGCCGTAGACCTCGCGCAGTTCGCTCTCCCGGAATCGGTGTTCGCCTGTCCCCCGCTGTCGGCTGAGGACGATCTTGTCGATGGCCAGGTTCGGGTTGGGGCGTCGCTGGACGTTCTCGACGGTTTCGAAGAGCTTGGTGACGCCTTGGACGCTGTCGATAGTGGGCTCGGTCACTGCAATGACCCCGTCCACTGCACAGAAGACGGCGAAGAGGAGTTTGCCGAGCGACGGTGGGCAGTCGAAGAGGACTGCGTCGTAGGCGGAGAGGTCGAGGCCCTCGAAGGCGATGTCGAGGCGGAAGATGAGGTCGTTGGCCCCATCCGACTCGATGTTCGCGAGCGTCTGGTCGGCCGGGATCAGGTCGACGCCGTCCCATGGGGTGGCAATGACGGCGTCGATCGCCGTGCCCGACGCGGTTCGGCTCATCAGGTCGTAGGTTGTCAGCATCTCGTCGGTGATGGTGACGCCTACGCCGTTGGTGGCGTTGCCCTGGGGGTCGACGTCGACGATGAGGACGTGTCCGCCGGCGTTGCTTATTGCGCTCGCGAGACCGAGGGTCGTGGCGGTCTTGCCCACTCCCCCTTTCTGATTGCAGATCGCGCATTTGCGTGTCATGACTTGGTTTCCGTTCCGTCGAGGCCAGGAGACTTCCAGATGCGCGCGATGAGCGTTAGTGCAACTCCGCACGCTCGCGTAGGGAGCATAGCCAGGCTTGGCTGCTGAGCTAGCTCGACACGCCGAGCAACGCTAGCGTTCTTTGCTAGGTGAGCTAGCGTGCATATTGCAACTAGCTTCTCTAGTTTTGCTTTCGTAGCGATCGACGCTGCCGACGCAGACATAGCTATTACCTCTACGGTTGCGATCGTATCTACGGTGTCTGTAATCGCATTGCTCGCAACACTTGCTGCACTAGTTTTCATAGCGACGTTAAGTACGAATGTGCCTATAGCGATGACAGCAACGATCGATAGTTGAACTTCCCTAGCAAGCATCGCACTCGTAGTTTTGTTCGCACTCATAGCTCTGCAAGCAACCCTATGGCCCCTAGACTGCGTTGCCAGCCTAGTAAGGCTAGAAAGGCGAGTCAGCTTAGACGTGCGAGCGTCTCTAGAAAACGGGGCTACTGTAGCGCTCATACGGCGTCTAGCTCACGTAGATATCGTTGCTGGCATCTCTCTGATAGCCACGATTGCGAGAATTGCTGCGCTACAACGAGTAGTTGTGATCGTATCCCTAGCAGGAATATCCGCGATATGAAGGCTAGAGACCATAGCCCAGATAGCCTGGATAGTTATGCTTCCCTTCCTGCTATCAAAGTAGATCCCGCCAATGCTACAGGAGCTAGCATTGATATTTCAGCAGGTCAGTGGGTCGCCGCCCCAAATATGCACGAGGCACCGTCACGCGAAACGCATCCCTCCAGCCAGATCGCATCTGCCTAGGCGCGGCGGAACCCGGCGAAACGGAGCAGGCCAGGCTTCTGGTTATCGCAGTTCGACATGCTGCCCGAGCGGATCTCGCCCCGGATCAACCGAGCACGATTCTCGGGCTAGCCGCGCTCCGCTAGCTAGGCTAGCGTCCTTATCTCTGTGAGCGAGAACTGCTATTTCCGCGAGCGGCCTTAGTGCAACGGTCGCTTCACTGCTAGCTACTACTTCACTCCTAGCAGGAGTAGGCGGGCGAGCAATCAACGCTCGCCTAGCAAGCCAAAATAGCTGGAATAGCGTTACTAAGATACCTAGCGTCTCTATCGACGCTAGGTAGCCTTACTAGCATCGCACTGTGGGGTTACATCACTTTCCCAACGAGCGCACATTCGCTGGGCCGCGGCAGGCCGTGTGAATCGGGTGTGCACAGAGCCAAGCCGACGGTTCACGGCAGTAATCGGTGGGCGAGTTGTTCGGCGTTGAGTTGCCGAATGGCGTCATCGACGGCGCAGCGGTCGGTGAGGTCGACGCCTCGCTCGGCAAGCGCCGCGGCCACCTGTTTGGCAGGGCCCCAAGCAGTTTCGTCGTCAAACGCGTCATGGAACTCGGGCAGGAAGGTGTCGACAGCATCAACGACGAGGCTGATCCACTGGCGGTCGATCCCCTGTTGGGTCAGCACGAAGGTCAGCCATCGGCGCAACACGAAGGGCAGTGCGTTGCGTTGGTCGGCGTCGAGGACTGCTTTGCGGGGAAGCCAATCTGTAAGCAGCAGCATCACCTCGCCCGGACTCCAGCACAGCGCCCCGGCGCCGATGTAGCCGTCGCCATAGTCCAGGAACAGCTCGGCCAGCGACCGGCTCACCTCGTCGTCGCTTCCGATGTCGGTGAGGAAGTCCTCGACCAGTTGGCGGCGCCTTTGCTCGGGAAGTCCGACATGTTCGGGCCATTCTGGCAGGTAGTCCCGGCAGCGGGACCATGCCAGCGCCTGGTGATCGCGAAAGTCCTCGTCGGTGGTGCGGGGCCAGGTCATGTCGGTAATGCGCAACGCGTGCGCGAGATCGGCGAGCACCTCGGCGACCGGGACCGGCTGGAGCGGCATGGGTGCCTCGTCGGGCTCGCGCAGCTGGTCCCAGGTGGTGGCTGCGCCAGGATTGAGGAGAGCGAGCTTGTCGATCATCAGCCCGCCGACCTGGTAGATATTTGCCATCAATGTGTGTGGGTGCGGTCCGTCGTAGTCAATGAACAGGACCCGTTCGCTGTCGTACACGTCGACCGCGCGCCACGCCGCGGTCGGGGTCCAGGCCTCGACGGTGTGCCAGGTCGGCAGTGGTTGGGTTTCGGTCAAGATGTGGAGGGTGTCGGTCAGCATGGCTGTGTCGGACGCGGGTGCGACCCGCGCGAGCGCGTCGATCGCGGCCAGTGAGTGCGGGGACGGTGTGGTGCATGCTCGGCCGGTGACCTGCATGCACAGTTGATGCTCGGGTTCGTGTTCGGTCACTGCCGCCGTCGACCACGCCTCGCCGAGCCAGCCGCTGGCCCAGGTCTCCGCGGTGAGCGCATCGTCGATTTCGAGGAGTTGCCGGGCGTCGCGCAGCAGAAGATCGGCGGGGTGGAGTTGCCGGGGAGGACGGCGAACGGGTCGGCTTTTGCCGCCCTTGCGGCGGCCTCGGCTCTTGGGCATATTCGCAGTCCACCACAGGCACCGGCCAAGGCGCTATCACGGCGCGCCGTCCGGCGAGATTCCGGCGACGTCCGTATGTGCCGTCACGTGACAGAAACTGTAGATAGCCGGGACATCAATGCTCGCCTAATGGGAGTCGATCGGCGAGCCTTCGACAGGTGACTGCCCGTCCACGACAAGCTGATCACTGAGCCGCCGGCCGGTGAGCACTGCTCTCGCCTGGAGTGAGGTTGATTCCTAGAGTTAGATTGTGCCCCGGCCGGTCGGTGAGGTCGCCTATAGCGCTGATGGGATGTCGTGCCGTATGAGCACTGATCCATTAGGTCGATGCCGGGTGCCTCTGGGCTCGAACAGGTTTCATCAAGAATAGGAGACCAAAGGAGGCGATCGATGATCTTCGTCGGAGACGACTGGGCCGAACAACATCACGATGTCCATTTGATGGACGACACGGGCAGGCGACTGTCGTCGCGTCGGCTGCCGGAAGGACTCGCCGGCATCTGCACATTGCACGAACTGATAGCCGGCCACGCCGACGAGCCGGGTCAGGTCGTGATCGGCATCGAAACCGACCGCGGTCTGTGGGTACAGGCGCTGACCGCCGCCGGCTATCAGGTGTACCCGATCAACCCCCTCGCGGTCGCACGCTACCGCGACCGTCACCACGTCTCGGGCGCGAAGTCCGACGCCGGTGACGCCAAACTGCTCGCGGACCTGGTACGCACGGACCGGCACAATCATCGCCCGATCGCCGGCGACAGCCCGGACGTGGAGGCGATCAAGGTCCTCGCCCGCGGACACCAGAACCTGATCTGGGCCCGGACCCGGCAAACCAACGCGCTGCGCTCGGCGCTGCGCGAGTACTACCCGGCCGCGCTGGAGGTGTTCGACGACCTGCACGACCGCGACACCCTCGCCGTACTCGGTCGCGCCCCGACACCCGCCGAGGCCGCGCACCTGACCCTGCCGGCGATCCGATCCGCGCTCAAAAGGGCTGGTCGGCAACGAAATCTCGATACCCGGGCCCGCGAAATCCGGGCCGGGTTGCGGGTCGAGCAGCTCGCCGCGCCGGCGCCGGTCGTCGCCGCGTTCGCCGCCACCACCCGCGCGGCGGTCGGTCTCATCGTCGAGTTGAACCGGCAGATCATCGAACTCGAGTCCACACTGGCCGACCATTTTGAGTCACACCCGGACGCCGACATCTACCGTTCCCTGCCAGGACTTGGTGTTGTGCTCGGCGCCCGGGTGCTCGGTGAGTTCGGGGACGACCCCGACCGCTACACCACCGCCAAGTCTCGCAGAAACTACGCCGGCACCTCCCCGCTGACGGTCGCGTCGGGCAAGAAACGCGCGGTACTCGCCCGCCACGTCCGCAACCGGCGTCTCTACGACGCTATCGACCAGTGGGCGTTCTGCGCTTTGTCGTCCAGTCCCGGTGCCCGGGAGTTCTACGACCAGCGACGCGACGCCGGCGATCTGCACCACCAAGCGCTCCGCGCCCTCGGCAACCGCCTCGTCGGCCTCCTCCACGGCTGCCTCCGCCACCACACCCACTACGACGAACACATCGCCTGGGATCACCGCACCATCCGGGCTGCTTGACGTCCTACGGCCCTGGGATGTCTAACTATTCGCAATAGCTAGAGTTACCTGGCTCTGCTAGCTCGCATTGCTAGCAGAGCCAGGTCAGGTTGGTTGGCTGCCGAACAGCTTAGAAGGACGCTGTGCCCGGTGAGGGCGACCGCTGGGGTTGTGCGCCGTTGAAAAGTCTTCACCAAGGAAGACGGGGTGGACCGACGGCTGTGCGAGAGGGTCGACTTCGATGGTCAGGCATACGAGGCCATCTCGGAACTGCTGGTGGGCAGGTGGTGCGGTGTGAGAGCTGCGTCTGCCCATGCTCAGGCATCATGTGTCCCTCATGGTGACGTTCTTGCGAGCTGGACCGCGAACCACGACTGCGGTTTCCACGACTGCGTGTGCCTCATCGGAAAGGGCGAGAATCGCGTGATCTTTAGCTTGGACCGTGGCCTCGTCGTAGGCGTGGACAACGACATTGTCGTCGGCCCACACAGAGGAGCGGTCGCATGCTCTGATGAATGCGTGATTGTGAGCTACGACCCGGCACTGATCGAAGGCAGTAACCGTTGCGTGGGTATAGGCCCAAAGATGAACGTGCCCTGTGACTTCCACGGTCGCTGCGTCAGTGGCGACGATGTGCGCGGTCGCGGGTAGTGGTGAGTCGAGATGAATCCGTGCTTGTGATCCAGCGGTAAAACGCAAGGTCCACTCGTCGCCGGCCGTCGCGAAGGTGTGGTTGTCGAGTTCGATTAGCTGACCTGCAGTGTCAACCACGACTGTGCGGGCGCCGTTGCGGAGACGCTCGCGGATCGAGTCTGCGTTGCGGCTGATGCGGGGATGCGCCTGGACTCGACTGACATCGACCCGCGGGTGGCGTCGGGTCGATCGGGACACGGTGTTCTTACCCACGAGCGCACTCCGTTCTGTGCAAGTCGGCCACGGTGATTCTCGCAGGATATGGCCCATACACGGTAGCGAGTGGGATGTCGCTCGGCGCGGTGTCATTGTCCGCGGTCGGTCCGACCAGCGTTCCCGTGTGGATGGTGCGCCGAGGTTGGATGAGCATCGTTAGGCTGCCCGCTTTTGGGCGCCAGGGTGGCACGGATCTGTTCCATAAATGCCTTTTGGCGCTCAGGCGAGGCCGTTGCGCGACGAGCTCGCTCGCGTTCGGCGTCACGTGCAGCCCGCAGCTGTGCGCTGCGCGCGGCCTCTGTGGCGCGTTGCTCACTGGGGGAGGGGCCTGACCAGTCGATTCTGGACAAACGCCAGGTCAGATATCCGATTGGCGAGCGCACCGCGTTTGGCCAGAGCTCACCTCGCGACACTGTGTCAGCGGTCAAAGCTTGGGCGATATCCCGTCCTGTCCAGCGGGTGGTGTCGATTCCTGAACGCTCGATGACGTCGCACACGGCTCCGATGTGGCCGCTGGGGGCGATGGCTGGAGCTGCAGCGACCAGCGCGGAGGCGGCTCGTTGGAGATTCATCGGGCGCGGGTCTGTCTGATTTGAGGATGAGGTTTGGTTCTCGCGCGCGCACGCGCGTTTGGTGATTACTTCTCTACAAGAGATCCCCTTCGGGGAAAGACCACTCAAAGATAGGGGGTCACGGTCGCGGGCTTGGGGATTGGGATTCGAACCCCTTGTGGCGGTGTGGCGAGCGTGCTCCACCGGGCGGTATGTCCTGCCGTGGGAGCGTCCGCGCTTCTTTGGTTGTGGGGGAGCGGGGGTGGCTGCGACGAGGTCAGGTGGGGAGGACAGAGCCCATACGCTGGCAGCGCGGTGCTGACGCCCACCATGGTGGACTTCTGCGGCTTGGAATTCCCGCGTAGTCAGGGTGCGGCCCCGTACCAGCTCGAAGCCCAGGTGTAGTGCTTTCAGCACGCGGCGACCTCGTTTGACCACCGCCTCGGACACACCTGCTCGGGCGGCGAGGTTCTGGACTGTGGCAGTAACGCGGCGCCCAGTTTTCGAGTCGGCTGACGACGCGTGCGCGCCAGCGACGGCGACCATACTTTCGACGCCGATCCTGTGTCGGGCGGCTGCGGCGCGGCCGTCGGCGGTCTTGGTGATTGCGTACCGGACCTGTCGCATCCATCCGTCGCGGCTTGTCCAGATCGGGATGCTTGCTTCTTGGCCGGGCTTGACGGGCAGCGTCCAGGATTTTCCGCGCTGATCGGTGTCCGTGTTGAGTCGTCGCAGCTCGTCAATCCACGGGGTCTGAAGTGGATGCGTGTCCGGTTGCGTGGTTTGGGAAATCGGCGAGTTGTGTGATTTATCCCACGACACGCCGAGATCGGAGTGTTGAACCGTGGAAAAGGCGTCAAGGCATGGTTTATCCTCAGACGTACCTAGCACAGGTAGTCCCTTCGGGGAATGCAGTACCGAGTTGAAGAGGCTGCTAACTTCTTCTACTCACCTCAGGGAATGACCGTCCTGCCAGACGATCGCCCTAGACGGGGAGGACCTGCCAGTCCTCCCATCGGGATTCATTGGATAAACCCACCCCCGCCGGGGGTCCCTTTGGCTTGTACCGCCGCTCTTGAATTAGCTATCGAGGAAGTTCCGATCCGCTATTCGCCAGGACCACCGCCTTCCTCAGTTGGAAGGGCCGGTGCGCTCCCAAGCAGCACCGGAAGTCGCAGATCAGAATCCGCAGATTCCGTCGCGTAATGGGCGCCCTGGTAAGCCAACACAGAGGTAGCGCCGTCGAAAGGGTCTCGATTGTGCGGGAGTGCAGCAGTCAGTGTGTGGTCTTGCTGAGACAGACATGTGACCGAATAGAAGTTCGCAGACAAAGCAGACTTGCGGACGTGCGTTATCATTGAGAAAGCACCGCCTCTTCCTTTCGAGGTAGTGGTGGTCAGGGAGCTGGCAAGGTCCCGAAATTTCATAAACGGACAACCCCCGATGCCGCCAAGCCCTGGGGGTTGTTTCGTGTTTAGGTGTCGTTCATGCGCCCATCGCCAACTGCTCGATCTGGTGCAACGACCCTGAAGCCTCGACTTCGAGTAGCCGGAGCTGTTCCGGTCGAAGTTTCTCGCTGATGTAATCCGGGATGTCCAGTCCGTGCGTGATGGCGAGGATAAGCACGGAGTAGTCGCCAGCAGGGATGCCGAGTTCGGCTGCCCGACTCTCGTAAACCTTGTGGTGTCTGAGGGGTGCGCGAGTAGCGATCTGACCGCGGGGCCCCTTGTTGTGCTGTGCCATGAGGAAACCCTAGATCGAACCTGTAACCGATACGGGTAACCGGCGCTCTTCGGTGTGTCGCATGTGACTGAAGTGGTCATCGAAGGTGACTGCCTTTCGTCGATTCGGCGTATCAGGACTGAACGGACTTAGCCGCGGGTTTCAGCGACCCCGCTTCCAGTGAGGCGCGACAAGATTGGGTGATCGGGACCGATCCGCCCTGCTCTGAAGCGCGCTGAATCTGTACTGCTACGCGGGATGTCGGCGGAGAAGTAGACGGGCGAGCGAAGCGACCTCACGGATCTGTTCAACGGAAGCCGTCTCAGGGTTCGTCACGACCAAGTCGATGACATCGGTGAGCTTCTCTCGGGCGCCCACACTCAGGGTCGGCGCCTCAGCCGAGATCACCAGAGGACATTCTGCGAGAAGTTGTTCGGAAAGCACAGTAGGTATCGCCACGCTGTCCGCAACGATCATGGCGCAGATGACATCCTGAATCGGGACGAGGTCCCACTGGCGCCCGTGAAAGTCGACAGCGCTGACAGTGGTCACGCTGCGACTCAGGCCGAAACCCGAGCGGACCGTCATGCCACCCCGTCCTCGAAGAGCGCGAGCTGCCGCGCCGGAGCCGGAGTAGCAGCAGGGGCCGGGATTGGGGCCCGGGGCTTCTGCTGCTGCTTCTTCTTCGTCCGCCCCCGGGCAACTGCGAACGCATCGACCCCAGCGGCTTCGACCTCGCGGCCGGTGACGGTGAACAGCCTTCCGGCAATGATCTGCTCGCGGACCTTCACACCGGTAGCGAGCCTGTCCTCCAGTTGCGTCTCGCACTGCGCGAGCAGCGGGCACACCGAGCAGGCCGCCATCGCACGCTTCCACGCCGCGGCCTTTGTGCTGGTAACGGTCCAACCGGAGCCCTTACCTGCGCACAGCCCCTGACCTGTGCGGGGCTGGGTCGCGGGCGCCTTGCCGCGGGTCTCGAGTTCGGCGGCGATCCGCCGCGACGTCGGGCATAGACGCACCTGCCCGGAGTAAACGAACCCGCACCGCCGGCACCGGCCCTCGCCGGTGTGCTCGCGCGCCATCGCGCGAAGTCGACCGGTCGTGTAGTGGCCCAGAGACAGGTCCTGGGGCCGGACGGCGCCCGTGGACAGCTCGCGCAGAGCGCCAGCGACGGGCGGGCACAACGGGAGATCGGGGGTGTAGACGAACCCGCAGGCCGTGCACGACGTGTGGTCATGGTTTGAACGATGCTTGGCCAGGATCTCGCGGAGAGGGCCGTTGGTCACGCGATCGTGCCCGTCGACCTTCTCCCGACCAGCATGAGAACTTGCAGCCGCTAGGCGTAGAGCACCAGCGCCATCTAACGTGTTCATTTGCAGGCTCCGATCTGCATTCGAGGCCGCGGGCCGCTAACCCGCTGGTCTCATGGCTTGTCCGACTGCGCTAACAGTCGACTTGCTGTTCTGACGGTCCCCTGGCTGCGCTAACAGCCGGGGGACCGTTCACGTTTGGTGAGAACTCCCATCGCTCCTTCTCCGAATCTATACCTATTGATTTATAGGTACCGTTATGTGCGCATCGTAACGAGGGGATTGCACAGTGTCTAGTGATGACGACTTTTCTGGTAAGGCTCAGTCTGTGAGCCGTCGAGTTATGCGCGGATTCCAGCCTGATCAACTGGAGAAAGCCCGCCGATCTGCTGGTGTATCGCAGCGCGAACTCGCGCGCCTGGCGCGACTCAATGCCGACACGATTAGGCGATGGGAACTTGGCGACTCGTCGCCGCAGGTTGATTTGCTCGCCCGTGTCACCGCCGCGATTGGGGTGTCCATTTCCGACCTCGTCAAGGTTCCGGAGGGTGACCGCTACCCTGGCGATTGGCGGATTCTGCGAGGGCTTACCCAGCCACAGCTCGGCGCCGCTGCCGGCGTCACCACCCAAATCGTTGGAAGTGTCGAACGAGGCGAGATTTCGCTGTCTGACAACATGGCAAGGAAGCTCTCTGCAGCGCTTCAAATCCCTGAAAGCGAACTGCGGGCGAGCTACGAGCGGGTACGAACCCGCCCCGCCGGCACTCCCGCGTAGCCCTCGGGCGCCGCGGATGCTAAGTGAACGGTTCCAGTCGCACTGGACGTGGGTGTTGGCGTCCGTGGTGGTGCAGTAAGCAATGTGAGTAATCATTCGACCTTCTCGCGAGCATGACGAAAAGCCCCTTCGAGGAGGGGCTTTCTGCGTGCTGCGCGGGCAACGCGAAAAGGTCGCGCCGCAACCTCGGGTGAGGTGCGCTGACGTCGGCCGACCGGGCACGTGCCAGAGGGGGCATCGCGCAGTCAGTCCGCTCGGCGAACTCTATGTCGAACCAACGTCGGAGGGGATATTACATAGCTTCCTCGGATTGGTGGTCGCGCCATGCCGTGAGGATGTAGTTGCGATGCCAGGTGGCTTGGGCGACAGCGAGAGCCAAGAGGCTTCCGGGTGCGACGAAGACACGCCAGTTGACCCAGGTATCCGTGGACATCGTGTAGGCGACCACGATATTGACGGCGCCGACCGCGACCAGTGCCATGAACCAACTCCAACTGAGGAAGCGCCAGACAGCGTCCGGTGCGCTCACCCATCGTCCGATGATCAGACGCACCGGGTCACGCTTCGCGACCACCAACGACGTCAGGAAAGCGCCGGCAATTAGCCAGTACACCCCTGTGGGACGCCACTTGATGAAGGTCTCGTTGTGGAACAACAGAGTCGAACCACCGAGGACGAGCACAAGGCATAGACCGATCCACTGCAGTTTGTCGACCCGTTGGCGTCGGGCCACCGTCACGATGATCTCGCCGACGACGCCGGCCATGACCACGACCGTCGCCGCGAAGATTCCGGCGGTCTTGTAGGTGGCCATGAACGCAACAACTAACGCGGCGTTGTAGAACACTCTCCACACGAGCTTTGTCCTCCGAAAGATTTTCTCCGTCAGGAGGTTTCGTCAGGGATGGTTTCGATCTCGGGGGAGATCACCGCGACACCGATCGAGTCGCTGACGAGGGGATCGAGAAGGAAGCCCCGAAATTCGGCCTTCAGCCAGCCGCCACCGCCCCGTCGTGCCCGCACCGTGCCGGAGACCGGCCCCTTACGCACCTGCTGAACCCACTCGATGATCTTCGGCCAGTCTTCCTCATGGAGCGCGAAGGTCTGTCCGGTGCTCACGCCGTGTCCGAGGCCGGGAACGTGCTCGGTCACCCACTTCAGCCAGTACGGGTACTGGTACGACAGATCCCCAACCGCGATGTACATCCCCGAGGTCGATGCCAACATTGTCGACAACCATGCGTCGAGCATCGCTTCGTGGACACGGGCTTCGTCGGTGCCCGCGTCCCAGCAGATCCCGCGCACACGTCTACCCGCCGGGCCCTCCACACACCGCTCGGCGTAGCGCAGCTCCCGGGTGACGTCGGTCTCAGCCCGGATGGTGAACGTGCCGTCGAACCTGTCCTTTACCTGGCAGTCTCGGATTTGGCGCACATGCCGCAACGTGTCGGACAGGCGGGCCGAACGGGTGTAGAGATCCGCAGGACCGAAAACCGATCGATCCTGATGCCGGGCGGACATCCCGATGAGCTCGATAGCTCCGGGGTCCAACTGCAACTGCGGTGGGGGCGGGTTGTCCTCCGAGCTCAGAACCCACTCCCATGCCCCGACATTGGGGCGGTCCGGCGGGTTCTTCTTCGGGTCACCGGTCCAGACCTGAACTGCTACGACCACGCTCTTGTCGGGAGTCAGGATGGGGTGGGCTGCCCCGACCGGTCCCAGGGCGTCGGCGACCTTGCCATCGAACGGCTCGATCCTGAGGTCACGATCGGCGATGCACTGACGGATCAACCCCAGGACAGCCGTGCGGGCAGGTCCGCGAACGACGTTGTTGATATTGCGCCATTCGCGGATCTTGGCGCCTTCGGCGACGACATGGTGCTCGTCGCCGGTACCGACGAAGACGGTCGTCCATTCGCGGATCGGGTGGGTGGGTTCGGCGTGTGTGAGCTCGAGGGCATCAGCTGTCATCGGTTTATCCGTTTCTCCCGTACTGGCTTGCGGGTCAGATCAGGTTTACTGGCATCTCAGTGGGTCCGTGAGTGCGCCAGGTATGTCGCCGGTCGAGTGTTTCCCATGGCTTCACCAGGGACAGGCCCGGGTGGCGTTGGAACAGGCGGCGAGTAGCGATGTCGAGCTGCATCACGGCGAGATCGGCGCCGAGACAGTAATGAGGTCCGCGGCCGAAGGCCAGGTCCGGGCGCTCGCCGCGGGCGGGGTCGTTGGTCGCCGCGCGCAGGGAGAGATACAGAGGACTGCCGGCGGGGATGCGAATGCCGCCGACGGTGATGTTCTCAACCGGGAATCGCCGTATCGCGTAGGACCCGGGCGCGGCGTCGAGGACAAGATGCGTCACCCGGGCGCGCCAGAGCTGGTCGTCGGCGATTTCGACGAGTAGTTGGTCTCGATCGAGTCCGGCGAGAATGCCGATGGCGTTGGCGATTTGGTAGACGGAGTTCTCGAATCCGGCGAGAAACGTCAGGAATGCCAGGGAGATGAGTTCCTCTTCGGTCAGCCGGTCTTCGGCGTCGCGGGCGGTGATCCAATCGGTGATGACGTCGTCACCGGGTGATTTCCGTTTGGCCGCGATCACACGCATGAGTACGAGAACGATCGTGGTCATGGCCGGGATGCGAGGGTCGTCCGCGGTGGGTTCGCCAGGATTCATTGCCATCACGGTCGCCGCGGCGGTACGGAACTCGTCGGCGTCCGTATCGGTCACGCCGAGGATCTCGGCGATGATGTCAGCAGGCAGGGGAGAGGCGTAGGCGGGAAAGAGGTCGACAACACCGGTTTCGTTCGGGTCGAGCTCGTTCAGGAGTCCGTCGGCACGGGCGGTCACCATCTGCCTCACCGCTCCGATTCGTCGCCGTGAGAACGCGGGCGCTGCCAAAGCGCGGACGCGCCGGTGATCATCGGGGACCATATTGAGCAGGTTGCGGGCAAGTGCCGGTGGTAGGGGAAGACCCGGGCTGCCTGACGGGCCGCCGGGCCGGACATTGACGATTCCGGGGTCAGCGAGCAGTCGAGAGACGTCGTCGTACCGGGTGATGATCCAGACGCGCAGTCCGTCGGCGTCGGTGGCCTCGACAACTGGGCCGGCAGCGCGAAGGTGCGCATGCAAGCGATCGGCCTCCGCGACACTCAAGCCAGGCGCAAACGGATCGAGCACCAGGTTCCCTTCTGCGATGTGGCAAATACCTCAGGACGAAGATACCGGCTGACCGGGATTCTGCATTGCTCCGGCAGCTAGGGTGCGCTACGTGAGTGCTCAGGTCGACACCGTACTGGATGAAAACGTGCACAAGGCGGATGCCGCCGACCGTCGGGGTTGGAGGAGATCCGCAGCGGTCTGCACTCTCCTCGCGCTCGGCTCGTGCCTGCTCGCCGTCGCTGTCTTGGTTCCCACCTACGGTGCCGCCAGGTTGAAGGTCATCCCGCTCGACGTGCAATCGGCGACAGTGTCGGTTGCGGAAGACGCGGCGGTGCTCAAGGCCACCTCGGTGGCTATGAAAGGTCCGCTGAAGACCGACCGGGGTGTCCCGCTGCGGATTCAGGTGTACGTGACGACAGAGGATCCAGTTTCGGCCGCTTCGACAACTCTGCAGGCGGCGCAGAAGACGGTCCGGACCGACTGGGGCGAGGGGTTGGGCCTGGTCTCGGCAATGGTCGATCGCGTCACGATCGACCGACGATCAGGCATGCCGCTCGCCGAGCCCGTCCCGACCACTCAAGCCGAGCAGGGCAAGCCCCCGACGGAGACGCCTCGCGCCGGAATTCAGTACAAGTTTCCGTTCGACGTCGAGAAGGTCAGCTACCCGTACTACGACGGGACGGCACGGGAGACGCATCCGATCGAGTACGTAGACGACGATCGCGTGGTCGACGGCATGCGGCTGTATCACTTTCAGCAGACGATCGGCCCCGTGAACCTTGGGAAATCGATCGGCAGTGTCGCGACGACGACCTTGCCCGCTGAAAAGTGGGGGCTACCTGGCACGGAGCCGACAACGATGGATCTGCACTACTCCACCACGCGCGATGTGTGGGTCGAGCCTGCATCTGGTGCGATCGTTGCTGTGGAGGAGCAGCCGAGGCGATGGCTGGCGCGGTCGGTTGACGACCCGAATGCTGTGACCACGCTGGAAGCGCACACCCACTTCGACAACGAAACGATCAACGGCCTTGCCCAACAAGCGAAGGACGCCCGTACCGCGATCCTGTGGGGAACCCGATATGGGCCCGCCCTCGGTGCCGTGGTCGGCATCGTGTTGGTGGGGACCGCGATCATCCTCGCTCGCCGCTGGTCACGAATGAATCCCAAAAGTCTTCTCGACGGCCAGGGTCTTCGCGACACCCGGTCTATCAGTTGAAACGACAATCACCGGATTACGAGAAGAGGCCTGGTCCCGCACCCACCCCCGTTCACATCAAACGGCGGCCAGGATGCCGGGCCAGGCCTCTTCATCTACTCCTCGCGACTGCGTCAGCAGCGATGAACTGGAGAGAGATTAATACCGTTGACCTGTGTAAACGACACGTCCCCATTCGCTGTTCTCGTTGCCATGATGCGCGGCCTGACCTACAGCAACTCGAACCTGCCTCCAATCCTGCAGAAGACAATCGGCCGCAGACAGGCCGCGCAACACCAGCGCGACATCCACTTCGTCATGCAGGTCGTCGACGACGTCATCAAACGACGCAAAACAGAAGACTCAGGAACACACAACGATCTGCTTGCCCGAATGCTGACCGAGCCCGGCCCCGAAACCGGTGAGCCGCTCGACGAGGTCAACGTACGCAATCAAACTTCTCCGCATCGGGTCCCCACACCGGGTCACGGTGAGCCTGCAACGTGAGCACGAAGACCCAATCACCGGGCGCAAATCTGTACTTTCCTCCGATTACCGTCTCTTCTTTCGTCTCTCGGAAGTAACCCGGAGCAATGGGCCACAGGCACAATGTCTCGTCCACTACCCGTCGGAGGTAGCGCAATCGCGCGACGTCCTCGTACCTGATCGCGGTCACGTCTCCGGTCGGCCACCTCTCGTCCAGTTCGGGGCGGGCTTTTGCAGCGATCTCGGGGTTCGTTGCGAGGTAATGCAATGCGAAGGCGAATACCCCTGCCGATGTCTCGTGCCCTGCAACGAGGAAGGTGAGGATTTGATCCGGATCGGTTCTTTGAGAGACCCTGTGTCTAATACAGAGCTCAGTGGTTTACAAGCCATTCGGTACCGGTCTCCGTGCGTGCATTGGCCGCCAGTTCGCCTTTGACGTCCTCTCGGCCGTGAACGACCGAGATTCCCCTCGAGACTCGCGTCCCGAGGTTCCTGTTTCACCGACAGTCGCCTCCCCACACTTTAGGTGCGGGGCGGTCTCACATCATCTCCGCAGGCTGCCGCCGTCAGTCCGACGGCCAAAATATTCCTCGCCGCGTTCACATCCCGATCATGGACAACGCCGCAACGGCACGCCCACTCCCGCACGCTCAGCGGCATCGTCGACGCGATCGCCCCACACACCGAGCAGGTCTTCGACGACGGATAAAACCGGTCGATCGCCACCACCCGCCGCCCGTACCAGTCGGCCTTGTACTCGAGCATCGACCGGAACTCGGACCAACTCGCATCCGAGATCGCCCGAGACAACGACCGATTCCTGACCATGTTCCGCACACTCAGATCCTCGATGGCGATCACTTGGTTTTCGCGCACCAGCCGAGTGGAGAGTTTGTGCAGATAATCGCGGCGCCGATCGGCGATCCGGCCATAGATCTTCGCGACCTTCAGTCGGGCCTTGGCCCGGTTACGGGATCCCTTCTGCTTCTTGGCCAGCACCCGCTGCGCCTTCGCCAGCCGCTCACGGTCTGTGCGCTCGTGGCGCGGGTTGGTGATCTTCTTCCCCGTCGAGAGCGTGTAGAGGCTGGTGATCCCGGCGTCGAGCCCGACCACCCGATCGGTCGACGGGGGCTCGGTGATCGTGTCCTCGACGAGGATCGAGATGTGGTACTGACCGCGAGCATTGCGCGACACCGTCACCTGCGACGGTACGGCCCCCTCCGGTAGCGGCCTCGACCACCGAATGTCCAGGGGTTCGGACTGCTTGGCCAACCGGATCTGCCCGCCGCGGTAGGTGAAGCAGTTCGAGTAGTAGGTCGCCGAATCCTTCGACTGGGCCTTCTTCTTGAATTGCGGGTAGCGGGACTGCTTGCGCCAGAACTTGTCGAACGCGCCCTGCAACTGCCGCAGCGATTCCTGCAGCGGCCCCTTCGACGGCTCCGACAACCACTCGGTCTCGGTGTCTCGCTTCCATCCGGTGAGCATCTTCGAGGTGTCGCTGTAGGTGACCCGCCGCCGTTCCTGCGACCAGGCACGCGAGCGTTCGGCCAACGCCCGGTTGTAGACATACCGGGTGCATCCGAACGTCCGAGCAAGCTGTTCCGCCTGCACCGCAGTCGGATAGAAGCGGTACTTGAACGCCCGCTTCACTACCCTCCCCGCCATAACCCAGACACTAGCCACACAGTCCGACATTCAGCCTCGGAGGGAGTCCGCAGGCGGGCCGAACGACCGGGTTTGCGCCGAAAGACTCACGGATCATGAGACGATCCTCGCGCTGGCGTTCCTTCTGCACCGCTTCGACTTCGAGGCAGACCCCGCATACCAACTCCAGGTCCAGGAGCTGATCACCCTCAAACCAGAAGGATTGAGGCTTCGCACCCGTCGCCGAAACTAGCGCTTGGGCTTACTGGGGACGAACAACGCCCACATTGCCGACCTGAGAGACCTCGACGCGACCGAACGAGACCCGCAGGGCTTCGACGAGACCGTCGTAACGTCGCCGCGGTTATGGAAAGCCCCGAGACGGTTGTATGCCTCACTGAGCGCCAAGCCGAAGATGTTCCGTTTCACCCCCGGCCCGAGAACTGTGGAACCGAAGAGGACGCCATCCGCTGCAAGCACACCGGCCAGGTTCTGAAAGACCGCACCCTTCTCACGCCAGCCACCCGGTAAACAGTGCACGACGTGGTTGACACCGACGGAGTCGAATGGTCCCAGATTCGAAGGCACGGGATCCAAGACGTTGGCTTCCACTGTCCGCACGTCATAGCGCGGGGACAACCGACGGTAGGAGTGCTTGAGGCTGTTGGCGTTCAAGTCCAGACGGGTGAGCTCGGTCCTCGCTGGCCATGTACCAGCCGCTCCCCGGACCTACCTCGTGATGACCGCGGCCGACGTGCCGGTCATCCATCTCCACGAATCGCTCTCGGCCGCAGCGCCGGCCAGATCGTTGGAGAGGTGAACCACCCATAGGTCGTAAATGTGCACGAGGGGAGCGGTATACGGCGCAGCTCCAGCCTGGACGGCCTTGTCGTCAGTCTTGGACACGCAACTCCGATCATTTGGTGGTACACCGTGTCACACCATATGGGCCAGGAGCTGCACGGTACAACGGTGGGGAACGCACAGCGCACCGTGGCTTCGCCGTCCCTGAAGGTGTACACGGCATCGAGACCGAAGACAGACCCGTCAAAGAAGTCGTGCGAATACCGGCATCACCAACGACGCCCAAGCTCTCATTACTGCGAACCGCGCAGCTCGGCGTACGCGGCCTGGGCCTTGGGTAGGGCGACGGCGTACTCGGTGGCGGCGGTCTCGCCCTTCCTGTAGAAGTGTTCCTTCTCGTTGTAGCCGCGGGGGTCTGCGTACTGGGCGGCCAGGGCGTAGGCAGCCGGGTCGTCGGCGCTGACAGTGACGGTGGAGGCGTTGTCCATGAATGTGTTGGTGGCGGCAACGACTACCTCAGCGGAGTCGGCCGGAAGGTTGTACGCGAGCCGCCAGCCGAAGATGTCCCGGATGTCCGTTGCCGGCGGGGCCATCCGAAGTCCGGATTGCCAGCCCGTCTCGGCTTCACTGGACACGAGAGCAGCGATCGCCTGTTCTGGCGTGCCGCCGCGTTCCTCCACTGTCTCGACGATTGTCGTAGATGAGCTGCGCAGCCGGTTGGCGATGAACTCATCGGTGCCGAACGCAGACATCGTCGTGGTCGCTATTGGTGCGCTGGTGGGGGTGGTCGACTCATCGCTGCTGCATGCGGTCAGGCCGACGGCGAGAACAGTGGGGATCAGTACTGCGGCAACGTTCTTGCGGTTCACGGGCCCTCCGGATCAATAGCGTATGTCGTCGATGAGCCAGCGGTCGCCCTCGCGGACGACGGAGACCCACACCGTGGTG
The DNA here is from genome assembly GCF_000010805.1 of Rhodococcus opacus B4. Classification (NCBI taxonomy): domain Bacteria; kingdom Bacillati; phylum Actinomycetota; class Actinomycetes; order Mycobacteriales; family Nocardiaceae; genus Rhodococcus; species Rhodococcus opacus. Next base: position 45,788 of record NC_012521.1, on the reverse strand, counting down.
TCAGGTTCGACCGTATCGGTGCTGCTGCCGGCGATCGTGGTCTGCTTGATGGTGGCCACCCGCGAGACGACGGTGTCGGTGTCCTCGGGGCAGCCGGAGCATTCGACGCTGACATCGGCGATGACCTTGGCCTGCTCCTGCGCCCACTCGTCCCACTGCACGCCAGGCCCGCGCTCGGTGCGGGCGTCGACGAGCATGCGGTCAGCGAGTTTGCCGGTCAGCCAGTTTCGGGCCCGCCCATATGCGTCGTTCTGGTTGGTGTCGGTAGCCGGGTACCAGGTGAACGCCACGGTCAGCCCCTGTCGCGCGGCCTCTTCAGCGTCGCGGGAGGAAGTCGGCAGCTCGGCGGTCTCGACGTCGACTGGCGACGCCGCGGCCGCAGTGGCCGTGGGCGCGCTGGTGGTCATCGACGCTGCCACGCTCGCCGAGTCCTCGCCGTCGTTGGTTCGGGAGAGGTACGAGTAGGCCAGGAATCCGACGACAGCGACCACCAACACCGCAATGACGAGCTTTCGTGGCCTCACGTCACCCTCCTCCCCGTGGCAGAATTTGGCCATTACCCAGGATAAATGACACGTCCCCCGTGCTCCGAATGGGTGGTCCGGCGCGGAGCGGTGATACGACATCGACCACGCAAGCTGGAGGTCTTCGTCGTATTTTTCGCCGAGTTGTCTCGTAACCTGCAGTTTCGCGTAGCTTTCTCACCGCTCTGTCGGTAGCTCTTCTCATCGAAATGTCGCTTTCCTCGGCTGGCGGCCAGCTTCCAGCACTCGGCGGCACCTCCCGCCCCATCCGCATGAGTCGCTGACCTGGAGGTTCGTTGGCAATCCGGTTCGCCGTCGACGAAGTGGCGACAAGATCGTGAGAAGGGCGAAAAGTCGTGTGAGAATCCACACCTGCGGAGATGGCACGCCCCCTACATCACGCGGCGGGCCTTAAGCCCTGGCTGGAGTGGAGCTTCCTTGACGACATCGCCCTGCGTGGGGGCGTGGACCATCTGGCCGTTGCCGGAATAGACACCCACGTGTCCAGGCCCGTTCGGCCCCCAGCTGCCGAAGACGAGGTCGCCGGGACTCGCCTGGTCGATCGGGATCTCGATGCCGACACCCCACTGCTGCTCCGAGGTGCGCGGGAGGGAGACCTTGCCTGCGCTGGCCGCGTGCACCGCGTACGAGGTCAGACCTGAGCAGTCGAACCCACCGCCGGAGGGTCCGCCGGTTCCGCCGCCACCCCACACATACGGGGTACCAAGGTATTCGCGAGCGGCCGTGACTACTTGGCTGCTGTCACCGGATGCGTTGGGGATGAATCGGCCGCGGGCATTGGGATTGGTGAACCCTGCACGGGCCTGCAGGATCTTGGGCACGTAATTCTCGGTCTGGGCGAAGGGCGGGATACCGCCGAACTTCTGCACGGCGCCGGCGCCGGCGTTGTAGGCCGCAAGCGTCAGCTCGATGGGGTCGCCCTTGGCCTGGCCGCTGGTGATGTAGCCGGAAACGTCCTGGTACAGGGCGCACATGAAATGCGCCTGCGACATCACCGCGTCACCGATGGAGTTCGGGTCGGCCTTCCCGTCGCCGTCGTAGTCCTTACCCCAAGTTGCCCAGGTGCCGGGCATGAACTGTGCCGGTCCCAGCGCTCCGGTGTCCGATACCGGGGCATGGGGGCCGTGCCGGAATCCGTTCTCCTGCTGGAGCTGTGCGGCGAGCAACGGAGGGGCGATCTCCGGGCAGACACTGCCGGCGCGGCGTAGCCACGGCTCGAACTCGGCCGGCACGATCCCGAATGCCAGCTCGCCGCCGCCGGCCATGCCGAAGCCAGAGCAGTCAGTCGTCGACTGGGATGCGGCCACGAGTTGGATGGGACTATTGCTGGCGGTGTCGGGGTCGCCTCCACTGGTGCCGTTCTGTTCGGCGATGTCGGGTAGGACGGTGAGGGGGTCGAGGGCCGTTCCACCCTGCAGCCGGCCGCCCTGCCAGTACTCGAAGTGCAGGTGCGGGCCCGTCGATCCGCCGGCGTTGCCGATGTCGGCGATGTGGTCGCCGGCCTTGACCTGCTGGCCTGGTTTGATGTGAATTCCATCGGCGAACATGTGGCCGTAGACCGTGCTCACGGGCTTGCCGTCGACGTTCGAGTCGATGACCACCCAGTTCTCGAACCCGACCCCGGGCCCTTCGCCGGAGTCCCCGGCTTTGACGACGTTGCCGTCGAGCGCGGCGAGGATCTTGGTGCCGACCGGCCCGGCAAGGTCCACTCCTTGGTGCTGGGCTCCCCAGCGCTCACCGAATCCGGAGGTGAACGTGGTGGTCCCAGGTTCGACCGGCAGGCGAATTGGTCCGGATACGGTCAGCGTCAGATTCTCGGCGATCGACCCCGCGCTGTTGGCGCTGTCGGAGGTGACGGTCCGGCACGGATCTCTCGGGATGACTGGTGCGCCCAGTGAACACGCCGATGTCCCGATAATGATGCCGATGGCACCGGTGAGCAGCAGCGCCCGCTGGGCGCCGCCGATGTTCACCTTCCTCCGGGGATTGGGGTGTCGAGTTCCGGGATCGGGATCGGACCGGGAATCGGTGTCGGGTCGTTGCCTTGGCTCGGGGCGGTTGCCGGTTCGTCGAGATCGAACATCGGCTGCGGCGTCGTTGACAGGCTCGACGTCGATGTCGGCTGCGGCGGTGTCGTTTCGGCCGCGGTGGTGGTCGGTGTCGTCGATGTGAGTGGTGTCGCAGTGGTGGTCGCCCGGGCCATCGTCTCGACCTCGGAGAGGTCGAGGGTCGGTAGGGGAGTGCCTACCACCCACCGCTTCCCACCGTTGACCTCGTTGACGGTGAGCGTGATCCGCAGGTCCCCGGCCTGCGTCGGAACGGTCACCCGCGCGGTCCGCTCGCCGTCGGGCCCGTCGGTGAGCGTGCTGACCGTGGGGCCGGTGATGACCACCGGGGTCCGCGGGCGGGCCGCTACGACGTGCTCTCCCGGCTTGTCGGCGGTGTGGCGGCCGATGGTGCTGGCCCACATCGCATCCGACGGCGTGGTGTCGACGAAGGCATGCGCGTAGGCCATTGCGGTGGCAGGCGCGCTGGATGCGGCCCAGGTTGCGGTCTTGGCGGCGACCAGGGACTCGCTCACTTCGTCGAGGTCGTAGCTGATCGTCTCCGCGGGCGTGACTGATTCGATGGTGGTTTCGGCCTGGTGGGTGACTGCGCGCGGCGGAGGGTTCTCTCCGAAGGCCGCGCCGGCGGCGAACAGCAACGCCACTGTGCCGGCCGCCGTGATCGCCAGGTGGGTGCGGGAGTAGAGCACCCATCGGCGAATCGGTGCGAGGACAGGGTGAGGTCCGGATGACGACATCAGATGTACCGGTCCTCAGGTGTCGTGCGGGCCGGGGCGGCGGCGTTCCACACCTTCGCGTTCGGCGGCGCCTTCGCCGGTGATCGGTGCGGCGTGGACGCGGTGGCGTGATGTGCCGCTCGCTGGCCGCTGGTGGGGGTGTAGACCTTCATCGGCGCGATGGCCGAGCGGTCACCGCCGTCCCACCGCTGCCCGACGCTGGCGGTCAGCAGTTCCTTGCGGGCCCGGCGTTCCTGGACGAGGTTGTCGGCCTCGTCCTGGTCGAACCTTTTCCACGCCGCGGCGCCGGACCTGACCGCGCGATTGGCGTCCTTGCCGTCGACCCCGCCCTTGCCGCGGCCGATGTCGCGGCTGGCCACGGCAGCGATCCCGGCGATACGTGCATCGCGCTCGATCGCGGCGTCGGACGCCTGGCCCAGGCGTGCGGACCGGCCGAGCCCCTGCGCTTTCCGGGCATCTGCCCGTGACTGCGTGAGCGCCTGCTGGCGGCGATTGCCCAGCGCGCGACCCTCGGGCCGAGTGACCGTGGTCGCCCCGTCGTCCTCCTGTCCGTCGCGTCCACGGCGGGCGAAGCGCTCGGCGGCCTTTTCCGTGATCGCCTGCGCGGGCCCGCCGACCGCGAAGCTTGCAGCGTCGAATGCCTTGCGTTTGATGGACTTCTTGGCGCTTCGGGCCTTGCGGTTGACCATGCTCGCGCTGTTCTGTGTGAAGGTCTGGCTCATCCGTTTGAACGGCCGCATGATCGCCCAGCACACGACGGTCAGCAGCACCATGAACCACAGTCGCCAGGAGCCGTCGACGGCCCCGTTCGAGTTGACGTAGAGCTGGACCAGCGCCATCAGGTAGAGCGCGACGATTACCGAGCCGGCGACGCCCCACATGTAGGCCGAGGCGAGCATACGCATCACCCGGGCCAGCCACCCGCCGTAGGCGATCGCGACCGGAATCCAGATCGGGGCGAACAGGATCGCGAACCGGATCGCCAGCAGTGCGGTCAGCTTCAGCAGGGATGCGCCGATCCACAGCAGCGATGGCATGGCCAGCTTGGTCATGCCCATGAAGCCGGTGGAGGTGCGGCCGGAGTCCTTGCCCTGGAACTGGTAGTAGGAGAGCTGGTAGTCGGTCTCCAGCTTGGAGACGATGTCGCGGAACTGGTCGGCCTTCTCCTCGGCGAGCTGCGCCTGTGCCTTCGGATCGTCCTTCACCGTGTTCTGCTGGTCATAGCTGAACGCCAGCGCATCCCGCAGCTTCGGACCGAGTTGGTCCTTGTCCTCTGGGTCGTAGTTTTGGCCGAACCAACCCTTGCGCCAGTCGTCGAGGAAGACCTTGTCGATCAGCACGTTTCGAGGGTCGGTGCTGCCGCCGGCGAGCGTGCCTCCGTCGTCGCCGAACTGCACCGCGAAAATCTGGTCCTGCGTCTCGGTGATCAGCGCCCCGAACGTCTCGTCGGCCACCTGGAGCGCCTTCTGCGGGGCCCCGACCATCAACGCCCCGAGCGCGAGCCCAGCGGCGGCGATCGCCGAGGTCTTCGTGACTCCGGCTGTGTCGGCTTTCAGGGCTTTCCACAGGATCATCGAGGCCACGACGACCAGGCCGATGCCGACCCATTGCCCGTAGAGGCCCCGCATGCCCTCGGTGATCGAGAAGACGATCTGGTCGAACCGCTCCAGCGCGGGAGTCACCCCGGCCTCCGTGGCGTCCTGGCCGATCTTGGTCTGGTCGTCGAGCCAGAACGCGGCGGCCGCCATCGACTTGCCGATGGTCAAGAACGTGTTGCCCAGGGTGGTGTCGCCGACCGCACCAGGTGCCTTGACCAGGTCCGCGCCGCAGCCGAGGTCATAGGTGTGCCACTTGAGCCCGGCCCACCCGTAGGTCTGATAGCCGGTGCCGCCGGTGGTCGGCCGGTCGGCGCTGGTCGAGTCGAAGGTGGTCTCGATGACTTCGTTCGGGAACTCCGGCGGCGGGACGTCCTGGCAGTCGAACCCGCCGGCCGCCGCGACAGCGCCACCGAGTCCGATCAGCGACACCGCGGCCAGCATCAGCACCACCAGAACACGCCCTACGAGCCCCGTACGCCACCCGAAACGGCGCGGGGAAGGGGAATGGCCGATCCTTGCGGCTTTGGGCCGCAGCCGGCTCACGGCGCACCCCCGATCGCCGCGCGGGTCGCTCGCGAGTCCAAGGCGTCGAACACGTGGGCCAGGTGCACGTAGTGCGTCCAGTCCGAACGGATCAGCTCGATGTCGTCGGCCATCTTCACGATGAACCGGCGGGCCTGGTCCAGGTGTTCGGTGTCGGTGTCCTCGTCGAGGGTGTCCTCCCCGCCGCCGCCGAGGCCGGCCAGAAGTGACTCGTAGCCCTCGCCGAGCGGAAGGTTCAGCAGCTTGAGCGCGCCCTCGATCGCGTGGGCGTTGCCGCCGAGATCACCGATGATCACCTCGTACGTCAGCGCGGACTTGTCGTCGGTGCCGTCGACGCCGAGGTAGTCGTCGGGCAGCTGCGAGCACACCAGCGCGCGAACCTTGTACTTGCGGCTGTCGCGGGCGATCCGCAGGTTCAGGGTGCGTCCGGCGCCGGTCTGCTCGAGGTACTTGTTCTCGTCGAGAAAGAGCACCTTGCGTTCGTAACGCGGCAGCTCGTAGACGAGCCGGTTCGCCATCCACGCCGCCATATGCATCAGCGGGCCGGCCATCCGCTGCTGCGGGGTCCACTGCGCCGGGTCGGTGCCCTCCGGGGGCAGTTGCAGGCCCGGCATCGTCAGGACCGTCAGGCGCACGTTGCGGTCGACGTCCTCGCCGTCGCCGATGGTTCCCTCCTCAGGGAAGAGCACGCGAGCCTCGGAAAGCTGGGACATCATCGCCAGGTCCTGGTGGATGGACCGTGCGCAGGAAATCAGGTCGGCGTTGGTCTCGTCCTTGCCTTCGCCGATCGTGGCGATGGCGGCGAGGACTTCGCTCAGGTTGTGGCGGCGGTCGCCGCCGACCATGTTCGCCGCGGTCTGTAGAACCGTCTCGGTCCATTGATGTTCGAGACGCGACGGCGTGAGCATCATCTTCAACACCGACACCGCCACCGAGATCCGCTCCGCCTCCGCGGCTCGCAGATCCGCCTCGTACTGCGACTGTGCGGCGGCGACCGGATCGGCGTCGTCGGTGTAGTCCGGGCTCGTCGGGTCGTACTCCGGATCCTCGCGCCGAGGGTCGACGATCACTCGGTAGGGGTTGAGCGATCCCGGACGAGAGGTGCGACCGGTCAGCGCCTGCACTTCGGCGATACCCCGGAACTCGGGTAGCTGCGCAAGCTTCTTCAGCGGCCCCGACGGGTCGAGCACCACACCGTAGGCACCCGCACGCACCGCCTGGTAGACGAGCATGCCAGCGAGGAATGTCTTACCCGAGCCGGGCACCGCGACGATCGGCGTCAGACCGGACTTGTGCTTCTTCTCGTGCGCGGCGAACAGATCCCATACCGCGGGCCGCGGAGCGATCGACGCGGTCTGCCCGACCACGACGCCGGTGCGGTCACCGATCCGGTCACCGACCGCGGCCATGCCAGCCGACAGCGCCTCGACGTTCATCCGCCGGCAGTGCGCGATGTTCGCCAGCGGCTCACCCGGGATGAACTCGCGCAGCAGCTGGTACTGGCCGTGCTCCTGTTCCAGGCGAATCCGCGGCGCGTACATCTCCTGCAGCAGCGCGACTTTCTCCTTTGCCTCCTCCGGCGACGAACCGACGACGAGGACGCGGTACCAGCCCTGGGTGCGTACCGACAGGCCCGAGTGGTCCTCCTCGATGTCGGAGATCACCCGTTGGGCGAGTGCGTGCTGTTCGGCCAGTTCCTGCGGCGGGACCTGGTCGTGTTCGACGGTGTAGTGGTCGAACTGGGCCTCGATCTTCGACGTCAACCGGCGCAGGCTGCGCAGCGTCTGCCCCTTGGTCTTGAGCGAGATCCGCTCGGACCATTCGAGGGGTTCGCCTGACGGATCGCCGATCACCTGCCACGGCAGCATCTTCTCCGGGATCGGCAGCGGCGCCATGCGCCCGACCGTCAGGACGATCGCGTAGCCGGTGTAGTCCCGGCCGCCGACCAGCCCGCGCACCGTGGTGTAGCCGTCGCCGGGGGTCAGCTCGAGGGTGGTGAGGTCTTCGAGCGCGGCGACGTCGGATTCTTCCCAGTCGCCGCCGCCGGAGATCACGCCGTCCGCATCGAGCGGCAGCCCGAGTGTCGCCGAGCGCAGCAACAGGTAGTCCATCTGCGCTGCGGTCGCGGGTTTGGCGTTCACGCCCTGCCCGGACAGGTGCCGCTCGATCGTGGCGAGGTGATCGGCGATCGCCTTCTGCTCGCCGAGGAACGCATCGCGCGCCCACTTGCGCCACAGCTGAGCGAACGTGCCCAGCAGTGGCCAGTCGACGACAGGAACCAGCCACTGCCCGACCGTGTCGAGCCCCTGCGCGAGCACCGAGCGCGGCGGCAGCTCCACTCCCCAGTAGCGGCCCTTCTGGGTCGGGTTGCCCCACAGCATCGCGTGCTGTTGCCCGCGTAGGTAATCCGCCCACGACAACGCACCCGGCACGTCCGGGATCGGATCGGCCCACCCGTCATGCGCCTGCGCCCACTGCCGCACCGGCCACGGTGTGCGCACCAGCCGCCGGTGCAGCCCCGTCACACCGGCCTCGGCGAGGTTCGCCACGACCAACCCCTCGTTCTGGATGTAGCGGCGCTGCTTGCCGACCGGACGCATGTTCCACGGCCCCGGCGGCTGCACGAACCACGCCGTCGACTGCCGGCGCGTGCGAGTGACGTTGCCCTCCACCCCGACCAGCGCGAGCCGCACCGCCTTGCGTTCGCGGTCCGCGCGCTTCTTCGCCGCAGCGGCCTGCCTGGTGAACTCCGCCTCCGGGTCGCTGCGGCGGCCGCGCTTCTTTCCGCGCCGCTTACCTTTCGCGGTGGGTTCTGGCTCCGCGTCAGGTGCGGGGGAGGGGACCACGTCAGGTGTGGGGGCTGCGATGTTGCTGTCCGGAGCCTGTGACCAAGCCAATTCCTGGGCCGGGGCCGGCGTGGCGGCCGATCGGTTCGCCGCCATCGCCGCCGCCCACGACGGTGGCAACGCACCGGGCGGAACGATGACCGGCTCGGGCTCGTCGAAGTTCGGATCGAACAGTGCGGCGATCTCGTTGTCGGGCTGCAAAGTCATCGGGAGGACTCACCTTCGATCGGCGTGACGGCATGCGCGCTGCCGGCAGCGCGGGAAATGGCGGGAATGCGGAGCACGACGGTCTGGCCGGGCTTCGGTGGGCGCGGTGCGTTCAGGTCGTTCCACGCAGCCCGGATCACCGCCCGGACCGGGCGGTCGGCGTTGACGAACTTCGTCACCCGCGCGGTGAGCACGACGGTGATGACCACCATCACGACGAGGGACTTGAAACCCAGCGGCACGTGCACGATGCCGCGGGCGATGACGAAGACGGTGACCATGAATGCGGCCCCGAGCCCGAGCGCCGCGTACCGAATCCGGACGGGCAGGGTGAACCCGGTTGGGCCGAGGTAGTGCTGATCCACCCGGTGCAGCAGGTCGTCGTTGTCGATCACAGTCGGCTCCCTTCGATCGTCGATTGGTGATCGGGCACGGCAGGTCAGACCACTCGGATGCCGAACAGGCCGAGAATCCAGTTGCCGATTCCGGTCGCGGCGCTCTCACTGCTCGCGAGGGAAAAGAACGCGATACCGACGAGCGACAGACCGCCTACGGTGAAGACCTTCGACAGGTTGCCGCGCAGGCCGCCGAGGAGGACGACGCACGCGATCAGGGCGAGGATCGTGAAGATGATGTTGTCGCCGATCCACGCGCGCAGGCCGCCAGTGGTGACTTCGGTGTTCTGGGCGAGTACGTCGACGCTTCCGGGCGGGGTGGTCGCCAGGTCGACGACTGCGGACGTGAGGGACATGAGCACACTCCATCGCTGAGTTCGGTAGGTGCATCTGAATGTGGATGCGCACGACCGTAAGTCGAACTCGCTTTTCATCTCAACGGGGTGTCCGCGCCGGGATCGGGTCATCGGTGCAGGTGAACGGGGGCGGTGCGGCATCGGGAATGTCGTTTCCAGCGATGGGTGCGAAGCGGCGGCGCGGCGCGGCCGGAACGATCTCGATGGGCAGCCGGCAATCAGGCTGCGCGTGGGGGGATTCCCCGCGGTGATTCGATCGATGGGGGCGGCTCGTGTGTCGTCGCGGTGATCAGAGTCAGGCGCTCCACCTGCTCGTCGACCGACCGTCGGGCGGTGTGCGCACTCGGGCAGACGGCGGGTCCAAAGGCCACGCCCAGACGGGCTGTCGCGGCAGGTGCGTAGCGAGCGGCTCGAGCACCCAGTGCGCCGGTGCGTGGAGACAGCGCTCAGATGCGCGGTGAAAACGGCGCCGGATTCGGCGATGGATTTCGGCGGTGGATTCGAGCGCTCGAAAAAGCGCCTCCCAGGCCCACCCCCTCCGGGGGCCACTCCCCCCCGGCGTTCCTTGGGGGGGAGTGTAATCCAGAATTGCGCTCAGCGCCAACGCTATTCGGAACACCCACGTAGAACGCTATGAGCAGTGCTCGAACCAGTGCCGCGGCGAGCGCTCACCACCGGGCATGTCCACGCCTTCCGCAGCGCTCACAACACCACTCGGTCGAGCGGGCGCACCCGTCCGCAGACCCGCGTGGCGAAGTACTCGAAAAAGCACTCGCACGGGCGCTGAATCCCGCGTCCCACATTGCCCCGCAGGGCACTCGGTGAACGCTCCCGCAGAGCGCTCGAACGAGCGTGCCGAACAGCGGTCGACAGAGTCCCCTCGGCGCAGCGGTCGACATACCGATGCAACCACAGCTCACAAAGGCGGTGATCAGAGACCCGTCAAGGGCGCGAGTCGAACGCGTTGAGGGTTCGGCACTCCGGCCTGGAGATCATGCGCGAGAGCGGTGTTCACCGCACCGGCGGGGGTGCGCCGCACGAGGGGGACACCCCGTTGAGGAAAATCACGGGTTTCTGTCACTGTGCTCAAAGACGCCTCCCCGGAAGGCGTTCAGGATCGAAACGATCGAAAGGCACAGGCGGTGAGCGGAAATCACGACCCACTCAAGGACTGGTTGGTCGCGACGTGGCGCGACATCTTCGGCGATTCCGGCGACGGTCGCGGCAACCAGGTCAGGGAGGACGGCCAGCCGACGCGCATCCGCCGTTTTACCCCGCTCTCGCCGATCACCATCGTCGCCGCCGGCCTTGCTGTGTACTCCCCGCGCCTCATGTCGGCGGCCACCGACAACGAGACCGTCGTCGGCGTGCTGACGAAGCTGCACGACTACCGGGTGCTGCTCGTCGCCGCCGCTGCCCTGCTCGTCATCGTCGACGTCCTGCGCCACCGCATGCACAGGTGGTCGCAGATGTTCGAATCGGTGGTCCGACAGGGCACCGGACACCTGCCGAAGAAGATCGTCGTCTCGTTCCCGCCCGGGTGGCGTGTGATCCGACGCGCGACGATCACACTGCACCGCGGCACCGTCATCCGGCCCAAGCAGTTCGAGGAGGTCTCCCGCGCGATCGCGGCCGCGTTCCCCGGCAGTGACAAGTGGGAGGTCAAGGTCCGCCACAAGACCCACCACGACCGCATCATCATCGCCCGTAAGACCATCACCCCGGACACCCGCTCCGACCGCCAGAAGGCCCTCCAGGGCGCGCTCGACGACGCCTCGATCTTCAAGGACCCGAAGGTCACCGTAGAGACTGTCGACGAGGCCGGCGTCGAGACCGGCTACCGGATTGCGTTCGAGAAGTCGATGAACGCAGGCGCCAAAGGCTTCCAGCTCAAGGTCGAAGAAGCTCTCGCCTCCCTGGCGGGGCAGCACGAGTCCGGCCGCAACTGGACCACCGACTGGTACCCCGACAAGGGCTACCTGGTGATGCGTCTGGTCACCGCGATGCCCTCGCGCGTCGACCACCCGCTCGAATTGGTCGACGAGAACTTGCGGCACCTGCCGTATGCGACCGGTGCCGCGGACCGAATCATGTACTGGGATGTGTCAACGAGCTCGAACAAGCCGCATTGCCTGATCGTGGGCCCGACCGGGGGCGGCAAGACGTCGGTGATCCGCACCCTGCTGACCGAGGCCGCCCGCCGCGGAGTTCCGTTCGTCGGCGTCGATCCGAAGATGATCGAACTCGACGGCCTCGAGGGCTACCCCGGCTGCGGCGCGATCATCTACGACGCACTGCGCGCAGCGATGTTCGTGCGCGCGCTGCACACCGAGATGATGGCCCGCAACGCCTACATCCACCAGATGAAGATCGAGGGCTCGCAGCTGCCGCTGATGATCGCGGTCCTCGACGAGTTCTTCATCCTCTCCGGCAAGTGGCAGCGCCTGGCCAAGACCGGCGACGACGAGACCCGCGAACAGCTCAAAGAACTCGACCCGCTCGGTGCGTGGGCCGACCTCGCCGTTCTTGCCCGTTCGGCCGGTATCCGGCTGCTACTCGGGGTGCAGCGCCCCGACGCCAGTTTGTTCGGTGGCGCGTCCGGTAACGCCCGCGACAACTTCGGTACCCGCATCAGCCTCGGCAACCTGTCGCAGGACGGCGCGCTGATGATGTGGGGCGACTCGACCGTGGGCCGCGAGGTCGACACCTCCGTCAAGGGCCGCGGGATCGCGCTCGGCGACGACGGCAACCCCGTCGACGCGCAGATGTGGTGGACCCCCAACGTCGACCGACACCCCAACAAGTGGAACCAGCTCGCCGAGAGTGAGAAGGCGATCATCGACGGCCTCAAACCCACCGAGGCCCCGCAGTTCACTTGCTACTCACAGGAGCTGGCCTCGTTCATCGAATCCGAGCGCGCCCTGGCCAAGCGAGCACGCAAGCACGGCAGTGCTCCCGAGCCGATCGTCATCGGCGCGACCGCCACCACCGACGACGGCCCGTCCGCCACGTCACCGACTGCGGACGCCGCGCCCACCGGCGACGACGACTTCTCGGACGTCATTCCCGCCTCCGCAGTAGTGGCCGGCCAGACCGTCCTCGTCGACGACGACAACGGCGAACTCGTCCCCGTCACCGTCGACTCGGTCGACGTCCGCCGCGGCGCCAAGGGCGAGGTCGCCGAAACCGTCCTGACCGTCGGCACCGGACGTGTGAAGACCCGCATCACCTTCGACGTCACCGGCGTCGTCGTCCTCCCCGAACCCGACCTCGTAGGAGCGCCTGCATGACCGCCGCGAACCCGCCTGAAGGTACCGACATGCATCTGCCCTATGCGACGGCCGCCAACGGTGAAACCGTGTCCTGGAACATCTCCTCCCACGCAGCCGGACCGCACTGCCTGATCGTCGGACCGACCGGGGGCGGCAAGACGTCGGTGATCCGCACCCTGCTGACCGAGGCCGCCCGCCGCGGCATTCCCTTCGTCGGCGTCGACCCAAAGACGATCGAACTCGACGGCCTCGAAACCGAACCGAACTGCGTCACGATCATCGGCGATGCACTGCGTGCCGCAGGGTTCATCCGAGCACTGCACCGCGAGATGCACGCGCGGGTGGGATGGGTTCAGGAGAACCGGGCACAACCGACAGACCTTCAGCCGCTCATAGTCGCGGTCGACGAGTGCTTCATCCTTTCCGGTAAGTGGCAGCGCCTGGCCAAGACCGGCGACGACGAGACCCGCGAACAGCTCAAAGAACTCGACCCGCTCGGTGCGTGGGCCGACCTCGCCGTTCTTGCCCGTTCGGCCGGTATCCGGCTGCTACTCGGGGTGCAGCGCCCCGACGCCAGTTTGTTCGGTGGCGCGTCCGGTAACGCCCGCGACAACTTCGGTACCCGCATCAGCCTCGGCAACCTGTCGCAGGACGGCGCGCTGATGATGTGGGGCGACTCGACCGTGGGCCGCGAGGTCGACACCTCCGTCAAGGGCCGCGGGATCGCGCTCGGAGACGACGGTCGGCCCACTGCCGTGCAGATGCGAGCCCCTGAGCAGACCACGGCAGAACCAACCTTTACGCCGATGACCTGGTACTCGCGGGAACTCCCGAATTTCCTCGACAACGCCTCCCGGGGCGACTGACCTCAGCTCCACCAACACCACCACCGAAAGGGAACACCCATGAGTCGCCGTATCTCCCAGTCGATCACCCCGACTACCGAGGACGTGGCCGCGCTGCGCGGACCGTTCGTTGCCAAGGGTGCGAACGACCCTGTCATCAAATCGCTGCGCGAGTACTTCAAGAGTTCGGTCCCCGCGTGGCTGGCCAAGCTCAGTGAGGAGCAGGAGCTGACCCGCGAGCGGCTCGCGGAGATCCGGGATGCCTCGTCCAAGCGTCGGGTCGTCATCGAAGCGCTGCCTGAGGGAAGCGCCCGTGACAAGGCCCTCGCCGAGCTGGAAACGGCCGAGGCCGTCGTCGACGACATGGACAAGGCGCTGTCCGGGGCCAGTACCTTCGGGGTCAGCTGACGATGACGCCGCCGACCGTTGATGTCGAGATCACCTCCGCGACCACTGCCCGCGCCACCCTGGCGGACGCCGACGTGCCTCCGATGAATTTGGAGTCGAACGAGAGCAAAACCCTCTCCACTGTTGTGCACGAGTTCCTGCACAAGATGGCGCAGACCCAGGGCGCTGACGTTGAGGTCGTCTACCGGACGGGAAAGGACACTCGGTTCCTGACCGTCGGCCCGGACGGGAAGACGGAGGAACGCGCCCCGAGCATGCCCCTGCCGACCGTCACGCAGACCGCGCCCGAACCGGTGGCGGCGGAGCCTGTCTCCACGCCGCCGGGCGGGCCGGTGGTCGTGGCGGCCGAACAGATCGCCTACGAGGCGGCGCCGCCACCCTTCGGTGTCTCCACACCTTCGCTAGTGGGGCAGCGGCCGGCAGAGCCGATCACAGGCCCAATCACGGGCCCGCTGGACGTGCTCCCGCAGCTGTCCGCGCCGCGCGCGAACCCTGCGGTGAGCGACCCTGCTCGGCTCGGTGTGCGTGGCCGACTCAACGCCATGCTCGGACTCAAGCTCGCACCGAAGAAGGACTCGCTCGAGATGCGACTGCGCGATTCGCAGACAACGATCGCCCGCCCGCTCCCCGAGGACGCAGTGATCACCTTCGCCAACCTAAAGGGCGGCGTCGGCAAGACCCCGATGTCGATCAGCCTGGCCGAGACGCTGGCCGAGCACCGAGGCCCCGCCACCGTCACGTGCATGGACCTCGGCGAAGTCGGCGGCAGCTTCGCTGATCGCGTGGCCGTTCCTCCAGCCACGGGCAAGGACGTGGTCGGCCTGCTGGCCGCGGTCGACCCGGCGGCCACCGATGTCCGGCCGTCCACGCTTGCCCGCTACCTGACGCGTCAGCCGTCCGGCTCCGACATCATCGCCGGGCGGGACGGGGCCGACTCGCCTCTGAGCTACGACGACGCCGCAGCGCTCGGGGCGATCCTCGGCCGGCACCGCGACGTCCTGGTCGCTGACACCGGAAATTCCAGCCATGACGGGAGTTGGCGCTGGGCAATCACGGCCGCGCACGCGGTGATACTCCCGGTTCCGCTGCGCCGCGACGCCGCCGCGGCCGCCCAACGCACCCTCGCCACGATCGCAGCAGTCCGGCCCGACGTTCTCGCCCGCACCGTCGTGGTCATCACCGCTGGGCCCGGGGACGTGCCGATGGTCGAGACCGAGGTTGTCAACGCGCTCCCCGCGCTGCGGGTGTGCCGGATGCCGTTCGAGCCGTTGTTCGCCTCCGGCGAGCGCATTGCGCTCAGCCAGTTGCGGCGGGAGACGCAGGACGCGTTGACCGTGCTCGCGGCCACCGTTGTCGACCTGATGGCGGGTGCCGTGGGCTGATGCGCTGGCCCGGCCAGCCAGGTCGGGAGTGACCGTCCTACCTCCGATCCTTCCCATTCCATGAAGATCCGGCCCTCCCACGAGGGGCGAACCCAGATGAAAGGCGATGCTCGATGAGCAACGACATCAACACCGGTAACCGCGCCGCCCGCCGCGCCCGGCACCGCCGCCGCAGCGCCACCCAGGCCGCCACCGCGCTCGCGGTCATCGCCGCTGCCCTGGCCTCCGGAATCGCTCTGTCCCCGTCCGCATTCGCCGACCCGATCCAGGGCGGTGTCACGGGCGGCGAGACCCAGGAAGGTGTCACCGGAGGAGACACCCAGAGCGGAACCACCGCCCCGACACCGGCACCCGAGCCCGAGACCGCATTCGTGCCGCAGATCCCGGCGGAACCGGTGTACTGGGTTGATCCGCCCGCCGAGTACCAGAACATCGAGTACCAGCCGCTCCCGAACTACGACTACGACACCAATGCCTATGTCGAGCCGGAGAACTACTACCTCGCGCCGGTGGCGTTCGACCAGCTGCACCTGCCGACCCCGGTGGAGCCGACCGCACCGTTCATCGCGCCCCGAGACACCCTTCGTCTGGGTGAGCTGCACATCAAGCAGCCGAACTGGATCAGCGACCTGGACAGGGACCGCACCAACAACACGATGTCGGTGGTCCAGGCCGGGGTCTCGACCGGTTGGCGGTCGATCGGCGTGGACACGAACCGGGCCGACCGAATCGCCGCCGCACAGGTCGGCGCCGGCGCGCTGGGAGTGGTCACCGGTGCTGCTGCCGCCGGTGTTCCTGCTGCCATCGCCGGCGGGGCCGCTGTCGGCACCGTCGCAGGACTCGTGGGCGCTACCGCAGGCAACGCGTTCATCCCCGGCATCGGCTGGGCACCGGTCGGGGCCATCGCGACCGGCGCCGGTGCTGCGGCCGGGGCCGCCGCATTCGGGCTTCCCGCGGCAGCGCTCGGCGGCGTCGTCGGCGGAGCGGTCGCGGTCGCCGCGGTCACCCCGATCGCCGCCGGGGACAAGGGCGAACCGAAGGAGATCGAGGTCCCGGACATCGACTCCGAAGCTGTGACCGCCCAGACCGAGACCGTGCTCACCGACTGGGAGAACTCCGGCCCGGTCGGTCAGGCCGCCGCCGACGCCGTCCAGGACACGGCCCTGGCTGCGCCCGCGATCGACCAGCAGGCCCGCGACTTCGTCGCTGCCCAGCCCGGCGGCGAGCAGATCATCGAGCAGGTCGATGGCGCCCTGAATTCGTTCTTCACCGACGCCACCCCTGGCCTGGCCGGAAACCTGTTGTCGGGCGCCATCGGTGGCGGCATTCCGGCAGCGAACTGAAACCACAAAGGCGGGTGCGCACCATGAAGAAGCCGACCCTCGGCCGATCGACGCCGCGGCATCCGGCCGTGATCGACCTTCTCGGCACCACACCCACCGCCGACCACCCGCCGGGCGCCCGCACCACGGCGCTCGGCGGCCCGGCCACACCACCGCCCCCACCCCGGTCGCCTCTACCGCCGGCCCGCGGCGGCCGCGGGCCGGGAAAGAAGACGATTGCCACCGTCGCAGCGGTCGCCGTCGCTGTGGCCGGCGGGGTAGCCGTCATCCACCTGTGCAGCGGAGACAGTGAGACCGCGTCTACCGCGGCGACAACCAGCGCCACCACCACAGCAGCTGACGAGAACGGACTGCCCATCCTCAACCTGCCCGAACCCGAACAGGCCGAACAGACATCCACGTCGGACGGGGAATGCCGGGCCGACCGCGGTGACCAGAAGAGCGGCGCGGGCGTGATCGCAGCGTTCAACCACGCCTACTACAGCCAGCGCAACGGCGAAGCCGCCCGCGGCCTCGCAACCCCCACCTCCTCGGTGCTGCCAGGTCCCGAGCTGCAGAAGGTCATCGACGCGGTCCCGATCGGCACCAACTATTGCCTCCGCACCGTCGAACTGTCCGACGGGGTCTACCTCGTCGATCTGTCCGTGATGCAACCCGCCCAGCCGGTCAAACGCGGCACCCAGACCGTGACCACCCACAAGGTCGACGGGCGCTGGTACGTCGATGTTTTCACCTGAGTCCCTGGCCCGGCGGGAGTGCTCGCTGCCGCCAACGAACCCGACCGAACGGGGACGTAGTCCGGGCGGAGCGCTCGACCACCGGCCACGGTTCAGACCTACCGCCAAGGTTGGCCGCCAGCCGATCTACGAAAGGAACGCATGAACAGCTTCTCGATCCTGCCAGGTCGCCCGTCATCGCCGGTGATCCTGCACGTACCGCACGCCTCCCGCACGATTCCCCCGCACGTCCGCGCACAGCTGCTGCTCGACGACGCGGCACTCGACGCCGAACTGGACGAGGCCACCGATACCGACACCGACCTGATCGCCACACTCGGCGCCGACCACGCCCGCACCCATCCGTGGATTGTGAAGAACGCCTTGTCCCGACTGGTCGTCGACCCCGAACGGTTCCCCGACACCTCTGAGCCGGCCACAGTCTTTGGCCGCGGTGCCGTCTACACCCGCGCCTGCAACGGAAGGCGGCTTAGGGGCGAACCATTCGCCGCCGCCGAGGCACTTCTCGACGAGTACTTCCGTCCGTACGCCCGCGCTGTCGCCGAGCTCGTCACCGACCGCATCGCTGCATGCGGACGAGCAGTGATCATCGATGTGCACTCCTACCCCAAACGCCCGTCTGGATTCGAGAACCCGGTCGCGGCACGACCAGCGGTGTGCATCGGCACGGATCGCCTTCACACACCGGACTGGTTGACGAGCGCAACCCGCCGGGCCTTCCTTCCTCTCGGGGAGATCGCTGAGAACACCCCCTACGCCGGGTGTTACGTGCCACTCGGCCGCTACGGCCACGACGAACGCGTATCCGCCGTGATGATCGAGCTGCGCCGCGACACCTATCTGCCCGATGATGGTCGCCCCGGCAAACATTCGGTCGCACAGCTCGGCACGTACCTTGCCGAACTCATCGACACCGCAACCGAGGTTGGCGCCGATGTGTAAACCCAAGCCCGGACCACGCTGCACCCCGCACATGCGCAACCGCCTCACCCGCGCCGCGACGCGGCTGACCGAAGCCCGCCGCGACCTCGACGCCCAACCCCACGCCGTCCACCTCCAGCAACGGCTCAACAAGGCCGAATCCAACCACGCCGAAATTCAAGCCCTCTACGACGCCACACCCGGTGGCCAACAAGAACTACGGTCGGCGATCAAGAGCGAAGCCGGGCCCGCCCGAAGCGACCTCGAGCGCCGCTTGGCTGCAGGTGACAGACTGCGTGCGAACCAAACTGAAGCACTGAGCCGCGCCCGAAACACTGGGAACGATGTTCGAACCGAAGGAGCTGACAGCCATGAATCACGAGCCGATGACGCAGGAGCGCAGGGAAGCGTTCTGGCGGAAGTACCGGTGGACACCCGATCTGCTGCCGGAGCAGCGCAAGGCGATCGAGCAGGTCTGGACGGACGAGAAGATCGAGGAAGCCGAAGCCCTCGGCTTCTGATTGGTGACCGCCGCGTCGACCCGCTCGCCGCATACAGCCGGCCCGACTCCGAGAAAGCCGACTTCGCTGCGCGCGGACTGTCCAGCCCGACGCTGTACGAGCTATCGTCGTCGGATGCGGATCTGTACCGCACCCAAATGCTGGAACTGACCAGCAACAACCGCTACGCATCCTCGGTGTACGTCTATGACGAGAATGAATACGCCGAAATGCGGATGCTGGTCACCGAGGATGGAAAAGCTGGCGTCGCTCTGAAGGACGATGAAGTCGTCTCGGTGTTTTCCCACAACGATGGCGCGCATCCCAACGCGGCACCGTCGATGCTGCGCCAGGCCACCGTCCTCGGAGGGAGGCGACTCGACTGCTTCGACACGGTTCTGCCGAACATCTATGCCGACGCCGGATTCGTCCCCGTCGCCCGGCTGGCATGGAACGACGACTACGCACCCGACGGCTGGGACTATGACACCTACCGCCGCTACAACAACGGACGGCCCGACGTGGTGTTCATGGCCCACGATCCAGCAGCGGTCGGCTCACTGTATGACCCGGCGGCCGGTGCGTACGTCAGCGACTACGACGACGGTATCGCTGCGGCGAAGACCTACCGAACCACCACGGCGGAGATGTAGCGGCCGGCGCCGCGTCGGCAGTGAGATACCACCGAAGGACGGGCAGGACGGGATCGGCACCTCACGGCCATGCGCCTGGGCGGCACATTTTTCTTCCGCGGTGGTCGCAGCAACAGCCGCACCAACGCGGTGCTCGCCGCGGTTGCGGCGAAGCAGTGGCCTGATCCCCGCAGCAGACGGCGCTGCCGTCGTCCGACAGGTGACGCTATCGGGGCGTGATCGCGGTAGCGCGGATGGTCCTGTGAGCCCTTGTTCGTATAGGCGGGTGGAGGTCGGGTCGTCGCTGCGTGAGCGTGGGGTGACCTGCGTAAACGGTGGCCGGACCCGTACACTGTGGGCACCGACCGCATCGGTAGTTGGCCTGAGCGATGAGGGAGCGAGAGATGACCGTCGTCAACATGAAGCACCCGACAGAAGCTCATGCAGGCCGCCATCCTGAACAAGGTCGAGCGCGAGCATCTGCCCCTCGACACCGTCCGCGTTCGCCGCAGTCTGCAGAGTGTCCGCGAGCATGTCAGTCGCAGCCCGTACTTCACCGACTTCCTGGATCGGTGGGAGCGAATCGTCGAGGACAACGACGTCGAGACCCTTCGTCGGATCGTGGAGTCGGATGACGAGACTGGGAACGAGATGCGCAACCTTTCCCCGCTGCACGTGCTGCTGACCGAGGATGAACGAATGAAGGTCCTCGATGATCTGCGTGAGCTCGTCCTGAAGTGAACCGCGAGGAGCTCGAGCACGTCATCGAGGCAGCCTGCGCGAACCTCGACGAGGGTCAGGTGATTGTCTTCGGCTCCCAGTCGATCCTCGGGACCTACGACGAAACGGAGTTGCCGGAGTACGCGACTTTGTCGCGTGAGGTCGATGTTTTTCCGCGGAGCGGCATCGACGCTCCGGCGTCGCCGGCAGTGGTGGAAAAGATCCTCATCCTCAACGGACGGCTTGGTGAATGCTCACCGTTTCATGAGTCTTTCGGCGTGTACGTCGAGGGGATCCACAAGGGATGTAGTGGTACTGCCGAAGCAATGGGACAACCGCTGGTCGCGGTGGAGGTTCAGGACGGGTCGGAATACGGGCGGGCGGGCTTTTGTCTCGATCCCGTCGACCTGTGTGCGTCCAAGGCGATCGCTGGTCGCGAGAAGGACCGCGTGTTCGTGGCGGCTCTCGTGGAGGACGGGATCGTCACTGCCACCCAGATTCTGGGCGGAATCGACAGTTACGGGATCGAGTGGCCCGACACCTATCCTGTTCCGCGGCCTCAGCCGTGGGGCGATGAGCGTGGTTGTTCCGATCAGCGCGGTCTGCGGCATTGCCGTGCCGGTCCTGATGGGAGTCGCTGCTCTCGGTGAGCGCCCGTCCACGCTGTCCTGGCTCGGCATCGTGATCGCGGTTCCGGCACTATGGCTGGTCGCGCACACCGGCACTCACGCCGGACCCGCGCTGCCGGCCGCCGCCCTCGCCGGCCTCGTCGCGGGACTCGGCATTGCGGTGCAATATGTTGCGTTGGCGCAGGTCGGCGCGGGGTCAGGATTGTGGCCCGTTGCCGCTGGGCGGGTCGCGGCGATCCTCACCATCGTGCCGCTGCTGCCGACTGCGCGAGGCACACACATCCGGTGGTCCCTTGTCCCCGCGTTGGCCGCCGGCTTCACGGGCGAGGCAGCGGCACTGATCGCTTACATGCTCGCCACGAGGGAGCACCTCGTCGTGGTCGCGGTTGTGTTGTCCTCCCCCTACCCGGTCGTCCCCGTCTGCTCGGCGTGACCGTTCTTCGAGAACGCTTCATCCCGAGACAGGCAGCCGGGCTTCTCGTCGCCGCGTCCGCGGTCGCCTTCTCACCACCAGCTGACCCCTTTCGAGCGCACCCAATTGCGGCCGCCACACACCACCGGGCGACGGACCCCTCGGCCGGTAGACCGGCTGGGTCGTAGACCATGGTCGGTAGGTCTGGTTCCAGGCATTGATGACTCGTGAGCCCGCGTTGAAGGGCGGGTCCGATCACCTCGCACATCGCCCCCAGAAGCGGGGTAATCAGGGCAGGTGGCAGCACCTTTTAGGTCAGATCTGTGACTCGGGCGGTGGTGCAGGGGCGGCGTACTCCGCGCGCCGGACTTTCGCGGCCGCGCGCAGGGGCGTGTTCAGGGTGTTGTACATCGCGACCAACGCGTCGGCCGCCCATTGGCGGGTTGCGTCGCGGTCGGCGGGGTCGTCGAGGTCGACCGGCCGGTAGGCGGCGATGCGTGATGCGCGTTTGTCGTCGAGCCGCTCCCATGCCAGATCCAGTCCGGTCTGGGTCTGCCAGGAGGCGGCCTTGGCGGCGAATTCGTCGAACAGGGCGTTGTTGAGATCGCGGTTGTAGGTGTCGATGTAGGCATCGACGCGTAGGCGGCCGTCGCTGACTGTCAGGTCCCAGTTCCCGAATGGTCCGGAGGCGAAGGAGATCCAGTTTCCCTTCCCAGGTGTCGGAACCGAGATGGCCGGCTGACGGGTGTTCGCGTCGGTGAGGATGTCGGTGAACAGGGCTTGCCGGGCGGCGTTGACCGGAGTGCTGGCGCGGGCTTCGGCGGCGTTACCGGCGGTTTTGACCGTTTTCTGCCAGTCGTTGGGGCGCGAGACTACGTCGAACACCGGCGCCGGGGGTCCGCTGCCGATCTGCACGATGCCGACCTCGACACCGAAGAAGCCGAGTTCGCTGTCGGTGCGTTCGTTGAGCCAGTCGAGGGCGCTGCGGAACTCTTCCCGGAAATTGGGGGCGACCCAGATGACGGTCGAGGCGTCCAGGCCGGAGGCGTAGACGAGGCACTGTCCGAGGTGTCCGTGGTCGGTGCGTTCGAGTTGGTTCTCGATGACGACGGAGCGGTCGTTGCCGTCCTTGGCGTGGATGTCGAGGCGGAAGTCCCCGATGCGGACCTCGGTATCGACGACGATCAAGGACATGCCGAGGGCGTCGGCGAGAACGTCGATGTTCTCGGCGAGCCAGGGTGTGAAGTCGCCGGACTCTGAGGTCCACACTGATCGGGCGTCCGCGATTCGGCGCAGCCTACCCAGGTTTTTGCTGTCGAGTTCGTCCATGTCGCCTCGCCCCACTTCTGCGCCCGGTCCTTCGCTGTGGGGTCAGCGTACGGCCGACCGACCAGTGTGGGTGCCGCGTTCATGACCGGAATTAGCTGTGTGTGTTGCAGATAGAACGCAGTCGGGGACAGGGGACACCGGCGACGGCGGTCACCTCAGCTCAACTTTGCGTGAGCCGGTGCTCCGGGGTGCGGCGTGGACGCTGCGCGGTGAAGGCGGCTACCACAGCCGCGGCGCCCCGGCCGCCGAGTCGACCCACGAGCAGGGCGACCGGCGAGTCGACCTCGCCGTCCGTGAAAGACTCGGTGACCACGCGGGCCGAGTCCCGTGAGGATCCTCGGTGTCTGGCGTGCACGCGTTGGCGGTGCGGCTGCTTTGGCGTCAGAACGACCCCCAACATGTTCCTCACGCCGATGCCCCCGCCGGTCAGGGGGCCGCCCTGTACCCGGCCTTGCTCCCCCGGCGTGCACGAGGGGGCGGTGTCTAGGGTTCTAGCGCGTGTCTTTCCGCGGAGCGGGTCATCCCCCCTGGGTATTCGAAGGGGGTGGGGTGTGTGGGTTCGGTGGACCGCCGGGGGTGACGGTGAGTGTCCAGTCGCGCCGTTCGGTGAGGGCGCGGTGTAGGTGCTGTGCCCAGCGGTGGCGTTCGTCGCTACTACGGTTGTGGGTGATCGTGATCCGCCTGGTCCACCTTTCGGGTAGCCCGCGGTCGTTGATCGCCAGCCCGATGGCAACCCGAAGATCGGGATCGGGTGCTCCGGTGACCACGATGCGGCCGGGTTCACCGCCCATCTCCATCCGGGCCCCGAGCACCGCGGCGACCACTTCGGCCACCTCGAGCACGGACTGTGCCCCGACCACGTCGATGTAGTCGTCTTCGGTCATCGTGGTCCTCCATTTCGTGCCGGCGGGCCGTAAATCGCGGGCACCGTCGACCGAATCACATCACGTACGTCGGTTGGCGGTTCGAGTGGCACGAGCGGCCCGTGCATCGGCAGGCAGGAACGGTCCGGGTGTTTCCGTCTCCGGCAAACCCGGTATCGGTTCGGGAGCCCGTGCCCGCAGCTGCCGAGCATCGAAGGGCCGAACCAGATCGGTTGCGGCTGGTCGGTGGTGCGGGCACTAGCCGATGCCGATAGTGACGGCTGCACTCGAGGCGAACATGCGGCCACCTCGCGGTGCGTCGGACTGAACCCAACGGGTGGGATCGCACATCAACCCTGTACGAACCAGACTGTGCCCGCGGAACGCACGCACCCCGGCAGACGGGGCGCGGCGCCCAGGCTGATCGGCCTCAGCGCTGTAATGACAACGAGTCGTCGTCCGATGGTAAGTATGCGACGAACACCGCGGCGCAAAAAGGGGACGGCAGATGACAGGCGGCCTGGTGCTGCTAGAGAATGATGGCGCTGAGCCTGTGGAGGCCGCCTGGGCCGCCCCGATACTTGCGCTGGGGGCGCGACTTGCACGTCGGCCCCCACCCGCTGCCGATAGGCGATTGATTGTCGCGATCACCGTGCCAACAAGGGATCTGGCCGCCGTCCTTGTCGCGACGGGCTGGGCGCTGACCAGACCGGTTGAGCTACCGGGGTCACCGGACACCGTGCTGCCTACCTTGCAACGGGGAACGCCTGTCCTTCTTCTACTCGCCGGGACTTGCTTGGTGGCCGAGACTTTCTACGAGTCGCGTGTGGTCAAGGGAAGAACCCAGATTCATGGCGGTGAGATGGATTATCAGCTCGAGAAGATCAAGTACCTGGTACCGGCCCCGCGGTTTAGCCGATACCGCAAGCTCAAGGTGCCCCTCGCGGGTAGTTTGGTGACCAGTGCCGGCCGTGCCGAGGCATGGCCAGCCGAACAGGTCGCCTCGGGGTCAGATGTTGTCTTGATCGGCACAAAGACTTGGATCACCTCGGAAATGGACGTCAGAATTGGGTTAGGAGATTCCGATCCCGGCTGGAATAGCTTCGCTGAGCTTTTACGCCCCAGCGACGGAATTCGGCCCTCGTGGCGCAGCGAAATTTTGCCCGCAGCCAGGTCTGAAGAAGCGATCATGCCACCCGAAGCTAGGCTGACGGTTTTGGACGGCAGCAGTGCGATTGGGTGGATCAGCGACCTGTCGTGCGATGTAACCGTTGCGATCGTCGATCGTTCGGCTGCGTATGAGTTCGCCGCCGATTCCATCCTCGCGGCCCGTTCGATGGGCGGCATTCCCCTCTCCCTCAATGACATTGGTTGGCACCCACCCCCGGGGATCGAAGCATTGGCCTTTGAGACATGCCGATGACGCCGCTGACACAGATCGCCGGCCGCTACCGGGCGGCCGCGGTGCTAGCGCGAGCCGAGATCGCGCTATATGCCGTCGCCGACGACGCCGGCGCACAGCTGGATGCTGCTCTGCGCCGGCTCATCGCCCGGCTGCGAGAGGAGGATCCTGAAGTCTGGCAGGACCTGCTGGCCATGGCCCGGCAACTCCGCTGGCGCCTGGCGACGAACCCGGCCCCACCAGTCTTCCGGGTTGGAGAGGACGAACTCGTCGCTGCGCTGGGATCGGCCTGCGATCGGCGAATCCGCGGGGCGGATGAAACGACGCAGCTCCTTCTGAGCGATCTAGCAGACCGGGCAGAACGGGCACATCTCGAGGACCGCCCGACCGGCGCGGTACTGCTCGAATCGTTGGCTGAAGTGAATTACGAATCGTGTGTTGTGGTTACGGCGTCTGGACGCACTCAGGATGCGACCCGCCAATGGTTTGGCGAACTCGGCATCGCGGTGCCGGTTCTGTGCGCGACCTTTCGCGAGCAGGCGTTCGTCGTCGAGCAGGCCTACGCTGTCGGATCGCCCTCACTGTTCGGCCCCGGGCTACTGTCGGCCCCGCGGGCCAGTGAGCTTGCCTACGTGCTGCCGTCGTGGGTGCAGGACCGCACGTTGCCGGTATCGCCAATTTCGGACTATGCGGAGGGCGCGATCAGGCCCCGCCGCAAGGTCTTCACGATCGGCGCGGAACCGGTCCTCGCCCCAGTTCCAGTCGTCGTGGGTGACCAGTTGGTGCCGCAGCCGAGCTGGTCCCCGCAGGCCCCCTCGCGGCCACCTCGACCAGGCGAGGTGTTGGCACGGAAGGTATTCCTCGGTGGTGGACTGGCAATCATGCTCGACCAGGCCGGCGAACACATCCGGACCCTGCACCCGCAAAGACCGCCGGGACAACGCGTCGATCTCAGTGACGTCTCGGCCCTGACGGTGGGCAGTTACCTTGTCCTGCGGGAGGGATCGACCGTTTCCGAGATGCTCTACGACCGGGCCATCGAGTTACTCGGCGCTCGCGGTTCGGCAGCGCGCGCCTCCCAGGCGGAATGGAAGGCCGCGCTCCGCCGCGAACTCGACCGTATGGGCACCCGCACTGCCATCCAGTCCCTCGCGCAGGCCGGTGTCACGCGCGCCGACCGAGCACCGGCATGGACGAGCACCACCATGGTGCGACCGCAAAACGGCAACGACTTCGTGTTCTTGCTGCGCTGGCTAGGCATGCCCAAGGAGCCGCACTATGAGCTGGCCACAAGCCTGCGCCGGGCCAGACTGCAAGCCAGTCAAGACATCCGCGAGATCCTCGAAGAGGCCATCTCGACAGCCGACCTGGCCGGGCTCGATCGCGACGGCTTCCTCCGCTTAGAACTCAACATCCCCGGCTTCCGGAGCATGATCGCGACCCGTGTGCTCGCGATATCACCGAACCTCGAACCTGTGCACCGGGGCGACATCCGCCGTCCGTCCAAGGATCGGAGCGCCCAGTGGCTCGAATGATTCCGCCCATCGTTGCCCACGATGCGCCACCTGGGGAGCGCCAGGTCTTCGAGCGGCTAGCCACTGATCCCCTCGCCGAGGACTGGACGGTGCTGCACTCGCTGGCACTCGCCGAACATGTCAGGCAGACCCAGGGTGAGGCGGACTTCGTGGTCGTTGCCCCCGGTCACGGCATCGCCGTGATCGAGATCAAGTCACACGCCAGGGCAACCTGTTTACCCGATGGCCGTTGGCAGCTCGGCAACCACCCGCCAACCGCGCGCAGCCCGTTCCAGCAGTCGAATGAAGCAATGCACAGCATTCGGGAATACCTGCAGAAGCGGGGCGCTGACCTGCGGGCGGTGCCCATAGTGAGCGGTGTCTGGTTCACCCACCTCCGGGCCCGCGCATCCCTGCCGGCCTCACCGGAGTGGCACGAGTGGCAGCTTCTCGACCTGACGGATTTCCGCACCGGTGCCGCCCGGGCAGTACTGCGCCTATTGGTCAAGGGCCGCGAACACCTGACCGGCCGGTTGCCCACACTGCGCCAGAGCCCCGGGCAGCCGAGCCAGGAGTCGGCCGGCGCTCTCACTGCTACGCTGCGTCCCCGCTTCGACGTCACCATCGCGGCCGCCGACCTCCGCCATGACCGTACGACGCAGTTGACAGCCTTCCTCGGGGAACAGTACGAGGCCCTCGATGCCATGGCAGAGAATCGCAGTGTCCTGTTCACCGGCCCGGCAGGGTCGGGAAAAACCTTCTTGGCGCTCGAGGCGTCACGCCGTGAGCAGGCTCGCGGTGCTGATGGTCGCCTTCTCTGCTTCAACCGGCTGCTCGGCCGGCACCTGCGGGCCAGCACCCCGGCGTCGGCCGGGCTGCAGGCCGGCGGCTTCCATAGCGAGTTGCTGCGCCTGACCAGGCTGACACCGCCGCCGCATCCCGACCGCGCGTTCTGGGATGAGCTACTCGTGACCGCCATCGACCGATTGCTCGACGGTGACTTCACCCGTGACTTCCTCATCGTCGACGAGATGCAGGATCTGGCGAGACCCGCGTATCTGGACGTGCTCGACTTGATGGTGAAGGGCGGTTTGGCGGGCGGTCGCTGCCTCTTCTTCGGTGACTTCGAGCGGCAGGCGCTCTACGACCTCGAAGACGGGCGGGATGCCCTACGCGAGCGCATCCCGGGCCTGGCCCACCACCGCCTGATGACCAACTGCCGGAACAGGCCGCGCATTGGTTCCACGGTCGAACTGCTGGCGGCGATGTCGCCGGGATACAAACGGTTCCGGCGCGACGACGACGGCGCAACGCCGCGCTACTACTGGTATGAGGCGCCCGGCGAGCAGGCCGCCGAGGTCATCAAGGCCATCGGCGACCTGAAAGCAGAGGGCTACGAGCTGGACGAGATCGTGCTGCTGAGCCCCCGGCGTGACGGCTCGCTCGCCGCGACCACCACCGACACCTGGCTGAGACAGATCCTGGCTGCCGAAGAAGGCACTCAGCCCCGGAAAGGCCGCCTGCGCTTCGCGACCATTCATGCCTACAAGGGCCTGGAAGCACCGGCCATCATCCTGACGGATATCGACGACGCCAGCCTTCCCGGATTCGATGCCCTGCTTTACGTCGGTCTCACCCGCGCCACCGACCGGCTGTCCCTTGTGGGAAGGCGATCAGCGCTGCGACCAAAGTTGGAGGTCTGAAGTAATGAGCGGGATCGAAGCGCGCGGAGTCATGGAAGCGGCAGTCCGGCGCGAGTTGTTCGGCCCTCCACCGGGCGAGACGCGACGAGGCAAGCCGATCGACACGACCACCGGTGCAGTGCACTTCGACTCGTGGCCCGCCTCGCACGGCCTCTGGTACGACGAGACGACCGGTCAAGAAATCCTCACCGAGACCGAGCCGCTACGGCGCTACGGTATCGGCGTGCTGTACCCGCAAGGCTCGGCCGCCCGCAGCCAGGCCGCCGGCGAGACCATCGCCGGAACGCCGGGACTTCCGACGGACGACGAAATCCGCGACATCGATCCCAGCGGCACGGTCACGCCAACGCGGCAGCCAGATCCTGACACCGACGACTTCGACCTGAGCGACGCCAACTCCTTCCAGCCCAGCGCCATGGCCGTTTCCTTCCGTGTCCGCATGGCACCGGGACAGTCGCTGCAAATACGGGCCTCTTTCGGGTACTACGACAGGCTGCCTGTCCACATCGCTGGCGCGCCGCGCGAGTGGTGGCTGCGCCGGCCTGTCACGATGACCGCTACAGCCAGTGCTGAATCACTGTTCAGAGGCGCCAAACAACTGTTCCCGCTGGACGCCGAACTCTCCCGCCACGAGCGCGTGCAACCACAACTGCAGGCCTATACCCGGCCCGTCCCCGGCGATCCCGATCCCGCGTGCCGCCTGGTGACCATCGTGCTGGTCAACACCACAAGCGGCAGCGGTTCAGCTGCCGCGCTCCTGCAAGCCGGATTCGAGGTCCGCCCCGCAGACGGTGCCCGGATCGAGGCCTACCCAGAGCCCGACACCCCGGGCGGATCCGGTAACGAGGAAGCGTCCATCGCGCTGCTGTACCGGCACAAGCGGACCTACGCCGTCGGTCATGGCTGCGCGGCCGACTGGGACGAGCCCGGCGGTGACACGGTGGGCGCGGTCCGCGCCGAGGCCTTGCCGGCCTACGAGGTGCCAAGCTTGACACCCGATGTCTACTGCATCAACGGCAACGGTCAGCGGGAACCAGTACGGGTCAGCATGAAATCCCTCGCCGACGGCTCGGCGGACGGGCACCGGCAGATCGAGACCGTCCTCGGTCTGTACGCCCGCTGGATCGAGGACCGCCGCAACGAGATAACCGGCCTGCCGGATCGGTACCGCGACGCCGCGGCCCGCCACATGGAGCTCTGCGAGGGCGCCCTGGAACGGATGCGGACCGGGCAGGCACTGCTGGAGTCGAACACCGCCGCCGCCCGCGCGTTCCGCCTCGCCAATGAAGCCATGTACTACCAGCAAATCCGCTCGCGCCTCCCGCTCCGTACCGTAAGCCTCAACAGGCAAGGCATTTTCGAGGTCGCCGGGCCAACACCGGCAGCTGTACCCGAACCCGGCATCGGGTCCTGGCGACCGTTTCAGATCGCCTTTCTCCTGGCCAGCCTGCCGGACGTCTTCGACCCGTCGACAGCCGACCGCGAACTGGTCGACCTGATCTTCTTCCCCACCGGGGGCGGCAAGACCGAGGCCTATCTGGGTGCGGCGGCAATCAGCATGTTCGCCCGGCGACTCCGCAACCCGGCAGACGCGGGCACCGACGTGCTCATGCGCTACACGCTACGGCTGCTGACCGCACAACAGTTCCTGCGGGCCGCCTCATTGCTGTGCGTGATGGACGACATTCGCTCGCGAGCAGCGGATCTCGGGACCGAGCGCTTCAGCATCGGAATATGGCTCGGCAGTGCCACCACACCCAACCGGTGGGCGGCAGCCAAAACCGCGCTCGGCAAGCTGCGGCAAGACAGCAGTCAGGAGAACCCTTTCCTGTTGTTGCGCTGCCCCTGGTGCGGCGCCCAGATGGGGCCGCCGGAGGGAGCAACGAAAGCCGGGACCGCGTCCAACTCTCGGAGAGCAGGCGGTCAGGGACCAATCGGCTATATGACGGTGGCCGGGTCGAAGATCCGTTTCATCTGCCCAGACGGCAACTGCCGATTCGGCATGCGCAACCGGGAGGGCCTCCCGGTCCACGTCGTCGACGAAGACATCTATGACACTCGCCCTACCTTGGTCATCGGCACTGTAGACAAGTTCGCGATGCTCGCCTGGGAGCCGAACGCCCGCGGCCTGTTTGGCCTTGGTTCGGATGGTGCCCGCCAGGTCTCCCCCCCGGGCCTCATCATTCAGGATGAGCTACACCTGATTTCCGGCCCGCTCGGATCGATGGTCGGCCTGTACGAGGCTATTATCGAGGACCTCTGCACCGACCATCGCGGCCGGGAGCCGATCCGCCCCAAGATCATCGCTTCCACGGCCACCATCCGGCGCTACGAGCAGCAAATCCGTGACCTGTACGGGCGTACACGGGTGGCCCTGTTTCCACCCCATGGGCTCGAGGAGGGCAAGTCTTTCTTCGCCGAGACCGCCACGCTCCCCGACGGGACCCAGGCCAAGGGTCGCCGCTACCTCGGTGTCATGAGTCCCTCCCTGGGTTCGATCCAGACGGTCCAGGTCCGCGTCGCCGCTGCGACACTCCAAGGAGCCACGAAGATCCCGGAAGCGGATCGCGATGGCTACTGGACCAATCTCAACTTCCTCAACAGCCTGCGCGAACTCGGCAACACCGTCTCGCTCCTGCAGTCCGACATACCCGACTACCTCACTGGCATCCGCAAGCGCGATGGGCTCATCGCGGCGGACATACGCTGGCCGCGGAACACCCTAGAACTCACCAGCCGACGGCGCAGTGACGAGATCCCGAAAGCGATAGAAGAGCTCCAGCAGGAGTACGGGCAGGACTGCTGCGTTGATGTCTGCCTGGCCTCGAACATCATTGAAGTCGGCGTCGATATCGACCGGCTCGGTCTCATGACGATCATCGGGCAGCCAAAGACCACCGCTCAGTACATCCAGGTGAGCGGCCGGGTCGGCCGCCGATGGTGGGAGCGGCCCGGATTGGTTATCACAATCTACGGTGCCGCCAAGCCACGCGACCGTAGCCATTACGAGCGCTTCCGCAGCTACCACCAGCGTCTCTACGCGCAGGTCGAGCCCACGAGCCTGACGCCATTCGCCCTGCCGGTGCTGCTACGTGGCCTACACGGTGCCACCGTCGCCCATATTCGCCAGTCCGCCGAGACACGATTGGGACCCGACCCGTTTCCCGACGCCCGTTTCGGTGTGGCCACCGGCCTCATCCGCGACCGCGCCGCCCACGCAGACCCGGCCGAGCTACCCACTCTCGACGCGGTGATCGACCGGCGCGCCCGGGAATGGCGCCATGGGGAGCGCACAGAGTGGAGCGCCAACGTAAATGGCGGCGATCCGATGCAGGGCCTGATGCGCTGGGCCGGATCGGCCCAAGAGCCCGGCGCACTGGTACCGACGATCTGGGACACACCGACAAGCATGCGCAACGTCGACGCCGAATGTCAGTTGCGGATCACCGCCGCCTACGCCGCCGACGCAGCAAGCACGACAGAGGAGTCCGAATGAGCACCGGGAACATGCGCAGATCGCAACTGGTCAGCCCATTTGGTGTCGGTGCCTTGAGCATCCTCGTCAATGGCAGCTCGGTGATCACAGCCGGACTCGATCACTGGTACGAGTCCGACGACCGCGACAACTTGTACCCCGACGAGTTTCTCGTACCGGAATGGCGGCTTCAAGAGCGGCTCAGGGTGAGCGAGCTGCGATTGCCACCAGACTTCCGCCGCCCCCGCGGCGGAGGTAACGAACAGCGCAATCTCAAGCTCTCGGTTCCTGTCCTGCGGTTCCCGCGCTGGTGTTTTTGCATCTACTGCAAACGACTCAGCCGGACCAAGCTGAGCATGACCCAACTCGTTCGCTGCACAGACAACACCCACGACGAAAGACGGCGACCAGTCATGTCGCAGGTACCGTTCATCGTCATCTGCGAGCGTGGGCATCTAGACGATTTCCCGTTCCCCGAGTGGGTCCACCACTCGCTCTCACCCACCTGCCACGGGACACTGCGCCTGCTGTCACAGGGCGGCGGGACCCTTGCAGGGCAGCTCGTCAAGTGCGACGGATGCAAGGCACAACGCTCACTCGAGGGCATCACACAGACAGCGGCCAAACGCGGCGACGAAGAGCGCACGATACTGTCCAGCCATCTCGCCGCAGGCGCGGAATTCAATTGTGTCGGCAGTCGCCCATGGGTTGCCGATGAAGGGAGCGGCTGCGGCCTTCCCCTTCGCGGAGCGCTGCGGGCCGCCGGCAATGTCTACTTCCCGAAGGTCGAATCCTCGATATACCTGCCACGACACGAAGGCGGTGTGAGCGCCGAAGTGCTGGAGCTACTCCGGCGTCCCGACGTTCAGGCCAGGATCACGGCGATCCATGAAATCGTCGGACAGGTGACAACCGACAGCTTGAGGAAGACCACTCCCCTTGAGCTACTCAAATCCTTCTCCGACGACGAGCTGGCGGCGGGACTCGACGAGCTTCTCGGCAACAGTCAGAAAACGGACAGACCCAGCGAAACGGAAACCTTGACCTCAACGGTGACCTGGCGCTATCCCGAATTCAAGCTGCTCCGTGAAACACCGAACGATCCCGACCTGAAAGCCAGCGATCCCGGCGTGCCGGATCGCCTCGTCGAGGTACTCGATCGGGTGCGCCGCGTCGAAGTCCTCCGCGAGACCCGCGCGCTGCGGGGTTTCACCCGCGTCCGTGACGGCCTGCTCCGTCTCAGCGAGGGCAAGGCGATGCTGCGCCGGACTGCCCTCCCTCCCGACCACGACTGGTTACCAGCGTGCGTGGTCAAGGGCGAAGGCCTCTACCTCGAGCTCAACAGCCAAGCGCTATCCGATTGGGAGAACAGGGACGAGGTCCGGGTGCGCGCGAGACGGATCAGCACGCACTACGTCGCCTCCCGGCATGGAACGGACGGGCCGGTACGCGACCTGAGTCCACGCCTGATCCTCCTGCACACCCTGGCGCACCTGCTGATCAACGAGCTGGTCTTCACCTGCGGCTACAGCTCCGCAGCGCTACGCGAACGCCTGTACGTCTCCGGTGAGCCGGGCCGTGAGATGGCTGGTGTACTGATCTATACCGCAGCTGGTGATTCAGAAGGCACGATGGGTGGGCTGGTGCGCATGGCCCGACCCGAAAACCTAGGACCCGTATTCGAAGCCACAATCGATAAGGCCCGCTGGTGCTCGACCGACCCTGTCTGCATGGAAGTTGGCGAGCTCGGGCAAGGTCCCGAGTCATGCAACCTCGCCGCCTGCCACGGCTGCGCGCTGCTGCCCGAGACCAGTTGTGAAGAGTTCAACCGCTTCCTAGATCGTGGTCTAGTCATCGGCACATTCGCAGATCCAACCCTGGGCTTCTTCGCACGACCGTAAGGCCGGGTTCGATCGGCATTCAACAACTTTCGGTACACCGTGCGCTCGGCCGGAGCGTGGGTGAGGTCGCATGGTGCCGTCGCTCGTTAGCTGTGATCTCGTATGTACTCCTGAAGTGACCGTCGGATCACATCGGAAATTGTTTCATCGCGTCGATAGGCGATCTGCTTCGCCGTCTCCCACAGCTCTGGGTCGACACGAATCGCCTTCTGCGGTGTGCCTTTGCTCATTTGGAGTAAAGGGCATCGACGGCCTCGATGACGGCCTGAACGTCGCTCGCAGGCATGTCCTTTGCCCAGGCGATTCCGAGGTCTCCGGCCTGGCGCTGAGCGGTCATGTGCATGACGACGTCGGGGGTGCCGTATTTGGCGGCGAGGGCGGGGATCCAGTCGTTGAGTGTGCGCATTTCGTGGTCCTTCCGTGGGTGTATAGACACCCTAGCATGGTGTCTATACACCCGCGGTGTGTGACAAATGCACGGTCGGGATGGCAGCGAATAAAGGGCTGCCGTCTCCGGTGAGCGGTCGCTTGGTGATCGGCTTAGGTGAGTGAAGCCGTGACCGTGGCGACCGCGTCGTCGAGGGGCACGTGTTCCCAGATCCGCAGGACGCGCCAGCCTGCCGACTCCAGGAGCCGGGTCTGTTCCACATCTCGCTCGGCGTTCCGTCGCAGCTTGGGGGACCAGTAACGCTCATTGACCGCGGGATTGCGACCGTGTTCGGGGCACGAATGCCAGAAGCACCCGTCGACGAACACGACGACCTTCCGGCGTGTGAACACGATGTCCGGACGGATCAGTCTGCCGTCGATGCGGATGGGGTAGTCCTTGCGGTATCGGAACCCGAGCGCGTGCAGGGCCGATCGCAACCGGATCTCTGGCTTGGTGTCGGCGCGCCGGATGGCCTGCATGTTGCGTGACCGGCCCGCCGATGTCGCCACGACGTCGTCGCTCGGCGCACCCCGTCCGCTCCTCGGCGGTCGCGTCTCGGATGCCATGTCCGCAGGCTAGCGCGAGTGCCGTTCGGTCTCCCATGCCCCGGCGGGGCATGGGAGAACCGCCGTGGCCAGACCCGCAGCTCCGGAATCGCGTGCGTGCTGTTCCGGTGCTGGCCGGGTTCGCCTGCCCCTGGCTCTTCCTATTCGTCGTCCTTGACGAACAGCGGCGCCGGTTCGGTCACGTTCTCACCCGGCGTGGCCCGCCGCCAGTGTCCGCCCTTGATCTCTGTGCCGGTGCCCGGGTCGGAGGGCACGATCCGCACCGAGATGTATTCCTTCCTGCTGGGTACGGGGACCCCGAGGTCTGCGGCAATCTGCTTCTGCTTCTCCCAGGTGCCGCTGAGAATGATGTACCCCTCGGGGGCGAGGGCGGAACGGGCGCCGCCGTTGGCCCGGACGCGTTTCTGGTCGTCGAGTTGCATCGCGACGGTGCGGACGGCGCTGCGGTGCACCAGTTGCCCTTCGGCGAGGCGGAAGAGCTGGTTGGTCCGCTGCGTGCCGTGCTTGCGGGTGAAGAGGTCGTCCACGGCGGGTCGGGGGAGCTGCAGGAGAATGTTGGCGGGCATCGGGGCGTCCTTCCACAGCCAGCGCACCGAGGATCTGCCGAGGGCGTTGAGGGTGGTCTTCTTGTCCCGGTTCGCCCCCTCGGAGCGGTACTCCTGCCGGACGCGGACCAGGCCGAGGGACCAGATCGCGCGTTCGTCGTTAC
This sequence comes from Rhodococcus opacus B4, assembly GCF_000010805.1. NCBI lineage: Bacteria > Bacillati > Actinomycetota > Actinomycetes > Mycobacteriales > Nocardiaceae > Rhodococcus > Rhodococcus opacus. Next base: position 10,802 of record NC_012521.1, on the reverse strand, counting down.
CCGTGGCGACCAGAGCGAGGCGGCCGAACACCTCGGGGGGAAGCATCCAGGAGCCTTCTTTCTGGCTCCACTTGGCATCGACCTGGTGACCGGCAATGCGGTAGTCCGTCTGGTCACCACCGTCGAACTCGAATTCGCGCTGGGCATTGATCTCGAACAACGTCCCGAAGTGGGTCTTCTCGGTTTTCATCAGCTGGTCCCAGCGGTAGCGCCCGGTTTCGGCGCCGTTGTAGATCATGTCGTAGGTGTGCCGGACTACGGCGGCCCAGCGGGCTCCGTCCGGGTCGGCGCGCAGGAGTTCGTCTGCAACGGCCTCCATTTCGGGGTCTGGGGCGGCGAAGGCGTCCATGGTGGTCACAGGCCGGGTTCCTTTCCGGAAACTGATTCGCGCCGGTTCGGCGCAGGTGTGATCGCGCGGGGTGCGTGTTGCACCTCGCGGTCATAAGGGGTGGTGAATAGGGGTGTGGCGGTTAGCCCTCGTCGTCGGCGAGGACCTGTCGGCCGAATTCCTGCATCACCCGCAGTTGTTCGGAGTGGGGAAGCCGGCACCAGTCCAGGAAGACCAGCTCGGTGTCGTCAGGGTCCTTACGGCGGGCGACCATCCAGGCGAACAGCCGCTTCTTCTCCTTGCGGCTGCGGATGTTCCTCGCCCGGGTCAGGACGAAGTCGGTGGTGGGCGGGTCGAGGGTGTTGTCCCGGGACTCGTCACCGCAGCGCTGGCATTCCGCGCGGAGGTTGTTCTCGTCGTCGGTGCCGCCGCGGGCCACGGGAATGAGGTGCCCGATGGTGAGCACCGCCCGCCGGCCGGGGGCGTCGGGGAACGGTTCACCGGCGGGCACGCCGCAGATGGCGCAGACATGCCCGTCGCGTTCGAGGATCCGGCGGCGTTTGGCTCCGCCGACGGTCTTGCGGGCGGGCTTGGGCGGGCGTTCGCCGAGGTCGATCCGGACCCCGATGCGCCGGACGAGGTATTCGTCCGGTGCCAGCGACGGGTTGACCTTGTAGTTGTCAATGACCCACCCACATTCGCGCAGGTCACGCATGCGCCGGTCGTTCTGCGCGTAGAAGGGGATCGCCCTGTTCAGGTCGAGTTTGGTGAACTTGTTTCCCTCACCGATTCCGGCGATGAACTCGGCAACCAGCACCCGCGAGGAGCGGCGCACTTCTCCGTTCGTCACGGGCGGTGTCCTTTCGCGAGGGGTCATTGGGCTCCGGTCCGGTTGGCCCCGAACAACAACTACCTGCTCGTCCGAGCAAATGCGCCGGTCGAGATGCGGCAACGTCCGGCGAATATTCGACGCTGTTCGGCGACACTGCTCGGCGTGACACGCCGAACAAGGCAGCATCAAACGGGTGTTCGAACGAGGGGATATCATCGAACAGTTCCGCGTAAGGGAAGATGGGGCCCATGCCAGCGAAGAAGAAGAGCGCCACGCCGAGGTCCGACTACCAGGTCGTCGAGATCTGCGCCGGTGCCGGGGGCCAGGCTCTGGGCCTGGAAAAGGCCGGCTTTTCGCACAAGCTGGCGGTCGAGCTGGACACCAACGCCTGCGCGACCCTGAAGCTGAACCGGCCGGACTGGGACGTCGAGGAGGGCGACGTCGCCGACCCCACGGTATGGAAGCCCAGCGAACACGAGGGAGTCGATCTCCTCGCCGGTGGGGTGCCGTGCCCGCCGTTCTCGATCGCCGGCAAGCAGCTCGGCGCCTCCGATGAGCGGGACCTGTTCGCCTGGGCGGTGGAGACGGCCGGGCAGATCCAGCCCCGGGCGCTGATGCTCGAGAACGTCCGCGGGCTCTCCGCCCCCCGGTTCGCCGCCTACCGGCAGCGGATCCTCGACCGGCTGACCGAATTCGGGTACGTCGCCGACTGGCGGCTACTGCAGGCGTCGGACTACGGGGTTCCGCAGCTGCGCCCGAGGTTCGTCCTCGTCGCACTGCGGCAGGAGGACGCCGCCTACTTCCACTGGCCCGAGAAAACCCCCACCCAGGACACTGTCGGGTCGGCATTGAAGGACCTGATGGGCGTGGACGGGTGGCAGCATGTCGACGACTGGGCCGCGCTGGCCAACGACATCGCACCCACCCTGGTCGGCGGCAGCAAAAAACACGGCGGCGCCGACCTCGGTCCCACCCGTGCCAAGCGGGCCTGGCTCGAGCTCGGCACCAGCGGGATGGGCATTGCCAACGACCCCCCGGCAGCCGATTCCCCGCACCCGGCGGACGTGCCGCCGAAGCTGACCCTGCCGATGGTCGCCCGGCTGCAGGGCTGGAAGGACGGCGAATGGGAATTCTCCGGAGGCAAGACCGCGAAGTACCGGCAGATCGGAAACGCGTTCCCCCCGCCGGTGGCGCAGGCTATCGGCAAGTCGATCGTCGCCGCCTTCGACAAGACCGCCGCCCGCCGAGAAATCCTGGAGCTCGCGCCGGAGACTGTGCACGACGCCGTCTACCGCATCCTCAAATCGACGGACGGATTCGTCACCGCAACAAAGCTTCTCAAACTGTCCGACGGACTGGTGGAAGAGCACGACCTCGAACGGCGGATCGCCAACCTGTCCCGCGACTTCACCGTGGACATCAAACAGACGAAGTCGGGCGTGTCCTACCGGCTGGGGGAGTTCAAAGGCTTCACCGGACAAGACGATCATCAGCGTCACGAATACATCACCGCGTTTCGGTCGCGAGTCAGCTAGAAACCTGATAAATGGAACGACTGCGGGGGCAACACAGGATTGCCGGGCGCCTAGTGGATCTACGTCACATTTTCAATAGTAATTTATGTTCGAGCAACGTCTACTCTCACATAAGCCGCATTTCCGTGAAATCGAGGGCAACTCCTTTGGGCCGTGTCCGGTCAGCTCAAAAAACCATTGTGACGAATTTGCGCTGTCGCAGGTGAGGACAAATTGAGATAGCAACGTCAGATAGCTGTGGTGCCAGTATCTGACAAGGGCGCCAGATCGGCATATGGATGTGAGTCCCTGGCGCAACCGCTGTGGCCAGCAAGACCGGCAAGCATGCGCGTTTCCGCGAGTAACAGCGAAGGCTGACGGGGAACGCGTCCCCTCCGCAGTTGGAGGGCGCGAGCGCAGAGAACTACCATCTGCACTTCCCCGCGGATATGGTGATCGCATGCAAACGAGCGCCGACCTCCCAGACCCCGACGTTATTGACGAGAGTGTCACGGACGACGAGGGCCTAGTAGATCTAGGTGATTCAACACTGTCCTATCTAGGTGCAGATTTCGACGTGGCTGGATTGGTGCGTCGACTTGAGCAGGGAGATATCGTAGTACCGCGGTTTGACCCTGACGAATCGGCGGGATCTGAGATCTCCGGATTCCAGCGGCAGGGAGTCTGGACTCCTAAGAAGATGGAACAGTTCATCGAATCACTTCTATTAGGATGGCCTGTTCCAAGCATTTTTCTTGTCCTTGAACCCGACCAGCGTTACTTGGTCCTAGACGGACAACAACGATTGACCGCTCTCGAGTCGTTCTACAAGGGCAAGTATCCCAACGGCCGTGAATTTTCACTCAACGAAGTTGCGGAGCATCTCCAAGGGGCGACATATGAAACCCTAAATAGTGAGAGTCGGCGGCGCTTAAACAATACATTTATCCAAGCAACCGTTATTGAGCCTAAAGGCCCTGATGGTCGCGAATCAATTTATCGACTTTTCGGTAGACTAAATAGTGGTGGGGTATCTTTGACGGCTCAGGAAATCCGAGTTGCACTCTATCGCGGTCCGGTTGTCGACTGGATACGAGATCTAAATCATGACGAAAATTGGAGAAGGCTTTTCGGGCCAGCCCATAAACGACTTAAAGATCATGAGCTTATCCTAAGATCGCTGGCGCTGCTGCGGGCAATGAGCACGTCGGGGTCGGGCAACGGGGAGACCAGTGCTTATCGTCCTCCCATGTCCGACTTCTTGAATAACTATCTGAAAGACAACCGCGATCTGAAGTCGACTCCAACTGCTGAACTTTCGGATGCTTTCGCTAAATCGACATCGGCGCTGGTGGCGGCGTCGGGCAGTAATGCCTTAAGGTACTCAGGGACCATCAATGCTGCGCATGTGGATGCAACACTGGCAAATTTAATGAGTATCTTTCTGGGTGGGGGATCAATTTCTCCATCTGAGCTCAAAAAAAGCCTTGACAAACTTCGAGATTCGGAGGAATACCGAGCGTATGTTACTCGCAGTACGTCACACCGGGATAGCGTGAATGGTCGTCTTTCTGTGGCAAGATCAATATTTTCTGAGGCCGCGGAGTTGTGATAGCTGGACGTGCGGAGGCACACTCTCTGTGGACAAGCTTGAAATCCGAGCACGAGCGGTATCTTCGTAGTTTGCGGTACATCCCGATGACAGAACTCAAGTTGCAGGAAGACCTGCGCAAATATCTTTGTCTCCGGTGTGCTGGGTTTCTTGAGCAGGTAACCCATGTCATACTAACCTCCTATCTAGTGCAGAAATCTAGCGGGCCGATTCTTGAGTTCTCAAAGTCGAGCTTTATCTATGCACCTAACCTACGCGTGAATCCATTTATTTCATTAATAGGACGGTTTGGGAACGAGAAAAAATCTGCATTCGAAAAATTCTTGAACAGCAATCGACGTGATATTCTGTCGGATTTGCTTGAGGTTAGGAATGACGTTGCGCACGGAAAAATGCATGGTGGTCGAAAACTAGACCCGGCGCGCTACGTCGCAATTTGCGAGGAGGTATATGACTGGCTTGTCGAGAATTTTCTAGGCGATAGTGTGGAAGTATTGAATGAGGAAGGCAAGACCGTGGGCTATTCGAATATTGGGAGGTAAGATTTCCGGCGCTTGTGCTAGCAATCCTCGGCAACCGGAAGCCGTGAGCGGTCGCCGAATCACCACAAAGCCGGTGGGGTTGACCTTGTTCTACCCCGCTCGCCAGTGTCCTCGACATTTCTCGCGGCGTCCCTGAGTGAGGATGCTGCTCTACGTATAAAACAAAATCCAAGGCTGGCAATTCAATCTTTCTCGCTGATACGCCAGCCTTGGGCTTCCCTCATGCGCGGAATCACTTCAACTAATGCAGATTCAATTTCGTTAGCCGATTCCAGTGGGAGGTATATAACCCCGGCCTTTGCGGCAGTCGTAGCGGCCCTTTCTGACTGTGCATGTCCGATCCTCCCCGTGATGCATATAGCTATGTCGCGGTCTGGTCTTAAGCTTCCCCACTTCTTGTCTAGATCCCGTGGAGGCTTAGACTTTTCCGCAGCGATCCAGTGTATGTCCGACTCTCGGATCCCCGTCATTTCAAAAATCGATTTATAAATACGTTGATTCGGCTTGCCGCCGACTATGTGAACCCGTCTTCCGCGCAGGGCGGCTTCGACGGTCGCTCGAGTCTCAATTGCAAGTGGTGAGCGTGCATCAACGCATATTTCGAGTTCGCTAGGTGGTGGCGGTGTGAACCACACTTTTACGCAATCCTCGCTCCAGCTTGATCGAGTGCTCGCGATGCCGACGATCGACCCTCCGGCTGTGCCCGCGACGTCGCGAGTCAACGCATTCTTCTGTTCCTCACTTCCGACGTACTCCGGACGCACATCAAGCTCGGTGGGGTGATTACAGTGCTCGATAATGCGCGACATTATTTTATTCAATGCCTGCCTGTACTCGTTTCGTAGTGCCGGCGGGTACATTGCTAAGTCCTTCTCGGGATATCCGACCTCCCCGAAGTGATTCCACACATGTTCTAGGGATTCGGTGCCTATAGCGATGCGACTGTCTGAAGACCAATCTACAATTCTTCCCCATATTTCAATCAACTGCTTCCGGTCGCTGGTCTCTGACGGGAAAATCAGCAATCGGGGATCGAGCAACAGTTTCATGACTTTTGTCCAGAATCAATAGCTTTTCTGACAGCGACCACAAGGGCGCGTGCCTCTTCGTCCTGAGTGTCGAAGAAAGCGCGTGGCCAATGAGAGAAGTCTCCGAGGCGGTCAAGGTGTAGGTGGCGCATTTCAGTGATGCCATCGTGTTGCTCGGCAAATAGAACCGCAATATGTCTGGCAGGTGTCGTCTTCTCTACTACACGGCGCCTAATCCGTGTGATCATGTACTCGCTGTGTGTCTCTACGACCAATTTTATGTTGATGCGTGCACGAAGGAAAAAATCCGCCAAACGACTTTGCACCGAAGGGTGCAGATGCAGTTCCGGTTGTTCCAGGAGAACTATTGAACCGGCAGGAGCAGTGAGAACAACGGTTAGGACGGGTATTAGTTGACTCGCTCCCACGCCAATTGTTGTAAGGTCGCGCTCGATCCCGTTAACGCGGATGCGAAGTCCTCTGCCCAGTTTTCCTTGATCTTCAACCGAGACGTCGTCCCCGACCCCAAGGTAGGCGGTCCATAGGGTAAGAGCCTCGGACACTGTTCCGACGCGAATCTCGCCGTTCCAATCGCCGTAACGGATCTCGCTTACCCTCATTCTGGCCAAGAGATCGGCGGTGTATTCACCTTTGGGTCCTGCCGGTAACGCGCGATATCTGGCGCCGGTCGGGGAAACCACCTGCGGCTCTTCACGGAGGGGCCCAAGGTAGCGAATCGAAGATTGGAAGGCCAGCAGAGCATCTGAAGCGAGTGCAAGGACCGAAACAACGTTTTCACGTTTAGGGCTAAGTCCAAGCAGTGCGGTAGATCGGATACGTCGGGTCCCAAGGCGCCGGAAGTTGGTAATCGATACTCGTGCCCATTCGATTTCGGATACTTCGGCCGCGACGAATGCGTCTAGTAGCTCGCTCAAGGCAGTGCGCGGCAATTCGAACAGTTGCGAGAAGGCCCCATGTGATTTTGATGTCACGATGCCACGGACTTCTTCGGGCATTTTGTCTATATTGCGGCGCATCCACTGTGTTACTTCATACGTCGCAGAAAATGCAAGTTCAGAATCGGAATCGTTTCTGGCGCTACGTATACCTCTACGCAATTCGGACAGCACCTGCTGCCGAGTGCTTTTGTAGACCAAAGCTTCCGGAAATAGGCCGGTAAAGGTAATGAATGTTGATGAGGGTGAGTCGCTGCCGTTAATCTCTCGGACGCGGAGGACTGTTTCGTGGACTCGCGAGTCCTTCGTGACGTCGGCCCGAATTCCGGCATTGACTCGTTCGGATGTTGCTCTTATAAGTATCCGGTCAGTGTTTTCCTCGACTGCAGTAAATTCGCAAACTACGAGCGATCCGTGCTGGTGACTCAAAGTCACTTCGAACAGTACGTTGCTTGTCGATTCGTCGGCTCCGGGGATTCTTGTCCCGTCTACTACAAAACCAAGAGATACAAATTCGGAATCTGCGCTTATGACATCGAGAGGGTCGCCAAGGCGGACCAATGGGCCGTTGAGGATTACTTCATCATCAGTGCTTTGCGCTAAAAGTAACAAGCTTTGGATAAGGCTCGATTTTCCGGAACTATTTGGGCCAACAAGCACGTTCAATCTGTCTAGGGGCAACGTCGCATGCTCGAGCGCTTTGAAGTTGCGGACTGTCCACTGGATGACGCGGGAGCGTGGCGTTAGTCTCCGAGCGCTTTGCGTGCTTGTGGTCATCGCATCAATATACGGCTCCGCGTCCGAACCGCGGTCTGCAGGCGAAGCGGCTAGTCTTCACCATTTGTTGGACTCATTCACCCAGCGTATTGACAGGTGGTGGGCGAAATGTTTGACGGGTGAAGGTCTCGATCTTGCCCCGAACTGGAAGTCTCGAGCGATATTTGCCCCTGGGTCGCGTTCGGGTTACTGGTCTGTGCGGTGTCGAGGATCCGTTCCGGTTCCATCTCGACCGCCTCACCGACGCGATGGACCGCCGCCCGCCGCTGGTGTCGGTGCAGGAGGCCGCCGACGGCCTCGGAATGACCCGTCAGGGCGTGCTGAAGGCCATCAAGGGCAAGGGCTGCCGGTCACCCGTGTGGGCGGTACCTGGGTGCTTCAGCGGTCCGTGGTCGAGGGCGCCCGTGCCCGCCGCGGCGCCTAGCCACCGACAGCTGCGTCTCTCAGGTAGCGAGTTCGGCTCGTGCAGCTGTGAGGGTGGCTGCGCATTTTTCGTCGTGAGGATCGAACAGCAGATCCCAGCGCGTGAACTCGCCGTTTTGTTTCGTGGTTGTCGGGATCGTGTACTCGTGACGTTCGGCGGGGGTGGGTGCCCGCCACCCGTCCCTGTTGTACGTGGTGGCGATGCGTTTATCTGTCGTGAAGGTAATGACGAGTTGGTCGGCCTCGGCGGCAATGGTCAGTAGTTCGAGCCGTAGCTGGCGGCCGGCCGGTGGCCGCTGGGGTGTGATTGCGGGCCATCGGAAGTGGTTGTGGAAGGTTACCGCGCCGCCCCGGCGGACGTAGACGGTGAGCGCCGCCCCGACTGTGCTGGCGGGGTTTGTCAGCCACATCACCCGAAACCGGTGCCGCCACCGGGTAACGGTTAGCGCGGGATTGCGTTGCCAGTTGCAGCGCGTAGATGACTTACCCGAATATCCCGACCAGCGTGAGTGCGATCGCTCGTGTAATTGTTTGAGGATGTACTTCACCCCAGGTTGGGCGGCAATCCTTGCGGCAGGTAGCACCCTCAGCGGCATTGTTATCACTCAGACCTTCAACCTCATATGGTCGAACCGAACCCGCGGTGTCGACCAGCGAGAAAAGCAACGAATCGCCCTTGTCGAGGCAGTCGCAGCGGCGGACCATGCGTTCGTCGGGATTGACGCGGCTGAGAGCGAGATCCGAATGTACTCGACCTACAACGATGAGGACGAGATATGGGAACAAATTGCCTCCCGGATTCGGAAGTTCCGCGAGGAGGAAACCGCGCTCCTGAACGCGATTGCGCGCGCGGAGTTAGTAATTCCATCTGCCAAGACGGCTCTAGATGAGCTGCACACAGCCCTCACAAAGTTCGGCGAGTCGGTCATTGACTGGAACCGAACTGTTTTGAGCCGGACCGTTGCCTATATTCAGAACAACGGTGACCTTTCCGATGAGCCGTCGCCACCCGATGTTGACGAACCGCGGCAAGGGTATGTGCAGGCCAGAAAGAACCTAATGGATACCGCGCGAGCCATTCGAGACTGAATAGGAGGCCGGCCTTCCCGAAGAGGTCTCGGCACTGCGGGTGTTCGATGTCATCGCGTGGATGGACGGCAAAAACCGCGGCTTCGGAGAGCGCGCTGACCAGGAAAGATGACACGTCCCGGTGTGAGCCCGGTGCTGGTTTCGGTGGTTGTGCGTGAGTGGATGGTCGCAGTAGCGTGACGTCCAGGTTCGGTCCGGTCTTCCTTCTCCGGCCAGCGGAGCGACTAGTGCGCTTGGCAGTCGGGTGAAAACGGGCTGATGCGATGCAGGCGCGTCTGTGTCGTGGGGCGGCCCCCTCCACCGTTTGCGGTGGTGGGGGCCGTTCGTGTTGTGCCTCGGCAGTCTCGGTGCCGGTGTCAGTAGGTAGAACCTCGGTCGCCCGCCGGTGGGTGTGTGGACTGAACCTGCTATTCGGGTTGTTCGAGGGCGTCGGTGATGCGGTTGTGGATCCAGGTTTCGAGGTTCTGGCCGGCGGTGCGGGCGGCAGCGTGGGCGCGGGTGTACTCGTCGTCGCTGAGCCGAATGGGGATGCGGTGTGCGGGACCTGGAGTGGGCTGCTGGGCCAGTTCGCGTCTGAGGTGCTCACGCATCTCGCTGATGGGCAGGGATGCGAGGTCGGTGAGGATCTGAGCGCCGGTGGAGGTGGGGTCGTCGAGCAGGGCCAGGAGAAGGTGGTCGGTGCCGATCCTCTTCGTGCCCGAGCAGGGCGGTCTGGCGCAGGCTGTCCTCGAGGACCTTCTTCGTTTTCGCCGGTGCACGGGATGTGCCCAACCGCCGGAGCGGAGCCTGCCGGTGCGCTGGCACCCGCGAGCTTGCTCTCGAGGGCCGGCGCGGTGACACCCCATGAGGTCAGCGCTGCCGCTCCGGGGCGCCGGCGTCGAAGATCTGGGGCGGGCTGGTGTTCGGTGCCGACGGAGTTCTGGTGGTGGGTGCGGGCGGCGCCGGCGGCGAGGACGACCACTTGACGGGCTTGATCGGAGAATCTCTCGAACACCATGACGTACTTCCTCCCCAGGCGTCGCCGCGAGCGACGCGAACCGCTGCTGAATTCCCTGCTGCCCATTCTGGGCGGTGTGTAGGTGGTTATGGGTGGGATCGACGCGACCTCGGCACTCGCGGCCGTAATGGTGCTGTGACCTGGTGTGATGACATGTCCCCGGTTTGTGATGTGGGGGCGCCGGCGACCTGTTCGGGGAGTGGCGGCGCCGGGGTTCCGGCGGGCGCGCGGGTGTCTGTTGCGTCCGGTTTTGAGTCGTTTTTGAAAGACGTTGATTTGCAACATGTTTCGGTAATTAGTTGGTGAATAGGTCTTTACGTGTTTTGTGCACAAACCTCAGCTTGTAAGGTTTGGAAGTTGTTGTTCATCAACAGATTTAGATGATTTGAGGTTTTCGATGTTTTGGGTTGTGTGGGGGTGGGTGGTATGCTGTGGGTATGACATGGAGCGGCACAGGAAGGCGAGTGGGCGGCGGGCCGGGCGCACCACCCCGTCTCCACAGCCTCGTTCGGCTGTGGGGGACCGGATCAAACGTGCCGATGAAAAGCTTTGGTGGGAGCCTAATCTCGGAAACTCAGAGGAGCGAAGCGACTCGATCGTCGGCAACGGGAATGGACCCACCGCGAGCCGCGCAGCGGCTCCCTGGCGGGGAGCGAAGCGACTCGCCCCGTCTCCCGGCGCGGAGCGCCGGGAGCAGCGCCGCG